>NZ_NRRY01000002.1 GCF_016583905.1 Lamprobacter modestohalophilus | reverse complement strand
ACCAAAGGCGAGGCCTACGATCCAAAGCACGCCTTGAGTCAGGCGGTTTAACCGCCGCGAGCACCGATGAGGGATTGAGTCACATCCGAGCGAGCACGATCACCCACACCACGAGTTTCTAACCACGAGTTGCTAAGAGTGACTGTCACTGTGATGGCATGAAAGGCTTGTCCTGCATTCCTGAAACCCTGTAATCCTCACCAGCCGGCATCGCCGAGACTGAAACAGTGATAAGGACAGGAATGCGCGCGGATTCCATCAGGGCGCGAGGAGCGATCACGCCACCTCATCACGACGCCGGATATATGGCCGCAACGTTTCCTTCTGCTGAACAGTCAAGTGGCTCTTGCATCGCGGGGCGGACCATATATGAGGATTGGGCGGCGCGCTTTATCTGCGCTGCCGGCACGCTCAATCAGTCAACAACCTCAGTCACGGCGGTCTCACGCAAGGCCGCCAAAGGCGCGCCTGTTGGCCGAGCAACAGCCGCAGCCAGATCTGGCTTGACGGCCCGCACCAGCGGCGCCGGCTCGACCTCATCCGGCGTTCGCCAAAGCCCAACCCGGGTGACGAGGCGACCCAGCGCCGGCGCGGCAGAACTCACCGCGATCGGCACCGCCAACAAGGCTCCGACGAAGAAGGGCGAGATCACCAGCGCGCCTGGCGGCGCATGCAGCGCAAGCCAGGCGAAGCCGAACACCCCGAACAGGGTCTGTGGCCATAGCCGCCTTAGCGCCTCGAGCGGATGCACGCCGTGGGTCACGCGCCGCTGCGCTTCCCAAACGACAGCGCGACCGAAGAGCAGACCAAGCAAGAACAGGCTATGAGCGATGGCCATGATGGGTGCCAACAGGGTGCTGAAGCCGACCTCGGCCAGGCTGCCGACGATCAACCGCAGACTACCACCGTAGCGCTGCCGCCCGGCGCGCGTGCTGAGCGCATCGACGATGGTCGCCAGCTTAGGCGCGAAGACCATGGCCATCACCAGCGCGAACAACGCCACACCCGGCGCCGGCAGGTACACCGGACCGGCCTCGCCAAAGCCGAGCCGAAGCACCCCCACCAGCATCAGCAGCACCCAGGCCGGTGAGGCCAAGAACATCATCACCGCCAACCGCAGCTGCCAGCGACTCACCGGGTGCAGGCCTGCGAGCTGATCGCGCCGCAGCCTCAGATACTGGATATTGCCCTGACACCAGCGCAGATCGCGACGGATAAACTCAAGCAGGGTCGGTGGATTTTCCTCCCAGCTACCACCCTCGATCGGCATCACGCGCACCTGATAGCCAGCACGACGCATCCAGGCCGCCTCGAGCTGATCATGACTCAGGACCCAACCCGAGAGCGGACCCTGCCCGGCGAGCTGCGGCAGCTCGCAGTGATCGATAAAAGGGCGCAACCGGATCAGCGCGTTGTGGCCCCAGTACGGACCTGCATCACCCTGCCACCAGGCAGCACCGATGCTGTAGCTTTTCATGCCAAGGCGCATGCCGAATTGAAACGGCCGCGCGAAGGCGCTATCGCTAGGCAGCCCCACCATCAGCGTTTGCAGGATGCCGAGCTGCGGATGCGCCTGCAGGGTGCGCACCATGCGGAGGATGGTCTCCGCCGCCATCAGGCTATCGGCGTCGAGCACCAACATGAAATCGTGCGCAGCACCCCAGCGCGCGCAGAAGTCACGCACGTTACCTGCCTTGAAGCCTGGATTCTCGGCCCGCCGACGATAGATCACCTCGATCACGCCGCGCCAGCGATCAGCGAGCCAGCCGATCTGTTCCTCTTCGGCGGCGATCACCTCGGGCCAGGTCGAGTCACTGAGCACATAGACGCGAAAGCGGTCGGCGACACCGGCGTCCGCCAGCTCATCGATCATCCGATCCAGATTGCGCGCGACCAGCGCCGCGTCCTCGTTGCGGATGCAGCTCAGCAGGGCGGTGCTGCTCGTGATTGGCCCTCGATCATCGGCCTTGGCCAGCACCGGACAGACCGCCTGCGCCGGATCAGCGGTGACGCGCATGATCACGAGCCCGATCACCGCATTCCAGAACCCGATCACGGTCCAGGGCAGGGTCATCGCGAAGCAGAGCACGAGCAGCGCATCGAGCCAATCGAAGCCGCCGGCCTGCAGGGTCCAGACCATTAACCCAAGCGCCGCAGCGGTCGTCAGCGTCACCAGGCTAGCAAAGAGCCAGCGTCGCCAAGCCGGGGCCACCGTCATCGCAGACGAAGCGCTGGACGCAGACGGCACTGGAGACGACACTCTCACTAGACTTGTCAAAACGGCGGCTCCTCACGGCTTTGGAACGGTCGATGAAAGGTCGAGGTTGGGGCAGACAAAACCCGTACAACTGCGGAGGCCAGACGAGGAGACTCCAGTGGCCAGCGCTGCATCGCTATGGCGATTAAGCAATTTCCACACCGCAACTGGCGCCAAGGAGTGATCGTGACAGCCAGCACGCGCTGCGAATCCGCTTGCGGTTGCAGATGACGCCGACCAGGCCATGTTGATCAGCTCAGCTCCAGCTCTTGCCCCCCGAAGTGCCTGGCATCAAGTCCAGTACAGCGCCGATCGCGTGCAGCGGGTTAGGCTGCACAGTCGCCCGAAACAGCGATCTGCGCAGGCTACTGTGTGGCAATCTGTGACCACACCACGAGCAACGAAGACGATAAAACCCATGCTGATCACCTTCAAGACCCCAGCTCATGCCGACATCACCATGTTCGGCGACGTCGCCAAGGCCCTGATTCGAATGATGGGCCACAGCGGCTCCGTGCCAAGCGCACTACTCGCCGAGGACGTCCCAGCGGCACTCGCGCGCCTCAAGGCTGCAGTCGAGGCCAACCCAGAGGCCCCGCTCAATCCAGAACGCGAAGATCAAGACGATGAAGCCCGCGCTCAGAGCGTCAGTCTCAGGCATCGCGCACTGCCCTTGATCGACCTGCTGGAGGCGGCTGCCCGCGACGAGAAAAACGTTATGTGGGACACATAAGGCGACTGCGAGAAAATCTCGCGCCAAATTGCGCCGTTCTTTCCTTCGCCTTCTAGCCGGTCTTTCGTTGGCCTCCTAAGTCAGGCGCCCATCAACGGCTTCCCGATTTGAGCGCCACTGTCCGGCAAGCATCGGGAAGTCGAAACTGGACTACCACTAAGGGGGCCTCGAAGCGAGCATCGCTGGCGATATGACCGGCGACGCGACGCCGGGCGCGCGCAAGGATTTAGAAGCGCGGCTTTTCAGGCTCGGCGTCAAACATCCGCACGCTGGCCATGATCTCCTCACGTGCATCTTCACGCCCGCCCCAGCCACCGACGCGAACCCACTTGCCTTCATCAAGATCCTTATAGTGCTCGAAGAAGTGCGCGATCTGATCGAGCAGATGGGGAGGCATGTCACGAAAGCTCTCGATATTCCGATAGCCCTTGAACAGCGAATCGATCGGCAGCGCCAAGATCTTGGCGTCGTCGCCCGACTCATCCGTCATCTTCAACACCCCGATGGGTCGACACTTGATCACCGAGCCAGAGATCAGCGGATAGGGGGTGACCACCATCACGTCGACCGGATCGCCGTCCGATGACAGCGTATGCGGCACATAACCGTAGTTGCACGGATAGTGCATTGCGGTCGACATAAAGCGATCAACGAACATGGCGCCGGTGGCCTTGTCCATCTCGTACTTGACCGGTTCCGCATGCGACGGAATTTCGATGATGACGTTGATCTCGCTCGGGATATTGTCGCCGCGAGGGACGCGTTGAAGGTCCATGTTGAGCCTCTTGTCTAGGTCGATTCGGTTGAGGCGGCGCCCTCGCCGCCCCGGGTAACAGCCGCACAGGATACCCGAACCGCCGGAGACCCACAGCAACGGCGGCAAAGGCCGAGCGCAGGGCAGCGGATCGCCCCCCAGATCGGCGCATGGGCTAGGCGCTGATGTCAGCAAGCGCAGACTCGAGAGTCAGAGAGCGATCCCGCTCAGTCGTTGACCAGATGAGGCCTTCGAGCCGCCCGGCTGCGGCCCGCCCTCAGCCTGATGACTTTGCAGCCGGCGGCTTCAACCGCTGACAGGGCGCCTGCGCTTCGTTGGCCGCCGCTGAGCGCGCGGCGGTGAGCCAGCGCGCGGCGGCGAGCCAGAACGACGAGGCGCGCCTGGGCCAACGGCGCCCCGGGGCTGGAATGCAGGCACCAGGTGATGCTTGCCGTTGCCGATCAGGTCGGCGCGGCCCATGGACTTGAGCGCCTCGCGCAATTCAGGCCAGTTGGCTGGATCATGCCAGCGCAGGAAGGCCTTATGCAGCCGCCGCTGGCGCAGCTTGCGCACCACGCTGATCGGCTTGGCATCGCGGCGAACGCGCTGCAACGGATTGATGCAGGTGTGGTACATCGTTGAGGCGAGCGCCAGCGGCGTCGGCAGGAAGGCCTGCACCTGATCTGGTCGCAGGCGGTTGCGCTTCAGCCAGAGGGCCAGGTTCAGCATATCTTCATCGCTGGTGCCGGGGTGGGCGGCGATGAAGTACGGGATCAGGTACTGCTCCTTGCCTGCCTCGCGCGAGTAGCGCTCGAACAGCTGGCGGAAACGCTCATAGCTGCCGATGCCGGGCTTCATCATCGCCGCCAGCGGCCCTGCCTCGGTGTGCTCTGGGGCGATCTTCAGATAGCCGCCGACGTGATGCATCACCAGCTCGCGGATGTACTCGGGCGAGCGTAGGGCCAGGTCGTAGCGCAGCCCGGAGGCGATCAGCACGCGCTTGATGCCGGGGACCGCCCGCGCCTTACGATAAAGCTGGATCAGCGGCCCATGATCAGTGTTGAGGTTGGCGCAGATGCTCGGGTAGACGCAGGACAGGCGCCGGCAGGCTGCCTCAATCCGGGAATCCTTGCAGGCCAAACGCCACATGTTCGCAGTCGGCCCGCCCAGATCGGAGATGATCCCGGTGAATTCGGGCGTGCGATCGCGAACCTCGGCGATCTCCTCGAGGATCGAGGCCTCGCTGCGGCTCTGGATGATGCGCCCCTCGTGCTCGGTGATGGAGCAGAAGGTGCAGCCGCCGAAGCAGCCACGCATGATATTGATCGAATGGCGGATCATCTCCCAGGCCGGCAGCCGCGCCTGGCCGTAGTCGGAATGCGGCCGACGGCTATAGGGCAGCGCGAAGACCTGATCCAGCTCGGCACTGCTGAGCGGGATCGGCGGCGGGTTCAGCCAGACCTCGCGCTCACCGTGCCGCTGCACCAGCGCGCGCGCATTGCCCGGGTTGGTCTCCAGATGGAACACCCGCGAGGCATGGGCATAGAGCACCGAGTCATCGCGCACCTGCTCGAAGGATGGCAGCCGCACCACGCTGCGCGCGCGCGCCGGCCGCTGTCGAAGCTGGTCGATCGAGATCGACTGGGTGTTCGCGTTCGTGTTGGGATTCGTGTTGGGGTTTTTGTTGGCTATCGTTCTGGCGGACGCCTGTGCGGTCGCTTCGGCGACTGACGGAGTCCTGAGCTTGAAGCCTCCTCGAGCGGCGGCTCTAGCGGCCGTCTCTGCGTCGGCCTGAGCTGCTTGCTGCGCGTTTGAGCCGACCGCTGCCGGGGCATCGGCGCAGGTCGGCTGGCGACCATGGACATAAGGTCCAGCATCGCCGCCGCCTGTGGCTGCTTTTGGCTCAACCGGCCAATCCGGTGTCTCGTAGGGATTCAGATGCGGGCGCACCGGGCCAGGCTGATCCAGCTCGCTGGCATCGACCTCAGTCCAACCCTCAGGTAGCCCGCGCCTCATGAACGCAGTGCCACGGATGTCGCGGATGCTCGCAATCGCCTCGCCACGCGCCAACCGATGCGCCAGCTCTACGATCGCTCGCTCGGCGTTGCCGAACAGCAGCAGATCGGCCTTGGCATCGGCCAGCACCGAGCGGCGCACCCGATCGGACCAGTAATCAAAGTGGGCGATGCGCCGCAGGCTCGCCTCGATGCCCCCGATCACGATCGGCACCCCATGAAAGGCCTCGCGCGCACGCTGGGCATAGACGGTCACCGAGCGATCTGGCCGGCGCCCACCCGCGCCGTCTGGGGAATAGGCATCGTCGGAACGTCGGCGACGGTCGGACGTATAGCGGTTGACCATCGAGTCCATGTTGCCGGCGGTGATGCCGAAGAACAGCTCCGGCCGACCCAGCGCCCGGAACGGCTCCGCCGAGGTCCAGTCCGGCTGCGAGAGGATGCCAACGCGAAAGCCTTGCGCCTCCAACAAGCGGCCGATGATGGCCATGCCGAACGACGGATGGTCGACATAGGCATCGCCGGTGACGATGATGATGTCGCAGCTGTCCCAGCCCAGTAGGTCCATCTCGGCGCGCGTCATCGGCAGCTCGGGCGCGGTGCCGAGCTTATGCGCCCAGTGCTTGCGATAGGAGAACAGATCGGGAGCCTGTTGCATTGCCGCGCCGCCGCTCATTTGGACGTCTTCATCCGCGCCTTATCCTGATCCATGTCCTGATCCGCGGCCCGCAAGATGCTCATCTCGTTCTCGCTGTCTGATGAACCGGGGAAGAACGCCCGGCCGACACTGATCGACAGCCTCAGCTTCGGATAGGTCTCGATGCGCTGACGGGCGACGTCCTGTTTCCATCGGGTGATGATGGCGTCAGCCTCATGCACGTTCGTCACCTCGGGGAGGATCACAACGAATGCGTCACCGCCGTAGCGGGCAACGATATCCCCTTTACGCGAGCGGGCCATCAGAATCCGGGCGGTCGCTTTGAGTGCCTCATCACCGGCATGATGCCCAAAGCGATCGTTGACCTGCTTGAAGTCGTTGAGATCAACGAAGGCCAGACAGTGTCGGCTTCCCCTGTTTACCCTCCGGTGATACTGGGCGTGCAGCGCCTCCTGAAAAAACGCACGGTTCAGTGCACCCGTCAGGTAATCCCGACCAGATCGAAACTGGAGGATCTCGGCCTTTTCCTGGAGAAACTCCTTTTGGCGGATCTCGCTCAGCAGCCGCATGTTCACCTGCTCCGAGTGCTCTAGCGCCTTGCGTTGACTCGACACCGCAGCATGGGTGAAGTAGGTGATCGAGCCAACGGCGATCATGGCGATCTGGTATTCGGCAGCGCTCGCGATCAAGCCGAAGGCCGAGGCCGTATAGGCCAGCGTGATGGTCAAGACCGCCAGCACCACATAGACGATCGGCGAGCGGGCCTTGTAGATGGTCCACAGCAGCGCGATGACCATCGCATACACCGGAAACGACAGTCCGAGCTTCTCTGGATAGCGGTAGGCCAGCGCTGCGCTGGCAAAAAACAGCAGCCATGCCAACGGCAGATAGAGCAGATCGCGAAGCGGCAACCGCTTGGAGTGGACATTGTCCTCGCAGACGAAGCAGCAGCCGAGATCCGCATTGATCGACTCCAGCATCATTAGATACAGGTAGACGATGGCGATGCTAAGGCACACCGCAGCCGCCAGGTCGCCGATCCAGCGCACTGCGAACAGGTCCTGAACCAGGTCGAAGGGAACACCGCCCAAAACATGTAGCACCAGGCCTCCCAGCAACGCAGCGCCAGCGGCCGAGAAGGGGATGATGATCAGGAAGCGCAGGATGTGGCTCGGATCGCGCGGGTCGAACGCACCGTTCGTCACCCGATGCAGCAGGGACACGCCGGCCCAGTACGGAATGGCATGGGCCAGCGGGTAGCACAGGAGTTGAAGGATCGAGAGGAGCGGGTCTGCGCCGCGCTCTAGGATCGGGGTGTTCAGCAGCGTCGTCGCGGCAACACAGCAGAACACGATCGGGAAGGCCCGGCTTCCCAACAGCAGGAAAAGCGCGACGGACAGCCCCGCCGGGGCATACCAGAAACTGGCGTGTGAGTGATACGCAAGCGCCGATGACAGCGCAAACAACAGGAGCTGCAGCAGGACCGAGAAGATGAGCAGACGCCCGTAATCCCATGCAAGGCGTCCTGACCAACTGGACAGCAGGTCGGGGCGTGCCACGAGATGTTTCGGACCGAAGTCGTTGATGTTATCGACCTCGATGTCATCGACCCCTGCGGATCGTTCGATTGCCTTCAGCGCTTTCACCTCGAGCCGTCCCGTTTAGGTTAGGCGGCGTGATTGTGACACCCTTGCAGCCAGACAGCCAGCGTCGCGGCAGAGCACCTTTCGCGCCTTAAGCGCCTGCATCTTCTTCTCGTCAGAGGCTTTTTCGTCTGACACTGGACAATCCTCCAGAAGCACGCCGCGCCCAGTCAACCGAGCAGGAATAGAATAGCCGATCCACCCTGAGGGTCCAAAGCTGGATGGATGCCAAGTCGATAGATGACCGGAACAGGCCCGCGATCAACCACTCCGGCGCCTCAGCGTCGAGCTGACGCAGCCTGATCAGGACGCCAATCGGACGCCAATCGCCTTGCCGCGTTCAGGATCACCCGACAACAGCCGCTAGGGCTTCAGCTCAGGCGCACCACTTGAAAGGGTTCGAAGGCGTTTCGTCAGCGCGCTTGAAAGATGATAATGGGCGGCTGAACATGCTCAGTTACGCCGATTCAACGTCCGGAGACCCCAATGCCCCAGTACCGCTCTCGTACCACCACCCATGGCCGCAACATGGCGGGCGCGCGGGCGCTCTGGCGCGCAACGGGCATGAAGGATGGCGACTTCGACAAGCCGATCGTTGCCGTTGCCAACTCCTTCACCCAATTCGTGCCCGGTCATGTGCATCTGAAGGACATGGGCCAGCTGGTCGCCCGCGAGATCGAGGCGGCGGGCGGCGTGGCCAAGGAGTTCAATACCATCGCCGTCGATGACGGCATCGCCATGGGCCATGGCGGCATGCTCTACTCGCTGCCCTCGCGCGATCTGATCGCCGACAGCGTCGAGTACATGGTCAACGCCCACTGCGCCGATGCGCTGGTCTGCATCTCCAACTGCGACAAGATCACCCCTGGCATGCTGATGGCGGCACTGCGGCTGAACATCCCGGCGGTGTTCGTCTCCGGCGGCCCGATGGAGGCCGGCAAGGTCAGCCTGGCCAACAAGGGCGACCTGAAGCTGGACCTGGTCGATGCCATGGTCTCCGCCGCCAACCCCGACGAGACCGACGACGACGTCGCCGCCATCGAGCGCTCGGCCTGCCCGACCTGCGGCTCCTGCTCCGGCATGTTCACCGCCAACTCGATGAACTGCCTGACTGAGGCCCTGGGCCTGTCGCTGCCCGGTAACGGCTCGCTACTGGCCACCCATGCCGGGCGTCGGAACCTGTTCCTGGAGGCCGGCCGCCTGGTGGTGGACCTGGCCAAGCGCTGGTACGAGCAGGACGACGCGACCGTGCTGCCGCGCAGCATCGCCACCTTCGAGGCCTTCGAGAACGCGATCGCGCTGGACATCGCCATGGGCGGCTCCACCAACACGGTGCTACACCTGCTGGCCGCAGCCCACGAAGCCGGCGTGAACTTCACCATGGCCGATATCGACCGCATGAGTCGCAAGGTGCCGAACCTGTGCAAGGTGGCGCCAGCGACCCAGCAGTACCACATGGAAGACGTGCACCGCGCCGGTGGCGTGATTGGCATTCTCGCCGAGCTCGATCGCGGCGGGCTGATCCATCGCGACTGCCATACCGTGCATAGCCCGTCCATGGGCGTGGCGCTGCAGAGCTGGGACGTCATCCAGACAGGTGCGACCGAGGCCCGCGAACGCTTCCTCGCCGGCCCCGGCGGCATCCCGACCCAGGTCGCCTTCAGCCAAGACAGCCAGTGGCCAACGCTGGACCTGGACCGCGCCGGCGGCTGTATCCGTGACATCGAGCACGCCTACTCCAAAGACGGCGGGCTCGCGGTGCTGTACGGCAACATTGCCGAGGACGGCTGCATCGTCAAGACCGCCGGTGTCGACATCAGCATGCTTCAGGCCGAGCAGCTGCGCTACACCACCAGCGTGCCCACCTCGACCCTGCGCGGATTCGTCGGTCCCGCACGGATCTTCGAGAGCCAGGAGGCCGCGGTCACGGCCATTCTCACCGACCAGATCAAGCCCGGCGACGTCGTGCTGATCCGCTACGAGGGTCCCAAGGGCGGCCCTGGCATGCAGGAGATGCTGTATCCGACCAGCTACCTGAAGTCGAAAGGGCTCGGCAAGGCCTGCGCCCTGATCACCGACGGGCGTTTCTCCGGCGGCACCTCCGGCCTATCCATCGGCCACTGCTCACCGGAAGCGGCCGAGGGCGGCACCATCGGCCTGGTGGAAGAGGGCGATCTGATCGAGATCGACGTTCCCGGGCGCTCAATCCGGGTCGTACTCGATGATGCCATACTGGCCGAGCGCCGGCGAGCAATGGAGGCACGTGGCGAGCAGGCCTGGAAGCCGATCAATCGCCAACGCCCGGTCTCCCAGGCCCTGCGTGCCTATGCCGCGCTGACAACATCCGCCGCTCATGGCGCGGTCCGCGACCTATCGCAGATCGGCGGCTGAGGGAGCGAGAGGGCCGGTTTTCGAACCGGCCTGTGACAGACCAAACAGAAGAGAAACCGATTCCGATGACAACGAGCGCGAAACAGCGGCAGAAGCAGATCGAGAAGCGCGCCAAGAAGCGCAAATTGGCCAAACAGAAGAGCGGTGGCGGTGAAGCCAGGCTCAACCGGGCGAACACCTATGCCCATCTACCGATGCATGAATGCCTGGTGCCGAGCACGCTGTTCGAGTCGGGCATCGGCAGTCTGCTGGCCAGTCGCAAGAGCCCGACCGGCCAATACGCCGCGGCCGTCTTTCTGGTCGATGTCTACTGTCTCGGTATCAAGAACGCGTTCTTTAGGATGTTCGACGAGGATGAATACGAGGGCACGCTCAAGCCAAGCCTCGTCGCATCCCATGGCGAAGGGATTTACATGAACATTGATCCGAGTTGTTTTAAGAAACTCATCTTGGGTGCCGCGGATTATGCGGGTGAGTTGGATTTTTCGCCCCACAAGGATTATCAGCGCGCCATCCCGCTGTTGGACAGCATCGATCCAACAGCCTGCGCAGAGCGCTTCGAGTACGGTTACGAGGGCAAGCCGTTCTATATCCGCGGCCCCAGTGAATCATTGTCGCAGGCCAGGCGCATCGTCGAGCAGTTGGATCGGCGCTGCGGTGCCGGAAATTTTGACATGCTGATCACGACCGGGCCGATCGACTGATGGGCGACGGCTGAACCGATCCGACGCAGCTAGGCCGCCCGTGGCTGCGCCGACTTCGCCGCTTTCCCCAACAGACTACCAGTGAAAACGATTGTCTCGCGCACGGGCGTCCAACCCCACTCCGCAACAGCCAGCTAGAGCAACGGCACCATCAACAAGGCAACGATGTTGATGATCTTGATCACCGGATTGACTGCCGGACCTGCAGCGTCTTTGTAGGGATCGCCAACGGCATCGCCGGTGACCGCTGCCTTGTGGGCCTCGGAGCCTATGCCGCCGAAATGTCCTGCCTCGATATACTTCTTGGCATTGTCCCAGGCGCCGCCTCCGGCCGTCATCGAGAGCGCGACGAAAAGCCCGGTGACGATGGTGCCAATCAGCATCCCACCGAGTGCTAGCGCACCCGCATCGCCTCCCATCAGCCATTGCATCCCAAAGCCAACGGCTAATGGCACCGCCAGCGGCAGTAAGGATGGGATGATCATCTCCTTGAGTGCCGCCTTGGTCAGCAGATCCACCGCACGCGAATAATCTGGCCTCTGGGAGCCATCCAGGATGCCCGGCAGCTCGCGAAACTGGCGACGAACCTCCTCGACCATGACCCGCGCCGCGCTTCCAACGGCATCCATCACCAAAGCGCTGAACAGGTAGGGAACCAGGGCACCAACGAGCAGCCCGATGAGCACGACCGGGTTGTCTAACTCGAACGAGAGCGTCTTGCCTTGAGCCGCTAGGGCATGCCTGTAGTCGGCGAACAAGACCAGCGCTACCAGTCCGGCTGAGCTGATGGCATAGCCCTTGGTGACGGCCTTGGTGATATTTCCAACCGCCTCGAGCGAATCGGTCACCGCGCGGACCGGCTCGCCCATGTCCGCCATCTCGGCAATACCACTCGCGTTATCGGTGATCGGCCCGTAGGCATCCAGCGCCAGCACAACGCCGGTCATCGAGAGCATCGAAGTCGCGGCAATCGCAAGGCCATAGATCCCGGCCAACGCATAGGCAGCCCAGATGGCGGCACAGATCATCAGCACCGGCGCGACGGTCGCCTTCATCGAGACACTGAGCCCAGCGATCACATTAGTAGCAGGCCCCGAGCGGGACGCCTTGGCAATGCCGCGCACCGGCCAAAAGTCAGCACTCGTATAGTATTCGGTGATCACCAAGATCAGCCCGGTCAGCACCAGCCCGATGCCTGCGGCACCGAGCACACCCCAGCGGCTGAAGACCACATCGCTGCCCGCGAGGCTGAAGCTGGCAGGCAACAACATCCAGGTCACCGGCACGAACAGCACGAAGGCCAAGACGCCGGCGACCGTCAAAGCCTTCGACAGCGCCGCCAGGATTTGGGTGTCGCCAGGCTCGAGCTTGACGAAGAAGGTGCTGACCACTGAGGCCAGTAGCGAGGTGCCACCAAGCACTAACGGATAGGCCATCGCATCGGCCGCATCATCACCGAAGAGCAATCCACCGAGCAGCATCGTCGCGACCAGGGTGACCACATAGGTCTCGAACAGGTCCGCCGCCATACCGGCGCAGTCGCCAACGTGATCACCCACGTTGTCGGCGATCACTGCTGGGTTTCGCGGATCATCCTCCGCGAGCTCAGCCTCGAGCTGACCGACGCTGTCGGCGCCGATATCGGCAGCCTTGGTAAAGATCCCCCCGCCGAGCCGGGCAAAGATGGAGATGAGCGAGCCGCCAAAGGCGAGCCCCACCAAGGCATACAGCGCCTGCCCCTCGACGCCGCCCGGGGCGGTCAGTTGCAGCGCCAGTTGCAGCGCTAGGTAGTAGCCAGCAACGCCAAGCAGCGCGAGGCCAGCCACCAGGAGTCCGGTGATTGCGCCACCGCGGAAGGCGACCTGCATCGCCGCATCAAGGCCGTTGCGCGCCGCCTCTGCGGTGCGGAGATTCGCCCGTACCGAAACGCTCATGCCGATGTAGCCAGCCGTTCCCGACAGCAGAGCGCCGATCAAGAAGCCGATACCTGTCTCGAGTCCGAGCCAATGCGTCAACGCCGCCATCATCAGCGAGCCGACCGCCGCAATGGCCAGAGACTGGCGATTCAGGTAGGCCGAGGCGCCCTCCTGGATCGCACTGGCGACCTCTCGCATCCGCTCGTCACCCTGAGGCTGGGCCAGCAGCCAGTGGATCGAGAAGACCCCATAGCCAAGCGCGACGAGCGCGCAGAGCAGGGCGAAGACCAGACTGAGCGACATGGCAAATTTCCAATGGGCCAGCAAACGGCTCAGCGCCAATACCAGACAACGACGCAGAGTCTGCTGAGGGCTGAGTCAGCGACGACATGCTTCTGTCGGCGCTGACTCAGAGCACTCGGCCTCAGATGAGCGTGTAGGAAACAGTCACTCCCGCCATCACGATCGCAACGATACTCATCAGCTTGATCAGGATGTTCAGGCTCGGACCCGAGGTGTCCTTGAAGGGATCGCCGATGGTGTCGCCAATCACTGAGGCACGATGCGCTGGCGAGCCCTTACCGCCATGATGACCGGCCTCAATGTACTTCTTCGCGTTGTCCCAGGCGCCGCCAGCGTTGGAGAGGAAGACCGCGAGTACGAAGCCAGTCGAGAGTCCGCCCGCGAGCAGGCCAATCACGCCGGCGACACCAAACAGGACGCCGACGAGCACCGGCGCCGCAATCGCGATCAGCGACGGAATCACCATCTCGCGCTGCGCTCCAACGGTGGAGATCGCCACGCAGCGCTCATAGTCCGGGGCCGAGGTGCCCTTGAGGATACCTGGATCTTCGCGGAACTGGCGTCGGACCTCTTCCACCATGGTCTGTGCGGCGCGGCCGACGGCCTGCACCGTGAGACCACTGAAGGTGAAGGCGACCATCGCACCGAGGAACAGTGTGATCAGCACCGCCGGGTTCAGCAGGGTGACGTTGTAGAAGGCCATGAAGTCGACCAGGGTCGCATCAGCCGTGGCCACGCTCAGGTCCCGCCCGACATCGAGCGCGGTCTGCCCAGCGCTGATCAACTCGATCCGAATCACCTCGATATAGGAGGCAATCAGTGCCAGCGCGGTGAGCGCCGCCGAGCCGATCGCAAAGCCCTTTCCGGTCGCGGCCGTGGTATTACCGAGCGAGTCGAGCGCATCGGTCCGCTCGCGGACCTCGGGCCCGAGGCCGCTCATCTCGGCATTGCCGCCGGCATTATCGGCGATCGGCCCATAGGCATCGCTCGCCAGCGTGATGCCGAGCGTCGAGAGCATCCCGACCGCCGCAATCGCGATCCCGTAGAGCCCCTGCCCCATCTGCGTCGGGTCGAAGCCAGAGGCAAACTGGTAGGCGAGCATGGTGCCGATGGACACCGCCAGCACTGGGATCACGGTCGAGAGCATGCCGACACCGATGCCGGCGATGATCGTCGTCGCCGCACCACTTTCGGCCGCGGCCGCAATGCTCCGCGTCGGCTTGAATGAGGCGGATGTCGAATACTCGGTCGAGCGTCCGATGATCAGGCCGGTGACCAGACCGGTCACTACCGCGCCCCAGATGCCCCAGGGGTTCTCGATCCCGAGCAGCCAGAGCACCGCCGCCGAGGCCACCACGATCAAGGCCGCACTGGCATTGATGCCCTTCGACAAGGCGCCGAGCAGTTCCTTCTGGTTCGCCCCCTCACGCGTCTTGACCAGGAAGACACCAAGCACGGACAGCATGATGCCCACGCCGGCGATGGCCATCGGCGCCGCGATGGCCTTCATCTGCATCGCCGGATCGGCAACAAAGGCCGCTGCTCCGAGTGCAGAGGCGGCGAGGATGGAGCCACAATAGGACTCGAACAGGTCGGCACCCATGCCCGCGACATCGCCGACGTTATCGCCGACGTTATCGGCAATGACGGCTGGATTGCGTGGATCATCCTCCGGGATACCGGCCTCGACCTTGCCGACCAAGTCGGCGCCAACATCAGCCGCTTTGGTGTAGATACCACCCCCGACGCGGGCGAACAGCGCCTGCATCGACGCTCCCATGCTGAAGGTCAGCGCCGTAGTGGTGACGAGAATGAGATAAGCACCCTGAGTTGGATCGCCGGGCGTAAACAGATCGATCAACACAAACCAGAAGGCCAGATTGCCCAGGCCCAAGCCAACCACCACCAGTCCCATCACAGCACCGCTGCGGAAGGCCACATTGAGCGCGCCAGCGAGCGAGGTCCGCGCCGCGGCCGTCGTGCGCGTCGAGGCCAAGGTCGCTGTCTGCATGCCGAAGTAGCCGGCCAGCGCAGAAAAGAAGCCACCAAAGGTGAAGGTGATCGGCAGCCACGGATTCTGCACCCCGAGCCCATAGGATAGGTAGGCAAAGAGGCCCGCCACCAGTGCAAAAACAACCAGCATGATCTTGTACTGCTGACGCAGATAGGCCATTGAGCCTTTGCGCACATGCGCGCCGATCTCGCGCATCATCTCAGTGCCTTCGTCATGGGCAACCATCTCCTTGAAGAAGCGCCAAGCGAAGTAGAGCGCGAAGACGGAAGCGAGCGGAGCGAGCCAAAAGACGGGTTCGTTCATGGTTCCACTTCTACAGCTAAGGGGCCGCGCAGGCTCAGCGGCGCGGCGGGATTAAGGACTAGGGAGAACAGAACAGGTTGACCAAGGCTGGTGCTGGTCAATCGAAGTGCGAGATCTGCGCAGAGCGCCACCAGTCGTAATACGTCGACTTCAAGGCCTCTCGGCTTGGGAACGGGTAGAAGGCAAAGTGATCGTGATCCCCCACATAGAAGCCGGTTTGCACGGTGCGGTAGAGCACCGCGTCACGCACATGCTTCAGGACCAGCTTGCTGTCCTTGGTGTTGGCGGTGAAGTCCGATAGCACGTCGCGCAGGTGCGGGATGTAGCGATACGGCAGATCATCCGCCTTGCCGTTCAGCGGATCGAACGCAAGCTCACCAAGCGTCATGTCCGAGAACGCGATTCGCGGCAGGTTCACCGGCCGCGTCGGATCGGTAATCGAACGGCAAAACGCCTGCGGCTCGAGGCGGCTCGCGACCAACGGACTCTTCGGACAGAACTCTTGGTAGAGATGGAGCGGATGCTCTCGGTCCGGCGTGTAATCGGCGCGCTCAAGCTCGAGCGTTCGGCCATCATCGGTCACCAGATAGAGCTTGCCGATGGCCGCCACCGGGATGCGCGCTAGGACGTTGTAGATACCCAGATAGACCGACGATTTCGGCTTGCCATCCGGCTGCGTCACGCAGCGCTCATCGGCGAGCGAGAAGGCGAAATCATCGGAACGGAAACTGGGATCAAGCTCGAAGAAGATCGATTCCCCGAACACGCGTCCACTCCTTCCCACTGCATAGTAGGAGCCGAATTCCTCCGGCTCGAGCATCGAGGCAATCAGGGCCTCTGGGATCAAGGACAGATAGAGATGGTAATCGCTCATGGTCGCTCCTTACCGATCACACCAAGAAAGCGGCTGCCGCGACCGAGGCTGCGGCAGCGATTGGGAGGCCTGCTTCAGAGGCTGCAAAAAGTGCTCAGATCTCGAAGACGTCGAGCTTCTTCGCCACCGGCGCGTTCTTCAGCGTCACAAAGCGCGGTAGGCCGTTCTCGAACGGCGGGTAGTCTTCACCCTGAATCAGCGGCAACAGGTAGTTTTTGCATGCAGCTGTGATGCCAAAACCGTCGTCGGTGATGAACTCGCGCGGCATGAACTTCTCAACGTTGGCCACCTCGGACAAGGGCGCCTTGCCGACTTGCCATTGGTAGGGATCGCTGCTCAGGCGCTCGATGGTCGGCATGATCGCGCTCTCGCCCGCTAGCGCCATCTCAACGCCGGCACGGCCTGTTGCATAGGCTTGTTCAACGTCGGTCTTGGAGGCTAGATGCCGGGCTGCGCGCTGCAGATAGTCGGCCACCGCCCAGTGGAACTTGTAGCCAAGCGCCTCCTTGACGAGGTTTGCGACCACCGGTGCCGCGCCGCCGAGCTGAGCATGGCCGAAGGCATCGCGCGTACCCTGCTCCGCAAGGAAGCGTCCATCGGGGTATTTCGCGCCCTCGGACACCACGATGGTGCAGAAGCCATGCGCGTCGACCATCGCCTTGACCTTAGCGAGGAACCGCTCTTGATCGAAGTCGATCTCTGGGAACAGCACCAATACCGGCATGTCATGGTCTTCGATCAGACCACCCGCCGCCGCGATCCAGCCCGCATGCCGGCCCATCACCTCGAGCACGAAGACCTTGGTCGAGGTCTTCGCCATCGAGCGTACATCGAACGAGGCCTCGAGCGCCGAGGTCGCGATGTACTTGGCCACCGAGCCAAAGCCCGGGCAGTTGTCGGTGATCGGCAGATCATTGTCGACCGTCTTCGGCACGTGGATCGCCTGCACCGGATAGCCAAGCGTCTCTGAGAGCTGGCTCACCTTGTAGCAGGTATCGGCCGAATCGCCGCCGCCGTTGTAGAAGAAGTAGCCGATGTCATGCGCCTTGAAGACCTCGATCAGGCGCTCGTACTCGCGCCTGTTGGCCTCTAGACTCTTGAGCTTGTAACGGCAGGAGCCGAACGCACCCGAAGGCGTATAGCGCAGCGCCGCGATGGCCGCGTCAGACTCCTGGCTGGTATCGATCAGATCCTCGGTCAGCGCGCCGATGATGCCGTTGCGTCCGGCATAGACGTTGGCGATCTGCTCCGGATGCTGTCGCGCGGTTTCGATCACACCGCAGGCGGAGGCATTGATCACGGCGGTGACACCGCCCGATTGGGCGTAGAAGGCGTTCTTCGCGGTCATAGGAGTCCTCTCAAAGCTCAGTATTATCAGTGCGTTATCGAAGCAACAAACAAGCGAGCGCAAGCGCCTGTCGGCGCGATGCGGACGCAGCAGCGGCGCAGCCAGATTCTCGAAAACTCAAGCATGAGTCTCGGGGTTGAAGCTCGGCCGCGATAAGGGCGTAACCGCCTAAAGTGACCAAACACTCCCGCCAGCACGGCAGAACGCGGAGCACAAACAGCGGCGCAGGGCATAGCGGAACCAAGGGATCAGCATCGAGTTGGGCGTAAGGGTACAGAATGCGCGCGCCGACCGCAGCGAGAATCGATTGATTTGCACCAATCCGCTGCGCCTTATCTTGATCCCCAGTGTCGCGCAGAGTGCAGCGGATAGGGTTTGCGCCGATGACAGTCGCTTTCAGTCTTCTGGCTCCGCCTCGCCGAAGACCGCGCCGAGATCGATCTCGGCGGCGTCAAAGGGTGGGATGCGCACCCGCTCCGGCATGGCGCCCTCAGGATACTCCGCCGAGAAGATGACCTTATAGCGCCCATCGTCGAGTGCGTAGGCGATCAGCGAGCGATCCTCAGGGGAGATGACCCAGTAGTAGGGGACTTCGACACGCTGCAGCAGCAACAGGTGATGAACGAGGTCTTTGCGCTCATGGCCGGGTGAGAGGATCTCGCAGACCCAGTCCGGCACGACGGCCACCACGCCGGCTGGTGGCGTCGGTAGCCGCTCTCGGCGCCATCCCGCGAGATCATGACTTGGGCATTGATGCTCGTTGTAGCGCACGCTGACTTCGGTCACGATCCACCATCCACGCCGATTGCCGCCGGTCGACTGCTGAGCTTGAACCTGGAAATTCAGCCCGGACTGCGCTAGCCCGTGGTGGAACCGCGCCATCGGGCGCTGAACGATGTCGCCATCGATCAGCTCGAGGCGCTCATCCTCTGTCCAGGCTTGGATAAGATCATCGATCGTTTGCCGGCGGATTGCTTCCATCATCGACTCCCAATAGCTTGCTCAAGAACCACTAACCCGGGCCAGCGTCGGCAGATCGTCACCTAGCCCAAGCGCTTGCCGAATGAACAGCGGCTTGATGCCGGGCAGATGCTCAGCGGCCGCTAGGCCGAGATTCCGGGCGCCAACCAGGGCTGGATTGCGATTGCCAAAGACACGCTTGAAGAGGTCCATCGCGGTCAGCATGGCCGCGTTATCACCGCGGCGTGCGCGCTCGTAGCGGCGCAGGATGTGCAGACTGCCGAGTGCGCGGTCCTTTGCACGGGCACGGTCGATGGCGTCGACCAGCGCGGCGACATCGAGGAAGCCGAGGTTCACGCCCTGACCGGCCAACGGATGAATGCCGTGCGCGGCATCGCCGATCAGCGCAGCGTGCGGTTGGACGTACTCACGCGCATGCTGACGACTGAGCGGGAAGGCGGCACGCGGACCAGTGCTCAGGATCGGGCCGAGGCGCTTATCGAAGGCGAGCTCAAGCTCGGCGATGAAACCGGCGTCGTCGAGCGCCAGCAGCTGCTCAGCGCGCGCCTCGTCGGCCGACCAGACGATCGAGCAGCGACCATCGGCGAGTGGCAGGAAGGCGAGCGGACCGGTGGGCAGGAAGCGCTGCCAGGCGGTCTCGCGATGCCAGTGCGCGACCTCGACGTTGGCGACGATGGCGCGTTGTCCGTAATCGGCGGCATCCAGACCGATGCCCAGTGCCTCGCGCACGAAGGAGGCGCGGCCATCGGCGCCGACCACCAGCTCCGCCGAGAGGCGACGTTGATCGGCCAGCCGTATGTGCGCCAGCCCGCCGTTGACCCCGCTCTTGCTCTTGCCATTCATCTCGGCATTGAGCTCGGCATTGAACTCGAGCGTCGCCGGCCCTGCCGGCGAGAGCAGCTGGACCTGCTCGGGCGCTGCTGCAGCAAAGGCCTCGAGCCGTTCCCAGAGCGCCAATCGCGTCACCCGGTTCTCGACGATGTGGCCTAGGTCCGGCTCACCCAGCTCAGCCGAGTCGAAATGGATCTCGGCACGGCCGACCGCGTCCCAAACCTGCATCTCGCGATAAGGGCTGACGCCCAGTTCGACCATGCGCGGCCAGACCCCGATACGCTCAAGGATGCGCTGACTGGCACGGCTCAGCGCGGAGACGCGCAGATCGACTTGCCCGGCCGGCCAGCTGCGTTGCGGTGGCTGGCCGTCGATCACGGCGATACGCAGACCACGCTCGGCGCAAGCACAGGCCAAAGCAGCGCCGACCATGCCGCCGCCGACGATAGCGATGTCGACATGTCCTAATTGGTGATCATCTGCATCTGGCATCGGTCAACTCCTCATCGCCAGCCTGTGCATCAGGCCGCTCACGGAAACGGGGCTCGGTGGCCAGGAACATCAGGATTCGCTTGGCCGGTCATTGACCGGGTCAACGATGAGCAGCGGCTTGGTCGCCGTTGCAGGCGCCGGTGGCAGCGCGCTCTCGGCTGGCAGTCCGCGGGCAAGCCGGGGCTGAGGACCAATCGCACCCATGAACCGGCGCGCCAGATGATGTCGCGCCGGCGGCAGCAGGTCCAGGCCCAGCAGCCCGAGATTCCGACCGGCTCGTACCGGACCCCAGGAATTGACGAACAACCGCGCTAGACCGTCCGTCAGTCCGGCGATCAATGCATGCTCAGGCGCACGCCGGCGTCGATAGGGACCGAGCACCGCTGGACCGCCGATATCCTGTGCCGTGCGCTGCGCATCGACCAGCAGATCCGCCAGCTCGGCGACGTCGCGCAACCCCAGGTTGAAACCCTGCCCAGCGACCGGGTGCAGCGTATGCGCGGCATTACCGATCAGCAGCAGTCGCTCGCGCGTGAGCTGGCTCGCTAACATCAGCCGCAACGGATAGGCGATGCGCCGACTGGGTCGCGTCAGCTCGCCGAGCCGTGCGCCGAAGCGCATCTGCAGCGCATCGATGAAATCAGCATCCGATAGCCCCAGGATGCCTGCAGTATCGGCCTGGCGCGCGGTCCAGACCACACCATAGCGGCCCTCGGTCATTGGCAGCAGCGCCATCGGACCCGTGTCGGTGAAGCGCTCGAAGGCGGTGCCAGGCCGGGTGGTGGCGGGAACCCGCTCCGGCGTCACCGTGGCGATGATGGCGTCGTAGCCGTAATCGTGTGCGCGCACCTTGAGCCCGAGCCGCTTGCGCACTGAGGACTCGCCCCCGTCGGCGGCCACCAGCAGCCCGGCCGTCAACAGCTGCGACTGCCCAGCCACTGCAACCTCAAGGCTGACACGGTCTTTGGTGATCTGCAGCCCCTGCAGACGCGCCGGCCGCAACAGGCTGATCCGCGCGGAGGTCTCTAGGCGTTTGCTCAGTGCCGCGCCCATCACACGGGCCGGCGCCACATAGCCGAGTGCGGGCACGCCCTCGTCCTCGGCATCGAGATGCGCGAAGCCGAAGTGACCGCGATCGGAGACGTGCACATGCTGAATGGGCGCGGCATCGGGCTCGATCGCGGACCAGAGGCCCATGCCCTGGAAGATCCGTGCGCTGCCGAGCGAAAGCGCGATCATGCGCTCGTCATAGCTTGGATGCGCCGGCGCATTGGCCTCGGTGGCCTCGACCACGGCGATACGCAGCCCGGTCTCGGCGAGCGCAACGGCAAGACTGGCGCCAACGAGGCCGCCGCCGATGATGGCCAGATCATAGTCGTGCATAGCTAAAGTCTCGGCTCTCCGGTTCGCGCTCTGGATCAGTCTTAAAATATCGGCGCAGTCTGATGACGTGTCGGCCGGCCTAGCAATGCGTTCTGTTCGGTCGGCTCGCTCGAGCTGCTGGTCCGCCCAGCTCGCTCAGCTCGAACTAACAGCGCAGCGGGTCTCTCTGTGCCACTGTCGAGATCACCGCGCGGGGCAAGCACGGGCCCGCGCCCAGGCTCCAGCTTAGGCACCAGCGGCTGCTGCCGCCATCAGCGCCTCGATCTCATCGGGCGCTTTTGGCACCTTAGCCGAAAGGATCTCAGGCTCGCCATCCGTCACCAGTACATCGTCCTCGATGCGGATGCCAATGCCCCGGTATTCGGCTGGCGCCTCGGCGTCCGGGGCGATGTAGAGCCCGGGCTCGACGGTCAGCACCATGCCCCGCTCAAACCGACGCCAACGCCCGTCTTGCTTGTACTGACCGACATCATGCACGTCCATTCCCAACCAATGACCGGTCTTGTGCATGAAGAACGGCTTATAGCGTTCGTCTTTGATCAACTGCTTCAGGTCCGCACCAGCGGCGTCGATTAGGCCAAGATCAACGAGCCCTTGGGTCAGCACCTTGAGCGCTGCCTTGTGTGGCTGGTTCCAATGGTTGCCGGCACGTACCTTGGCGATGGCTGCCAGCTGGGCCTTGAGGACCAGATCGTAGAGACGGCGCTGAGCGGGACTGAAGAGACCATTGGCCGGGAAAGTGCGCGTGATGTCAGAGGCGTAGCCATCCAGCTCGCAGCCGGCGTCGACCAACACCAGATCGCCGTCGCGCAGCACATCGGCATTCTCGATATAGTGCAGCACGCAAGCGTGGGCACCACTGCCAACGATCGGCTGATAGGCCTGGAAGCGGGCGCCCTGCTCGGCGCAGGCGGCGAGAAAGGTCGCCTCGAGGCGCTGTTCTGAGCAGCCCGGTTGCGCAGTCTGCATCAGTCGCTGGTGCGCCGCCGCCGAGATGTCCGCGGCACGCCGCATCGTCTGCAATTCCGACCTCGACTTGATCAGCCGCCGCTCATGGAGGTATCGATCAGCGCTGACCAGCTCCGTCGGCGCACTGATCCCCTTGCGCGCGAGCGCGCGCACCGCACGTAGCCAACTGATCACGCGTCGATCAAAGCCATCATCGAGCCCTAATGGGTAGACCACGCGGCGGCGATCAGCAAGGATCGCAGGCAGCTTCTCATCCAGCTCGCTGATCGGAAACGCCTGATCGGCGCCAAAGTGCTCGACCGCGCCTTCGACTCCATAGCGGAAGCCGTCCCAGATCTCGCGCTCAGGATCACGCGGACGGCAGAACAGCACGAAGGCCCCATCCTTGCGCTTGGGCGCCAGCACGGCGACCGCCTCGGGCTCCGGAAAGCCGGTCAACCAGGCCAGGTCGCTGGACTGCCGATAAGGATGATGCACATCCCGATTACGAATCACCTCTGGCGCCGCTGGTAACAGCAGGACGCTGTCATCACCCAGCGCCTTGAGCAATTCCCGCCTCCGACGTTTCAGCTCAGCCGCACGATAGGGGTGTTTGGACTGATCCGCGGCTCGCGCTGGTGTTGGTGTTGGTGTTGGTGTTGGTGTTGGTGTTGGTTGAGCCTCATTCGCCATCTAATGCATTCCCATCTCGGCAACTTGCCGGTCGCGTTCATCGAGCAAGGCCTTGGCCCTATCCTCGCGGATCAACATGGCCGCGACGCGGAGAAATTCGACGATCTCGGTCAGCGCCTGCTCATCGGCATCGCCCTCGACGATCGCATCAAGATCCATGCGCGTCAGCTCGACCAGATCATCAAACGCCTCAGCGGCCTGGCCGAGCAGCTGTTCACGGTCCAAGCCACCCAGCGCCAAACCGAACAGCAGGCCGCGCACCCAATCCAGTACGGCATGTGCACGCTCTTGGAGGAGGCGGTCCTCTGGCGGCAAGAGCAGGTCGAAGCTCAACGAGGTGGGGCCAATCGCCGACTGCGTCCAGGCCGCGAGCTGCTCTAATGCCGCGCTGCGCTCATCCGCGTCGGCATCGGCGTTGACATCAGCAGGATAGCCGGCATGGGCGCCGGCGTGATCATGACTCGGGTCATCGCAGCAAGCATGAGCCTCGGCATGCCCGGCTGCAGAGGTTTTTCGCCCCTGGAAAGTTAGGTCGATAGGAGCTGGAGCCGCGGCGGCGTCGATCACTGGCTCTAGCCCCCATTCCGAGCTTGAGTTCGACTCCGCAGCTGGGGTCGCCAAGAGGAGCTGCGCTTGCCAACGCTCTAGCGGATCGGGCAGATGTAGGGCGAGCAGACCACACAGCATCCCTTGCGCCTCAGCTGGGCTTGGCGCTAGCTCGACACCCGCCAGTAGACGGGACAGTCTGTCGTAATCTGGGGCGACGGCAAAGGCCATGAGCAAATCCTCATCATCAATCGGAACCGCAGCGCTGCTGGGCTAACAGACATAGTGCATCGCCATCCCGGACGACGAAGCGCTTGTTTCGGTCATTGTTTCGGTCATGTTGACAGCGCATCGCCAAGCCAAAAGAGTAAGCGATGACTGCTCGGTGCGCTTCAAGGCTCATACTGCCATCGTCAAAGACCAGCCTAGGCGGCAACCGTTGCTGCGGACAAAGCGAAGTGTGACCGGGGCCACGTTGACAGGCCATGCTCGTGACGATGTCGACGCCATCGTTTGACCCAACCTTGGTCCCCTTCTATAGTCTCGGCAAGCTTTTCCGCGGGGGCTCGGCATGGCCGACTTCGATATCAATCTACTAGAGCAACATGTCGAGACGCTGATCCGCAAGTGTGAACATCTTCGCGAGGAAAACGCCTCCTTGCGAGCGAGTCAAGAGCACTTGGTCGCCGAGCGTGCCGAGCTGATCGAGAAGACCGAGTTCGCGCGCAGCCGAATCGAGGCCATGGTCGCACGTCTTAAGGCGATGGAGGAGCAATTGTAATGAACCCATCCGACAATGGCCGCGTGATGCCAGTCACGATCCGCATCCTGGACAAAGAGTATCGGATCGCTTGCGGACCCGAAGAGCATCACGGCCTGATCGATTCCGCCCGACTGCTCGATCAGCGCATGCGCGAGGTGCGCCAGAACGGCCGCATCATCGGCGCCGATCGCATCGCAGTGATGGCTGCCCTGAACCTCGTCTACGACCTGATGCGCGAGCGCGACGAGATCAGCGAGCAACGCGACCGGCTGCAGATGATCCAAGAACGCTTGTCTGATGCCATTGAACCGCGGCCTCGCGCCGAGGATGCACCAGCAGCGGAGCCGTCCGGGCTAGACGCTGCCAACGATAAGGTATAGTCTCGATCTCAGACATCTCCTGCAGTGTACGGCAGCGGCCTGGGTATTTTCTTGAGCCTAATTCGTACCCCGGGGACGCTGAGAATCTGGCCGTTGTGCATGTCCGCCTCGAGCGGAAAGCCTGAAGCCGGATGTAGCGTTCCCACTTGAACCCTCAGGTTCAAGAACGAAGGACTGCACCGGCACAGGTGGGAGGTGTCTCTCCTTTCTCCCGCCGGATCACTGTGACTGACCCCTTGCTTCGCCGCCGCCTGCGTCGTGCACGCCTTGCGCTGAGCCAGCGCGACCAACGCGATCACGCCGAGTCCGTATGTCAGCGACTCATCAGCAGTGGCCTGATGCATGCCGCGAAGCGCATCGCGCTTTACCTCCCGATTGCCGGCGAGCTCGACCCATCACCGATCCGCGCGCGGCTTCAAGGCCGTCGCCGCTGGTATCTGCCGGTGCTGCGCCAACACGCACCCGGCCGACTCTGGTTCGTGCGCCTTGATGCCAGTTCCAGATTCAAGCGCAACCGTTTCGGCATCCCAGAGCCCGCCGCCCGTGGCCGCAAGATCCTGACACCGCAGGGGCTGGATCTGATCTTAGTGCCACTGGTTGGATTCGACGCCCAGTGCCATCGCATTGGTATGGGCGCCGGCTTCTACGATCGCAGCCTCGCCTTCCTCGGCGATCGGCAGCATTGGCAACGACCCCGGTTGATCGGCCTGGCGCATGAGTGTCAGCGCGTTGATCACATCGAGCCCGAGCCCTGGGACCGGCCGATGGACGCGGTGGTTACCGAGCGCGCACTTTACCAGCGCCAAATCTGACGCGGTGCTGGCGATCGACGTTAGGCGATTTCTGCCAAATCGCTTACTGCCTTATGGTCTTTTCGCCCGCCTTCCGCATCGCATTACCGGCCAAATAGCCCGGCTATGCTCCCGGCGACGCTCCAGTTGAAGGCGAACGAAAATACGGCAGATTCGGTACGCGCTTTTCCGGCAATCGCCTCAGCCTGCTCTTGCCACGATCAGTCAGCCACCGCGCTCGATGCCGGCAAACAACCGATAGGCCGGATTCTCACTCTCGTCCCAGAATGGATAACCCAAACCGGTCAATAGCTCAGTGAGCTCCGGCACCTCGGCCTCCGGCACCTGAAGCCCCATCAGCACCCGCCCATAAGCAGCACCATGGTTGCGATAGTGGAACAGGCTGATGTTCCAGCGCCGACCAAGCCCGGTCAGGAAGTTGAGCAGCGCGCCAGGACGCTCCGGAAACTCGAACCGCACCAGACGCTCATCGCAAACGCCAGGCGCGTGACCGCCAACCATGAACCGGATATGCAGCTTCGCCGTCTCGTTGTCGCTCATATCGGTGACGGCAAAGCCCTTCTTCTCGATGCGCTCGAGCATCTCGTGACGCTCCGCGAGGCCACCGCCAAGCTCGACCCCAACGAACACCACCGCCTCTTGCTGATCCGCGTAACGATAATTGAACTCGGTGATCTGACGCTTGCCGAGGGCCTTGCAAAAGGCGAGGAAGCTGCCGGGGCGTTCCGGGATCTCGACCGCGAATAGGGCCTCGCGGCGCTCGCCAAGCTCGGCACGCTCGGCGACGTGGCGCAAGCGATCGAAATTGATGTTGGCGCCACTTTCGATCGCGACCAGGGTGGCACCGCGGATACCGCTGCGCTCAACGTACTGCTTGAGCCCAGCCACCGCTAGCGCCCCGGCCGGCTCCGCGATACCTCGCGTGTCATCGTAGATATCCTTGATCGCAGCGCAGATGGCATCGGTACTCACCAACACTACCTCATCGACCGTCTCGCGGGCGATGCGGAAGGTCTCCTGCCCGATCTGCCGGACCGCCACCCCGTCGGCGAACAGCCCAACCTCCGGCAACACCACGCGCTCATCGGCGGCAAGGGCCGCATGCAGCGTCGGCGCATCCTCGGGCTCGACACCAATGACCTTCACCTCGGGAGAGATCGCCTTCACATAGGCCGCGACCCCAGCAATCAACCCGCCACCGCCGACCGGCACGAAGATGGCGTGCGGCGGCTCAGGAAGCTGGCGCAGGATCTCCATGCCGATGGTGCCTTGTCCGGCGATGACGTCCGGATCATCAAAGGGATGCAGAAAGGTCAGGTTGCGCTCAGCGGCCAACTCCATCGCGTAGGTATAAGCCTCATCGAACGAATCGCCGTGCAGCAACGCCTTCGCGCCCCAGTTGCGCACCGCATCCACCTTGATGCCGGGCGTCGTCTTCGGCATCACGATCACCGCCTGCACCCCCAGATGCGAGGCCCCCATCGACACGCCCTGCGCATGATTGCCGGCTGAGGCCGCGATCACGCCCTGCTCGAGCGCGGCTGCCGGCAGATGCCGGAGCTTGTTGTAGGCGCCACGCAGCTTGAACGAGAACACCGGCTGCAGATCCTCGCGCTTCAGCAAAACCTGATTGCCGACCCGCCGCGACAGGCCTTTGGCTAGGGTTAGCGGGGACTCGATGGCGATGTCGTAGACGCGAGCCTTGAGAATGCGCTCGATGTAGGCGTTCAGCATGACGATTACCGTGAAACAAGCGCTTCATCGTCCGGGGTGGCGACGCGCTATGGACGTTAACGTGAATCTCGCTCGATTCATTTTCCGGAGTGGGCGCCGCACCATAAGATGCGCGTTAGATCGGTTCGAAGAGAGGCGCGGTCGCCGCGCAACGGCACAGGCAAAACGCCTCAGGATACGACAGATGACGCCGAAAGGCCTTTGATATACTGCTGGTCCTGCAGCAGACCGCTGCCAGCGCGGCGAATTTAACCGCCTGCAAACGCTGTCTCCCCCATCACCACATCGTTTTCGAGGATTGACCATGGACTCTGCACAGCGCCAGGACGAATTAAAGAAACAAGCGGCAGAGGCCGCACTGAGCCATGTCGAGGGCGGCGTCATCGGCGTCGGCACCGGCTCGACCGTCAATCATTTCATCGATTATCTCGCCACCATCAAGGGCAAGATCGATGGCGCCGTCTCCAGCTCGGAGGCCTCGAGTCAACGGCTCAAGGCGCACGGCATTCCGGTGCTCGATCTCAACGCCACCGGCGGTCTGTCGCTCTATGTCGACGGCGCGGACGAGTCGAACAAGGCGCTGCAGCTGATCAAAGGCGGCGGCGGCGCGCTGACGCGCGAAAAGATCGTTGCTGCTGCCAGCGAGCGTTTCGTCTGCATCGCCGATGAAAGCAAGCTGGTGCCGGTGCTCGGTGCCTTCCCGCTACCGGTTGAGGTCATCCCGATGGCCCGCAGCTATGTCGCCCGCGAGCTGGTGAAGCTCGGTGGCAATCCGGTCTGGCGCGAGGGTTTTACCACCGACAATGGCAACCTGATCCTGGACATCAACGGCCTACAGATCATGGAGCCGATGAAGCTCGAGCAACAGATCAACAACATCGCCGGCGTGGTTACGGTCGGCATCTTTGCGCTGCGGCCTGCAGATGTGTTGATCCTTGGCTCCGCCGACGGACCGCGGACGATCACCGCCTAAGTCGCTGTCCATTCTCTACTTCCCGATGCTTCCCAGACAGTAACGATCAGATTGGGAAGCGGACGATGTACAGCTTCTAGGCCCGCTGTGATCCGTCATGGCGTCACATGAGCGATCGAAAAAATAATCCGCAGGAAACACGCCTCAAGAGCATCTGTGGCCACTGAAGAGAATGGAAGGAGGCCATGGTGCAGGATGATCCAGCGTTCACCCGGCTCCTAAGCCGGGCCGCAAGGCTTCCTGCCGGCTTATCGCCAGAAACGCGACTGAAGCGGCTGTGGACGACCCCAGATCTGTATTACTCACATGTCAGGCGCCGCCTAAGCTATGGCCACATCGCATCGGAGCGAGAGCTTGCTCAAAACGCTTTTGACGCACTCGCGCAGGCACAACGTGGACGTGTCTCGCGTGGCGCGTTCCCTGTGTTGGAGATCGAGAATGGCAAATGGTCTATGATTTTAGACCAAGATGGGCGTATCAAAACGGTCTACCCGATCGAGCCGGGCCGCCCGTCTTTCTCCGACAATCAACGGCGACTGGGGCATCAAGTCGATGACATCGATCTCTCGCAGCGAGTCCTTGCGTCTTTTACGCGGTTATTTGGGACATATTGAGTATTGGGACCCGGAATGCGGGGATGCATTCCTGATGCTCAATGCGAGGGAGTGGCTGGAAGATCACCTAGCGGATCTGACAGCGCCTGAGAAAGAAGCCCTCGCAGCCGGGGACGAGCGTTTGCTGAAGCTGTCGCGAGACACGGCAGACGCGACGCTTGATGTCGAGTATTTACGCGAAACGGCGAAGATCGTGGCGGTCAGTCGGCTACCGTCTAGGATGGCTGCATGAGTGCACAGTGCCATTGCGGCGGTACCACCCTGCTCCGCCTGGACTGGCTGGCGCAAACCACGGCTATTGACCTCGCTGCGGCCCGCTGAAGATCTGATCATGGTGGTAGACCTAGCCAAGCAGTCGCGAAATCTGTGCCTGGAGCGGATCGATCGCTGGCGTTAGCTTGCGGCGCATCAGGCTGCCGAGGGTTGTTGGATCGGGTAGCAGGGGGCGAATCAATCCGTAGCCGGCGCCAGAGAGCACGCGCATCGCAGCCAGGTCCGGGGCGGCCGCTGGAAGTCGCTCGAGGATGCGCTGAACCTGTTCCGCTATCGGCGCAGACCCAGCCTCGTCGATCGCCACGCCGCCTCGGGTATCGCCGCCAAGCCCCGCGAAGGCCTCGCCGTCGGCCAGCAAGGCCTCGATGGTGAGATTCGGATCGCCCTCCGGACGTAGCACGGCAAAGTAGCCCCGGAGAAGATCGAAGCCGGCGCTGACGATATCCTGATTTGGCGGCTTGGCCAGCACGGCCGAGAGGGTCTTGAGAAAGCGCTGTCCACCGGCACTGGTGACGCGGACCAAGAGACCGGCCACGGCATTTCCAGCGCTCAGCTCATCGGCCAGCGCTGCCGCGATCTCGTCGGCATCGGCCCGCGGCTGCGGCTGCTCCGGCAGGTCATCGGGCCGTGCGCGCAGAAAGCCAACCAGATAGGCCTGCTTGCGCGTCGACTTCTTCCACAGCTCGAGGATCTTCTCATCACTCAGGAGCCCCGGCTGCAGCACCAGCCGGACCGACTCCATCATCGTCTCGTGATCGGTCTCGAACGGCAGGTACTCGACCAGATAATCAGCCAACACCGGTCCCATCTCGCTCGCGACGATGGTCGGGTTGCGCAACATCCGTCGCGCATTCTCGGCATCCTCCATCGCCCACCAGGCGCGGCGTGCCAACTCCGGGGTGAGGCCGGGCGAGCCAACCGCCGCGACCACAGCCTCTGACTCTCCGAGCATCAACAACTGCTCAAGACTCTGGTCGCGCATCTGCCCCATCCGCGTCCAACGCCGCAGATACACCGGGTAGCCACCCGGCGAGCCAAGGATATGACCAGAGATCAGTTCCTTGACCGCACGCAGATAGCCATCGACGGCGCCACTCGGATTCAGCGCCACCTTCGCCTCGCCGCGCTCCGACAGGCCATAGACAACGAGGCGTGACTCGTCGATCCGAATCGCCTGCGGTCGACTCGCGATCAGCACGTTCAGCCGCAGATTATCCTCGCTCGACAGTTCCATCGATCGCTCTCTTTAGAGACTACGCTTTTAGATCACGTTTAGAGACCGTCCTTAATAGACCGCTCTTAATTGACCAACCTTAGAACCAACGAGCGCTCAAAGGACGCTGTCAGGCATCGGCCGGCGGCTGATAGTTCGGATCCTTCGGATTCATGAAGATGAAGTGCGGCTTGCCAGGCTCGAGTTCGACGAAGTCCATCACTGTCTGATCCAGCAGCGGTACATCCTCTGGCGTCATGACCAGATCCACGCCTTCGCTCTGGAAGCGGATGTCTTCTTCAGTCGGGGCATCGAAGCCCATGCGGTAGTCGATGCTGCCATCAGCCTGTTGGGTCGCCGCAAGGCGCAGCGACAGGCCATCGGTTCCAGCCTCTTTTGCTGCCTTCAAGACCTGCTCAGCTGCTGCTGTCGTTAGTTTGAACATAAACCCTCATCCTATCTCGTTGCCAAGGGCCCGGGCACAGATTTGGCCGCGTGACCATGTCCGCCTAGAAACCGGCCTTCATCGCGCGGGGCAGAGCCTAGAGCCTCGCGATGAAGCCGTTGTTTCACGGCCACATCCGCCCGAGCTGCAGCGGCAGCACCGGCTAAAGCACTGCCCTAACACGATCGACGAAACGCCGCGTCCAATTGACCCCGCCGACATCGCGCAAATGCGCATAGCTCGCCAGCAGATTGTGCTGAATGATACCGTCATGCGCGCCATCAATGCCGGTGCCGCGGAGAACATCGAAGGCATAGCGCCACTCGGCTCGCGGCGCAACGATGGCGGAATGATGGAATTCATGTGCGCAGATCTCACTGACATCGGCCGGCACGCGCGGCCATGGAAAGGCCTCAGTCTCACGCAGACGCACATAACCGCGCCCCTGTGGACGCGCGTGCATGGCGACATCGGCGTCGAGCACCGCGCACATCTGGCGCGAGTCGTCACCCCAATGTAGCCGCTCGCAGAGATACATCAGTCCGCCGCACTCCGCGTAGGTCACCCCACCATCGGCGATGAAGTCAGCAATCGACTGGCGCATTGAGCGATTGGCCTCAAGCTCCTGCATCCGCGATTCTGGAAAGCCGCCACCCAGGATGAGCCCATCAACGGCCGGCAGACTCGCATCAGCGAGCGGACTAAAAGGCACCAGCTCAGCCCCGGCGCGCTCGAGCCCGGCGAGGTCATCAGGATAGTAGAAGCCAAACACCTCATCCCGCGCGATGCCGATTCGCACCGAACTGCCGCTGCGCGCGCGCTGCTCCGACCAAGCAGGCCGCATGACCTCCCAGTCGGGAGTCGGCGCGTCTTCGGCGATGCTAAGGATCTGATCAACATCGACGCAGTCAGCGACCGCGCGGCGAATCGATTCAACCGTAGCCTCGACCGCCTCGGCCTCGTTGCTTGGTATCAACCCGAGATGGCGCTCCTCGATCGCAAGCTCAGCATCGCGAGGGATCGACCCCAGCAGCGGCAGATCGGTGTAATGCTCGACGACGCGGCGCAGGTTCGCCTCATGGCGGCCGCCACCAACCTTGTTCAGGATAACGCCTGCAATTCGCAGATCGGGATCAAACGCCTGGTAGCCAAGTAGTAGCGGCACGATCCCGCGCCCCATCCCCTGGACATTGATGACGAGCAGCACCGGCGCACCCAGCAGCTTGGCCAGTTCCGCGTTCGAGCCAGCACCATCCAGGCTCGGACTATCGAACAGACCGACATTGCCCTCGATCACACCGATCGTCGAGGCCTCGAGCAGACGCTTGAAATCACTCCGGATCTCGTCGACAGGCATGCTGTGATAGTCGAGATTGTGGCAGGTACGCCCACCTGCAGCGCGGGCGAGCCACAGCGGATCGATATAGTCAGGACCCTTTTTGAACGGCTGAACACGCTGACCGCGCCGCGATAACTCACGGATCAAGCCGATGCTCAGCGTCGTCTTTCCAGAGGACTTCTGTGTCGCCGCGAGGTAGAGGTGCGCCATCGTTGATCAATCAGTCGCAGGTCAACAGGCGCTGCTGCCAGGGTTTCTTCTTGAAATCAGGCCGTCGAGCGCGCGCTCGCATGCGGATCGACGTCACGATCGGCCAGCGACTCAGGCAGGAACTGAAGCACCCGCACGCCAATGGCGGTGATCAGCAACGCGATGCCAACCCCACCGAACCCGAGAAGCAGCTCAGGGAAGCTCGGGGAGTAGGGTGCGACCTGTCCACCGATGTCCCCCGGCGCGCCAAACTGGATCACGCTGTAGCCAGGGAACATCTCCTGCGGATAGGCCTGACTACCAACGATGATGACGTACATCGCGGCGAGCCCACCAACGATCACCATGCCGCAAGCAGCAGCGATCCAATCACGTCGCTGACTCAGCTCAGGGTGATAAATGATCCCGAGCGGCAACAGTCCACCAATCAAGATCCAGCCAACCCAGAACAGACCGGTGTAGAGACCACCACTGATCAAGAAGAAGGTCTCGATGTCGTCATTCTTGGCGCCATAGAGCTTGGTGAGGTGATAGATCAGGGTAAAGTACAAGATGGCCGCAATAAACAGAGCAAGCAGATTCTTGAGTCGCTTGAGCATGGCTGGGCCGATGGGTCGACCATCCGCATCGAAGGCATAAAACAGCACCAGCATGTAGATCGCAAGACCGTAGGCGAACGACATGACTACGAACAAGGGCGCAAGAATCGCCGTATCGTAGGCCTCGCGACCGACTAGGAAGCCGAAGATCGAGCCGGTACCGGTCGTCAGTGCCAAGCGCCAGAGGAAGGCGAAGGTGCCCACAGGCTTTTGCAGAGCGTTACCCTTGCGCTCGGCCATGGTCCAGAGGTAGCCGATGACGATCGCCGCGAAGCCAGAGTAGAGGAAGATATTCCAGGCAAAGATCGAGCTGAAATTGTAGGTCGTCATCGCGACCAGTAGCCGGTCGGGACGCCCCAGATCCAACACCAGCACCAAAAGCCCACCGATCAGCAACGCGACCGCCAATAATCCGGAGAGGCGCCCGAGCGGCTTGTACACCTTCTTGTCAAACACGGTGCCAATCGAGGCCACATTGAGCGCACCCGATGCGGAGATGATCAGAAACACCGCGAACACGTGCGGGACGCCCCAGACCACGGAGTTCGTCATACCGGTAACCCAGTGGCCATGGTGCTCCATGTAGAGCGCCGACAGCCCACCAACCGCGATCACTGCGGCGAGGATTGCGAGTAAGCCCCAGTAGCGCTGGGGTTGGAGCAGCCATTCCCGATAGACGATTCTTTTCATGCTCACTTCTCTAACGTGGTGCGATGGCGTCAACAGCCTGAACAGCGATCAGGGGCTTGCAGCGCAGAGGTCAGATGCCGGCGTAGCGCACGCCGGTATTCAGGCCGAGGTCTTGGCGGATCTGCCGGCTTGGGGTCTTGGCCAATGCCTGCCGCAGAGGACCCATGGGATCTTTCAGGTCGCCAAAGATCAGCGCCTGATGCCCTTCAGCGGAGCAGGCCTCAGCGCAGGCGGTGGAGATATCGCCCGAGTCCAGACGATGCGCGCAGAGGTTACAGCTCTCGACGCAGCCCTTACCGCGCGGAGCACGGGTCAGCTTGTGATCGACCTGCTCATGAATAAATGACCGCGCCTTATAAGGGCACGCCATCATGCAATAACGGCAGCCGATACAGGTGTGGCGGTCGACCATGACAATGCCGTCCGCGCGCTTGAACGATGCCCCGGTCGGACAAACATCGACACAAGGCGGATGCTCACAGTGCTGACACATCAGCGGCAGGTTGGTCACATGACCGGTGAGGTTGTCCTGCAGCTTGACCTTGCGAATCCAAACGGCGCGCTGATTTTCCCATTTAAGCTCGTCTTGACCATGCGGCTTCGACTGCAAGTTCAAGCCGTTTTCGCTATCGCAGGCGTCAACACAGGCCGTGCAGCCGTCAGCGCACTTGCTGGTATCGACCAGTAGCCCCCAGCGGTGCAAATCGGTCACAGGATCAGTCCGCGCAGCCGCATTGGCCACCGGGGTGTGTAGGAACACGCCCGGTGCGACCGCAGCAGCGGATACCCCAGCAGCGGCGCCGAGAAAGTCTCGGCGACCTTGGTTCATCGATTCGTTTTCATGATTCATCGTAACGATTGCCTCGCCTCGCTGAATGCCTATCGCTCGGCGGCCGTTGGTCCGATTGGAGCGGACCCGGTCAAATGCGCGTGTGCCGCGGCAACCTCATGGTTCCAGGCTTCACCCCGAGGAACGGTTGCATGGCAGTCGAAGCAGTTCATCTCGACCGACGCATACGCGTGGCAGCTGCGGCAGAATTGCCCCTCCGCATCGATCTCGATGGGAGCGCCGGTGTCGTCGTAGCCAACATGGCACGAGACACAGCCCGACAGGCCGTGACTGTCACCACGAATACCCCCATAGACGGTCTCGTCGCGCTGGTGACGGATCAGCTCGAAGTGATTGCGCCGCATGTATTCAGTGGGCTCGACGCAGTTCTCTAGCGATGCCGCCTTTGAGCTTGGCAGCACGAAGTCTCCGACCCCCTCGGCGTAGGCTGCCGACCCCACCCCGAGTACGGCAGCCAGTAGCGCGAGGAGGACGCCTTTGGTCATGATCGTTGCCATCGACGCCTCTTGCTCTGTTGCGGGTTGCTTATTCACCGAGGCCCATCTTGATGTAGCCAGTCGGACAGACATCAGCACAGATGTGACAGCCGATGCACTTGTCGTAGTCGGTATCGACATAGCGGCCGGTGGTGCTCTCGGACTTGTTGACCCGGAACACAGCATCCTGCGGACAGAAGATGACGCAGTTATCACACTCGAAGCACATGCCGCAGCTCATGCAGCGCTTGGCCTCGTTAACGGCGTCTTCCTCGGAGTAGCCGATCACGCGCTCCTTGAAGTGACCGAGCACCTCTTCAGAGCTTGGCACCTCTTCACGGCGCAAGACACGAGGGGTGTGAGGGAAGTGCGCGAGGTAGAGCTCATCGTGCGGGATGACCTCAGCGCCGGAGCGATCCTCGTAATTGTGGATCGCATAGTTCGCGTCAGAGGTACCGCGCAGGTCACCGCTGGCTTCGACCTTGAACTGCTCTGGTGCCAGCTTGGCCTCATTCATCTTGGCCAGCAGATCGAAGTGATGCACGTCGACCTTCGGACGACGCTTGTGCTCGGCCTTGTTGACGTATTCGTCGATCGACTCGACCGCAATCCATGCCTGGCCGATCGCGGTGGTGAGCAGATGTGGACGAATGATGTCGCCAGCAACGAAATGACCAGGCTTGTCCGGGACCTGATAGAACTTGTCGCTATTCATCAGACCACGACCGTTGTCGAGATCCTCGAGGCCGGTCAACTCACCGCCCTGACCAATCGCAGCGACCACCAGATCGGCGTCCAACACCCGCTCGGTGCCTTCCACCGGCGTCGGGCGGCCATCCTTCATCTCGCAGTCGGCAACCTTCAGACCGATCGCTCGACCCTCAGCATTCTTGATCACCTCGACCGGCATCACACCGTCAAGGACGGTGACGCCTTCGTGCAGCGCGTCATGCACCTCATGCTCGGAAGCGGTCATCTTCTCACGCGTGAAGAGCGAGGTCAGGGTCACCTCTGCGCCTTCGGCAGCCGCGGTCATCGCGGTGTCGTGGGCAACGTAGCCGTCGTGGATGACCGTCTCGGGCAGGTCACTCTTGCCGCTCTTAGTGATATGACCAAGGCGACGCGCCACCGAGACCACATCGATCGAGGTATCACCACCACCGACGCAGACTACCTTATCAGCGGTGACCTTCATGCGGCCTTCATTGAAGGCCTTTAGGAAAGCAACGCCAGAGACGCAGTTCGGGGTGCCTTCCCAACCCGGCACGGGCAGCCCACGGCCTGACTGACAGCCAATCGCCCAGAGGATCGCATCGTAATCCTTCTCGAGCTGATCAACGGTGACGTCGACACCAACCTTGGCACCCATCTTCAGCTCGATCTGACCCATGTCGAGGATGCGGTTGATCTCGGCATCCAGCGCATCACGCGGCACGCGGTAGCCGGGAATACCGTAGCGGAACATGCCGCCCAGCTCGCTGTTGGCCTCGAAGATGGTCGCGGCATGGCCTTTCCGACGCAGCTGGTAGGCCGCGGCCAGTCCAGCCGGTCCACCACCAATGACCGCGACGCGCTTACCGGTATCGACCGGCGCCGGCTCGAACTTATAGCCATTGGCGGTCGCGGTGTCGCCGATGAACTGTTCGACGGCATTGATGCCGACGAAGTCTTCGACCTCGTTCCGGTTACAGCCATCCTGACAGGGCGCTGGGCAAACGCGGCCCATCATCGATGGGAATGGATTCGCATCGGTGGAGCGACGGAAGGCATATTCTTGCCAGGTCATGCCCTCGGGCGGCTGCTCAATGCCGCGCACGATCTGCAGCCAGCCGCGGATGTCCTCACCCGACGGACAGCTCCCCTGACACGGCGGCGTCTTGTGCACATAGGTGGGACATTTATGGGACGTATCCTGAACAAAGATTTGTTCAGTCAGGTTGTCCCAAACGTTGTCGCCATCCTCAAAGCGGCGCCAGGAAAGTTTGGTCATTTCGTCAGTGGAAGTTGCCATCGATAACGCTCCTAACAAGAGTCGAAGTCGAGCTGAGGCTCTTGGTTGATCACCGGCGCTGGATGCGTCCGTCGCACCCGAAGCTCGTATTAGCTACAGTCTCAATGCAAATGCATTAGCAGGGCCACGGTCGGTTCCTGCTTCAGGCCGCCTCATCGGCAACCTCGTCTTCATCGTCGGTCTCTTCGCCGGTCAATACCAACGCGTTCGAGACGAGTTGATGGACGCTAACGATCTGATCCAGGTCCATCCCGTAGTAAGGCAATACCTTGGTGAATTGGCTCTTACAAATAGCGCAGATCGCGGCCATGTGGGTGACACCCTTCTCCTGCATGACATTGTTCAAGGCCTCAACCCGCGGCTGAGCGCCTTTGACCCGGATCTCCATCAGATCATCCGTGAGCAGACCGCCACCGCCACCGCAGCAGAAGGTGCGATCGCGGATCGTCTCTTCATCCATGTCATAGAAGTTATTGCAGGTCGCGCGGATGATGGCGCGCGGAATATCGAATTGGCCGCCGGGTCGGTCACCCATCCGCGAAGCCCGCGCAACGTTGCACGAATCGTGGTAGGTGAGGACCATGTCGTCATTCCGGCTCTTGTCCAGATTCAGCTTGCCTTCCTGAATCAGGGCGTAGGTGAATTCGCAGATATGCTGCGGCACCGGATAGCGCGGATCGAGGAAATCCCAAGGCCCGGCGAGCGTATTCAAGAAGCTGTAGGCGACGCGCCAGGCATGCCCACACTCGCCGAACACGATGCGCTTGACCTTCAACTTGATCGCGGCCTCGCGGATACGCAGCGCAACTCGACGCATGTTCTCGTAGGAGCCGATGAACATGCCGAAGTTAGCGGCCTCTGAGGCATGACTGCTTAGAGTCCAGCTGACACCAGCCTCGTGAAAGACCTTGCCATAGCCAATCAGCCCATCCACATGCGGCTCGGCAAAGAAGTCGGCTGAGGGCGTGACCAGCAAAATGTCAGCGCCTTCTTTATCGACCGGGTATTTGACCTCGACCCCGGTGTCATCGAAGACATCCTCTTCGAGCCCCTCGAGCGTATCGACCAAGGCCGGACCAGGCAGGCCCAGGTTATTGCCGATCTTGTAGACCTTGGCGATGATCTCGTTACAGTACTTCTGCCCGACACCGATGTGATCCATGATCTCGCGCGCCGCCATCGAGATCTCAGCCGTGTCGATGCCATAGGGGCAAAACACCGAGCAGCGCCGGCACTGCGAGCACTGATGGAAATAGCTATACCAGTCGCCGAGCACTTCTTCAGTCAGGTCCTCGGCGCCGACCAGTTTCGGGAATAAGCGACCCGCGATGGTGAAATGGCGGCGATAGACCTTGCGCAGCAGATCCTGACGGCCAACCGGCATGTTCTTTGGATCGTGCGTACCAAGGTAGTAGTGGCATTTATCGGTGCAAGAGCCGCACTTGACACAGGAGTCCAGGTAAACCCGCAGCGAGCGGTAGCGCCCGAGCAGATCGCCCATCTTGTCGATCGCCTTGGTCTGCCAGTCATCGACGAGTTCGCCTGGGAAGCCGAGATCGGCCTGGAACTGCGGCTTCGACTTGAACGGGCTCGAGTGCGCCATGACGCCCGGCTCGATCTCCGGGATCTCTGGGTACTGCTTGAGTACGGGGACTTGGAAGTCGGCCTTCGCCATGATTCAACCTCGTTTCGAAACGTCGCCAGCCAGGGTCGCAGTGATCAGCGCAACAGGATCGTTCAATCCTGCTCCAGACGTTTAGCCCAGGGCGCGATGTGCCGCTGCTCGCGAGGATTATCGACCTGATTGCGCGAGGGGCTGAAAAACAGACCCGGCGCATGCAACAGCTTGCTGTAGGGGAAGATAATCATCAGCAATGCAACCAGCAGAAGATGGAGCAGTAACAACGGATCAGCCGGTAGTATCTGGACCTGACCGACATAGAGGCCCTGGAAGAATTGTTTCACCCGCATGATGTCGGTATGCACCACAAAGCGCATCAGTAGTCCGGAGACACCGATCGAAATCAGGAGCGCTAGGATGAGGTGATCTGACAACGCGGTGATATAGCGAACACGGTCGACCAGAAAGCGGCGCGCCCAGAGTCCAGCGAGACCAACAACCATCGCCATACCACCGTAGATACCAAAGGGTTGAATCATCTCGATCAGCAGCGGCACTGGATCAAGGAAATAACGAAGGTGGCGCAAAGTGACCAGGAACAGGCCGAAATGGAACATCCATCCGAAGATCCAGGTCCACTTGCTACCGCGGAACAGACTCTCGAAGAACACCACTTCGCGCGTCATGCGCAGCGTGACGCCGAGCTTGGTGGTCGGCGCTGGGGTGGTCGGAATCTTCAGCGGTGCGGGTGTGCGCGCATATTGAATGATCTTATTGGCCAATCCAGCGACCAGCACGAAGGCTGCGAAGTAAAATAGACCGGCGTAAACATCCGACAGAAACGACATGTTTCCGCTACCTCAGTGGCGTTGGCCCAATGGCGTCAGCTCTGATCGAGCGGCCCCAATGGTGCACGATCTGGTGAGCGTTATTGGTGTCGAGTGCGTTACAAGCCCTCGACGGGGTGCTCGGGCTCGTTTGAGCCCGAGCCAACCGGACAGCATCGGCGCTGACCGGTTAGGCGGCGTGGTTTAGACGCAGCCGGTCGGCTTCGGCAGCCCTGCATAGCGGCACGCCTGCTTGGCCGGACCATAGGGGAACAGCCCGTACAGGTACTTGCTGTTACCCTTATCCTTGCCAAACTTCTTACCAACCGCCTTGGTCAGCACGCGCACTGCAGGAGCAATCTGATACTCCTCGTAGTACTCGCGCAGGTAGTTGATGATGTCCCAATGCTCGTCGGTGAGCTCAAGGTCATCTTCCTTCGACATCACCGTGGCAACGCCAGGCTCCCAGTCGTTGATGTTGGCCAGATAGCCTTCTTCGTCGGTCTCGAATGTCTTACCTTCGACTTCGATTGGCATCGATACTCTCCTAAACAGTGGAAAAGGGAAAAAATTACAACCAGGCCTGAACCTTGTCGTGCTCCGCGGCAAGATCCACGAAGCCGGCATAGTCTACGACGCTGATTCCGGGAATGACGCGTTCTTCTGACAAGCCACGAGCCTGAAGGTCAGGCCCCAGCGCATAGACCTTGACTGAGTCAAGCGCCCCCTTGACTTGCCCCTCAACGCTGGTCTGCGTCAGCGCGGCGTAAACGCCATCCTCGAGCAGCAAGACAGCAGCGCCGGCACTCAGATGGCCGAGGCAGGTAGTCAGCGACGTCTTCTCGAACGGCGATTTGTTGACGGTGTGCAGTGTGCTCATCGTGTTCCTCAGGTATTCGCTCGATCTTAGAAGCTGAAGACGACGTCAGCGCCGTCCATGATAGCCGCCATCTCGGCGCGCGTGACGAGGTGGATCGAGTCCTTCTCGGCGTAGTCGTCGTCCTCGTCTTCCCAAGTCAGGTGCTGGAGGTCGTCCAGTGATAGCCCACGCTCCTCGAGCGATTCCTTCTCGATGTAGACCTTCTTGACCTCGTAGTCACCGAGCGCCGCATAGGTCGGCGAGAAGTTCTTCATCCCGACCGCCGCGGTGTCCTGCCCTTTGGTGAGTTGGAACACGCCATCGTCAAGAAAGGCGAGACTGACGTCTTGGTCGAAGGCGGCACCGATCAGCACGACCTCGAGCGACTCCCAGGCATAGATGGTGCCGTAGGGCGCCCTGCGGTTCAGATACAGAAAATTCTTGATGGTTTCAGACATGATGCGTTCCCCTGGTTTCTGGTGCCGGACAGATGATCAGTCGCCGAAGACGACTAGCCGATCGGACTGAATCGCCGCTTCGACTAACTGGCCAAGGCCGGAGATCCGAAACCGGGGGTGGATGTTGGTGGCGTCCTTGCCATTGCGCTTCGCCTCACCCTCGTCGACCATGCCGCGCCGCTGAGCGGCGGCGACGCAGACGACCATGTCGAGGTCATGCTGTTCGGCAAGCTCGGCCCAGCGCTCGACGACATTGCGGTCATCTTGAGGCGGCGTGGTCAGCCGCGTCGAGTTGTTGACGCCGTCGTGGTAGAAGAAGACACGAAAGATCTCGTGTCCCTTCTCAAGGGCTGCCTTGGCGAAGAAATACGCCGAATCGGCAGCTTGATGCTGGTAGGGTCCTTCATTGACCTGGATTGCGAACTTCATTGCGACCTCGCTGGTGTGGGCTCCGGTTTCCGCTACTAATCAGAGCCGCTGATCAAAAGCGGATGTAGGAAGAGGCGTTGAAGCTGGCGCGTGAGCCGCGCCAGGTGTCGATGTGGTACTTGGTGAACGGCAGCTCGACCTCTTCGAAGAAGCGCGGCCAGCCAATACGCTCGATCCACTCGTTGACACGCTCCCAATCACGCGCGCCCTCTTTATAGGCCTTGAGGATGCGCTTGACGATGGCGGTTGCTTCCGGCCAGCGTGGCGGGTTGTTCGGGATGCCAGCGGCGACCAGCTTTTGGAAGGTCGGCTTGCCACGCGCGTTGGAGTGGTTACCACCGACCCAGATTGCCAGCTTGGAGTGCTCGGCGTCATTGATCTGCATCGGCGGGCAAGGCGGATAGCAGGCGCCGCAGCAGATGCACTTACGCTCATCGACCTCGAGCGAAGGCTTGCCGTTGACCATAGCCGGACGGATCGCGGCGACTGGGCAGCGGGCCACCACCGACGGGCGCTCGCAGACGTTCGCGACCAGATCATGGTTGATCTTCGGCGGCTTGGTGTGCTGGATGTTGATCGCAATATCACCCTGGCCACCACAGTTGATCTGGCAGCAGCTGGTGGTGATGTGCACCCGGTTTGGCATGGTGGCGTTGCGGAAATCGTCGATGAGCTCGTCCATCATCGACTTGACCACGCCAGAGGCGTCGGTGCCGGGGATGTCGCAATGCAGCCAACCCTGGGTGTGCGAGATCATGGCGACGGTGTTCTGGGTGCCACCGACGATGAAGCCTGCGTCTTCCAGCGCTTGAATCAGCGGCGCAACACGCGACTCCTCGGTCACCATGTACTCGATGTTGGAGCGCAGGGTGAAATGCACGTAGCCGTCGGCAAGGTCGTCACCGATCTCGCACAGCTTGCGTAGGGTGAAGACGTCGAGGATGCGCTGAGTGCCAGCGCGTACGGTCCAGATCTCGTCGCCGCTGTAAGCAACGTGACGCAGAACGCCCGGCCGGGGATGCTCGTGATACTTCCACTGACCGAAGTTCTTCCGCATCGTCGGGTGCATGTACTGCCAAGGGTCGGGGCAGCCAGACTCGATGGGCTCGCGCATGTCTTTGGCCATCGGCAACTCTCCAGTAAATCAGTAAACAGTTAGGTGCTGATCAAGTTCGGTGCGGCGAACGTTGGCGCAGATCCAGTCTTGCTGTGCGCCAATGTTCGCGGCTGAGCCTATACAGGCGGTGTTTAGCCGGCAGCCTTCTCGGCCTGGCGCTCGAACCACTGCTCCGCAGCCTCGTCCCAGCCATCCATGCGAACGTAGGAGCTCTGACGCGGATGGCTCAGCATGTTCGGATCAGGCTCGATGCCGATGCCATCAAGGAAGTTGGCCAGCCCGATGCGCTCGATCATCTCACCGCAGCGCTCGTGCTCGAGGCCGTTCTCGGCCCAGAAGTCGATGATGCTCTCAGCCATCTCGACCATCTCTTCGTAGTCTTCCTCGGTGTCGAGCTTGCGGAAGGGCACGATCACGGTTCCCATCAGATCGCCGATCTTCAGGGTGCGCTTACCGCCGATAAGGATGGTCACACCCTTGTCGTCGCCGGGGTGCAGCGCCTTCGGCATGACATTCAAGCAGTGCATGCAGCGCACACAGTCACGGTTGTTGACCGCCAGGGTGTCGTCGTCATTCAGCGACAAGGCCTGAGTCGGGCAACGCGTGATGACGTTATCGATGATGTACTGACGGCCCTTGGCCTTGACGTAGGCCTTGACCTCGTCTTGATCGACCTTCATGTCGTCGCGCCAAGTACCGAGAACGGCGAAGTCCGAGCGCTCGATAGCATTCTGGCAGTCATTCGCGCAGCCAGAGACCTTGAACTTGAACTTGTAGGGCAGTGCCGGGCGATGCACGTCGTCAACAAAGTTGTTGACCAGTGCGCGGTGCGCCTTCAGCTCGTTGGTGCAGGACATCTCGCAGCGCGCAGCGCCGACGCAGGACATCGCGGTGCGCACGCAAGGGCCAGCACCACCAAGATCCCAACCGTACTCGTTGATCTCGTCGAAGAAGTGCTGCGTCGACTCGGTGTCGGCACCAATGAACATGATGTTGCCGGTCTGACCGTGGAAGGTCACCAGGCCTGAGCCGTGCTTCTCCCAGCTGTCGGCCAGCTGCCGCAGCATCGCGGTGCTGTAATGGTTACCCGCAGGCGGCTGGACGCGAAGCGTGTGGAACTCGCGAGACTTGGGAAACGCCTTACCGACCTCGGAAAAGCGCGGGATGATGCCGCCGCCGTAGCCGTACACCGAGACGGTGCCGCCCTTCCAATAGCCCTTGCGGGTCTCGTAGGAGTGCTCGAGCTGGCCGAGCAGGTCATTGGTGAGCGCATTGATGCGCCCGTCGGTGTGCTCGTCGCGGAGACGCTTGATGCCCGAGATGAAGCTCGGCCATGGGCCATCTTCAAGTTGGTCGAGCATCGGAGTTTGGTGCTTGTCGAGGGCCATGTCGCTTTCTCTCCTTTCGAGAAACGTCGTGGTAAGACACAGAACGAATTCAGATTCTTTCGCGGCGCCGTGTGCCACGGAGCTGCACTATACGGGGTTGCAGGCCAAGCCGTGAACCGCACCTTAGGGGGGTACACCCCACCCCGGCCTATCCCCTTAGGGATAGTTGACAGCCATACTTTTTCTCTTTTGCGATCAGCGACCTAGAGCGCCATCGCGGCCAGCCTCACTGGGGCGCAGAGCATAAGCGTCAAGCCGCCCTGTGTCAACATATCCTAATATTCCAATAGCTTATTCAGGGCATGATTCCGACTCAGTACGCCCAAGCTGCAACCGCCAACTGTCGACGTCGCAGGCGTTTCAAGCGGTCGCAGGCGAATCACGCGTTGAGTACGACGCCCCTCCTGACTCGACGCACTTTAGTACCAACGGGCAAATCGTCTCTCACAACGGACAAATCTTGCCTTAGCTACCGGATGGCCTGAGTTGTTTTTGCTTGATCTCGGCTTTACCTGCTCGGAACGAGAGAGACCACCTCGGCGACCACGCCTCGGCCAGATGCGCGGCGACCGCGGGTCCATCGGCGCACTTTAGTCAGAGAGGCTCAACACACATGCTCATGCTTAGCGACATTCTCGTCTCCAACAAGGAGCTCGAGAGCTTTGAGGAACTGCTTCCGGCAATCCAGGAGGTGGCCCGCCAAGGCGAGCGATTCTTTCGCATCGATGTAAAGCCACCGTTCTCTGATACCCCAGATGACTGGGAAGACCGGCTCGAGGCTGCATTCAGCGGCCTGCTGCGCTAGCTCAGCCCCGAAGCATCCTGCTGGCCACAGGCGCCCCATGCCCGCGGCGCCCGCGAGAATGCCTGGATATTGTGCTCGAGGCCGGCCGAGCAGTCATCACGGAGTGAGCCACACATTTAACGAGGACAGCGCCGTACGCGGCGACAAGAGCAGTTGCCATGAAGCATTTCGACATCACGCGGACCCAGTTGCAAGATACCGCCGCTGACTCCATTACCAACCATGCCGCCGAAGAGGCAGCGCTGGAATCGCATCTGTTGGCGCTCGAAGAGCAGTACGCGACGCTGCAACGCATTGGCGCCAACCGCCAACAGTTGGCTGAGCTCCAGTTACAGCAGGCGCGCACCTTGGTCGGACTCGACCGCGGCGAACAGGCCTGGCCCTTAGGCCGCGACGCCTTCGATGCCTTTATCGAAGTCGAAGAATTCGAATCAGCCGCGGATTGCTGCGACGTCCTCTTCCGCGCTGAACAAGAACATTCCCTGAGCGCCCTGGGCCAAGGGATTTGGCTGGCCGTCACCTATCCGATGGACATTGAGCTGTCGATCGAGCTGTTGTCGCATGTGGTTGATGAAACCCCCGATGATGCCGACGGCGCTGCCGTGGCGGCCACTACCGCCCTGTTTCTAGCCGATGTGCGCGCGGACGGCGTCCAGCGGGATAACCTGACCTTCTTTGCCACCCAGATCTTGGCCGATGTCGCGCGCCGACACAGCGGCGTCGAGTCGCAACAGGCGTTCGATCTTTGGCGTGATCGACTCGAGCTGCGCGAGCCCGAGAAGTTCCTGGTTCGCTTGCGCAACGTGGTCGACGTGCTGGTGCAAGACGAGTGGTGGTTTGATCGCGACTCCCTGCAGGGCAAGCTTCCCGTCAACTGAGACCCACCGATGTTTTGGCAAGAATCCGATCCGGAGACCCATCCAAAGGTCCCCAATGACGTCGTCGACGTCATGTTTCCCTTACAAAAATGCAAATCCCTGCCGGTCGACCATGCGTATGCGCTCGCTAACGCCCTGATCGACGCCGTACCCTGGCTCGCCGAGGAGCCGCGCACAGCGATCCATACGATCCACGTGGCCGGCTCACAAAACGGCTGGGAGCGACCCGCGCACGATAGCGAGCAACAGTTGTTGCCATCACGCCGGACCAAGCTCGGCATCCGCATCCCGCGCGTCCGGCTTGACGAGCTGAAGACCGCACTCGAGGGGCTGACCCTTGAGGTCAACGGCTCGAGCCTCACCCTTGGATCGGCAAAGGAGCGTCCGCTCAGCGCGGAAAAGACCCTGTTTGCTCGCTACGTGGTCGCCCACGCCGACGAAGACGAGGATCAATTTCTGCGCCGGGTCGCCGCCGAGCTCACGCAGCGAGGCATCAAGATCCGCAAGGCCTTATGCGGCAAGGCGTTGTCGCTGAGTACGCCAACCGGCCCCGTGCTGACGCGCAGCCTCATGCTCGCCGAACTCAGTCTTGACGACGCCATCGCGCTTCAACAACGCGGCATCGGCGATCACCAAACCATGGGCTGTGGCATCTTCCTACCGCACAAGGGGATCGAAGCCGTCGCCCAAGCCGCGAGCTGATCAGCGCCACCTCATGCGGCCAGCTCACGCGGCCATCTCACGCATAGAGATGACGTCTCTACAACAATTGACTAATATTCGCGGGTTTTCAGCTGTGAGCGCCGGATCACCTCTCCGGCCGCACGCCGGTACGCGTTAACCCTAGACCGCCTGCCAACAGAACGGCGGCCCCCAACGACGAGAGGAGCATTCGCTATGGCGATTGAAGTGAACGGCAAAAGTATCGAAACCACCGAGTCCGGGTTCCTAGTCAACCCCCTCGACTGGGACGAAGACGTTGCCAAGGCGCTGGCCGATATCGAGGGCATCGAGCTGAGCGAGCGTCACTGGGACGTGATCAACTACCTGCGCGACGAATACCTGAACAATAACCAAAACCAGCCGATGGAACGGGCATTACTCAAAGACATGGGCAAAAAGTGGGGCAGCAAGCCCAGCAGCAAAGAGGTCTATCTGCTGTTCCCGCTGGCGCCGACGAAGCAAGGCACCAAGATCGCCGGGCTGCCCGAGGTTCACCGCAAAGGCGGCTACTGAGCACAGGCGCACACCAAGCCAACGCGGCCCGCCAAGCTACTGCTGCTCGGCCGCGTTGGCGCGCTCCGCCTACTCTAGGCTACTGTAGCCATCGGTCATCAGTCATCCGGCCTGCCGATCGAAAGCAAAACGCCGCGGATACCGGCTATTGCCGTCCACCACGTCCAGCGATCAGCTCAAGCGCCTGTGGCCGGCCTCACGGCTACTCGATCTAGCTAGTGCTCGCAATTCTCGAGCTTCGCTCGTGCACCCGGCAGCACCGAGATCAAGAAGGTCGAAATCAGCACGACCGGCGCGAGAATGATCAACACCAGCGCCAAGAGTAAGACGATCTGGCGCGCATAGGCCACTGCGGGTACGACATGCGTCGCAGCCAGGAACAGCAACACGGCAGCCACGAAGAAGACAAAGGACACGACCACGCCGTCGCGCATCGTTCTACAGCCAAGGATCAGCAGTCGATGAGACATCTCATTCTCCCCTCGCGGTGGCCGGCCCTAGAGCCGAGCTTATTGTTCGTCCCCTGCAGGTGCGACACGCCTAGTTCCAGGTATCGCTGCACGCGCCACTCAGTCGCCGCCGGAGCCCGACGTCTGTTTCTTTCCCGCAGCCGCAGCCGCCCCCATTCCTGCAGCAAACAGCCGCTGCATCATATCCATGCCGGCAAGGCTGGTCTTCAGATAGGGCTGCATCAACTCCATCGGGTCATAGCCCTCCACGCCCTGCTCGATCCGGGCCTGAATATCGTCGAGCATCCGCTGCTGCAGCGCCTCGAGGTCCGGCAGCCCCATCAGTTTGCGTAACTCGGCAGGGGTCATTTCGACGTCGATTTGAAACTTCACTTAATTCATCCTCCAGAAGCAATTTCAGCAGCCAGGGCATGGCCGAAGCAACGCCGTGGCCGCAGTGGCGGTCCGCACGATGGCCCAGAAATCAGTGTCGGCTCGAATCAATGTCGGCTCGAGCGCGGTGGCAACTCAGGCCGCATCGGCTCCTCCACCACCAAGCCGCGACGAACCCGACGGCCAAGTAGGACGCAGGCGCGCTCAAAGGCGCTTTCGGCGGCGGCCGCCGTCCACTCCCAGTCGAGCGGCGGCGCCGTCGAACGCACCTGCCAATGGCCCACCGTCAGCACCGCGCCGACCCGAACCTCAAGCGTCCAATCATGCCAAGACGCGGTCTGATCTTGCTCATCGAGCATCTCCTGCTCGACCAGACGGATACTTTTATCGCCGGCATCATCCATGGCCGCGATCTGCGACAGGATGGCATCCTCGTCGACACAGCTCTCCCAGCCGGTATGCACCGCGGAGGCCGTCTCCATCAGCGCATGCACGATCAGCTCCGGGGTCAGCTTGAAGTTGAGCGGGCTATCCCAGTCAGGGTCGGCACCGACATCAAAGTCTGTTGTTTGAATGCTTGTCATCGATCCTTAGCGCGGCAAAGATAGGCCCAACCAGAAGCAAGCTTAACGCCAGAGGCACATCGATGTCTGTTCTCGTAGACTTCAGTATCTTCCCCGTCGGCGAGGCCGAGCACCTGAGCCCTTTCGTCGCCTCAGTGGTCGACCTGATCGCAGACAGCGGCCACAGCTACCAGTTAACGGCCATGGGCACCCTGTTCGAGACCAATACGCTCGGAGACGCCTTGAGCCTGATCGAGCGGGCGCAGGCTCTGCTTGCCGCCGCCGGCTGCAAGCGAGTCTATGCCACAGTCAAGCTCGATATTCGCGAAGGCCCAACGGGGCGCCTCGCACAAAAAACGGCCAGCGTTGAGGCGCGCCTCCGGAGGTGAGCGCATGCGATCCATCGCATGCGCTCCGATGCGCAAGGAAGTGGTCGGCGGCCGTCACCTGACGACCAGCGGGGTGGGCTCAGGCTTTGGGTCTACGTCGCCAAGAGCTGTTGCGATCTTCGCTGCCCGCAACGAACATCAGGACCGGCCCGGCAATCAGACCCCAGACCACCAAAAGTAGCCAGCTACCGCTGAAGAGTTCATCGAATCCGTAGGTCGAGCCGGCCAACGCAGCGAACCCGACAGCAATCGCGATACCAATCGAGAGAGGCAACATATTTGTACCCTCCATACAACAAGTGTTGACTCAACATTAGTATCTGCTTAAATATTAAGCAAGCGATAACACCCCATATTTCAGCGATTGTCACAATTTTTTGCGAACAACCGTCGATTGTTACAGCCGGTAACAACGGAAACCCCTAGGCTGCCGACAGATGACGAGAAAACACAACAGCAAACAACCTAAGTTGCTTTTCTACAACTTGCGCAACCAGACCAGATCACATGACATGGCCCCACACAGGCGCCCGAGGCGCCAACCTAGGGGTCAAGACAGCCCCGGATGTACCCGCTGAGTGCCTGAGCACCCATAATGGTGATGTCAACTGACTGATCGACGCCCGCCTGCTCATGCGAGCCGGGCCCCCGTTCAACCGATGGTGGAGCCAGCATGCTGTCCGAAACCGATTCCTTGCACCGCTTCGTGTTCGAGCGTTCGCGCGTGCGCGGCGAGCTCGTCCGACTTGATGCAGCCTGGCAGGCGGTGCTCGAGCGTCACACCTATCCAGCAGCCGTCAAGCAGCCACTCGGCGAGGCCCTGGTCTCGGTATTACTGCTCACCGCAACACTGAAGCTCGAAGGCTCGCTGATCTTACAGGCGCAGGGTGAAGGTCCGATTCGGACCCTGGTCGCTCAGGCCACACATGAGGGAACGGTACGGGGACTCGCACGCTGGGAGGGCGAGATCGAAGCCGGCGACCTGCAAGCGCTGTTTGGGAAAGGGCAGCTAGTCCTGACCATTAACGCCAAAAATCGCGATCGCTACCAGGGCATCGTGCCGCTCGAGGGGGCTGGGATCGGCGCTGCGCTCGAGGGCTACTTTGCCTCCTCCGAACAACTGCCATCCCGCTTCTGGCTCGCGGTCAGCGACAAGCGCGCGGCCGGCCTGATGTTACAGCGCCTGCCAGGTCCAACTGACGATGAAGACGATTGGAACCGCACAGTGATGCTCGCTGACACCGTTCAGCCGCGTGAACTGCTACAGCAATCGACGCCAGATCTGCTGCGACGCCTGTTCCATGAAGAAAGCCTGCGCCTGTTCGAGCCAGAGCCTGTTGCCTTCCGCTGCGGATGCTCGCGCACGCGGGTGGCCGACAATCTGCGCGCCCTCGGGCGCGACGAAGTCGACGACATCATCGCCCAACAAGGCCTCATCGAGGTCACCTGCGAATTCTGTAATCGCGGTTATCGTTTCGATGCCGTCGATGCCAGAAGCCTGTTTACCGGCGTGGTCAACGCAACCACGCCGCCGGCGCAACATTAAAGGCGACAGCCAGAGCGCGCGGCGACAGTGCCCCCGAGGGCGTTTATCGGTCGGTCGGCAAACGGTCGCGAAAACGGCAACAGGATAGCCCCATGGTATCCTGCCCAGTACGCCGCCCAGTCCGCCGTTTTAGCGGCCACAACCCTTTTTATTGACTGCATGCGCGAGAATCCATCCATGCCCTATCTGCTCGTCCTCTATTACAGCCGCTACGGAGCAACCACCGAGATGGCGCGACAAATCGCGCGCGGCTCTGAGGAGGTCGGACTAGAGGCGCGGTTGCGTACTGTTGCGCCCGTCTCCACGGTGTGCGAGGCAACTGCAGACTCGATCCCAGAGTCTGGCGCGCCCTATGCAGAGCTCGACGACCTGCGCGACTGCAGCGCGCTCGCGCTTGGGAGCCCGACACGTTTTGGCAATATGGCCGCCGCGCTGAAATACTTCCTCGACGGCACCTCATCGGTTTGGCTCTCTGGCGCCCTGAGTGGCAAGCCTGCCGGCGTCTTCACCTCCACCTCGAGCCTCCATGGCGGTCAAGAAACCACGCTCCTGTCGATGATGTTGCCCTTGATGCATCACGGCATGCTGCTGATGGGGCTGCCTTACAGCGAGACCGGGCTGGTCCATACCCAGGCCGGCGGCACACCATACGGGCCATCACACGTCGCCGGCATCAATAACGATCAACCGCTGAACGAGATCGAGCGCGATCTCTGTCAGGCGCTTGGTCGCCGCCTCGCCACCACAGCCGCGGCCCTGAACCGCTGAGATATCACGGTGCAAGAGCGGTATCCGCCGCAGCTCCCGCTCGCACTGCGCCAGCCCGAGCCACGCGGCTTTGATGGCTTCATCGCCCATGGCAACGGCGCCGCCTTGGCCGCGGTTCGGCAATGGGCTGATTGCAGCGGCGAGCCCTATATCTACCTCCACGGCGCCGCCGCGAGCGGTAAGTCGCAGCTGCTGGTCTGCGCCGCTGGCGAGGTCCGCCAACGCGGGCTCGGCGTCGTGTACTTACCCTTGGATACGCCCCGCCTAACACCGGCCGTGCTCGATGACCTCGAGCAGCGCGATGCCATTCTGCTCGACGCCCTGCAGGCGATCGCCGGCAATGCCGCCTGGGAGCAGGCGCTGTTCAATCTCTACAACCGGGTGCGCGATGCCGGCCGACGTTTGCTCGCGGCTGCACGCCAGCCTGCGGGCCGGCTCGGCATTCGACTGCCCGATCTCGCTTCGCGTCTCGCCGCCGGCCCCAGCTACAACCTGCGGCCACTCAGCGACGCCGGCCGCGCAGAACTGTTGCGCATTGGCGCCGAGCAGCGCGGCCTGCGCTTTGGCGACGCGATGATCAGCTACATCCTCAGCCGCTGCCCACGCGATCCAGGGGCGCTCTCTGCCCTGCTCGACGAGATCGACCGCACCGCGCTGGCCGAGCAGCGACAACCCTCGATCCGATCGATCGGCCGACTCCTCGAGCGACTCGAGCATGCAGGCAGCGACTCCACCGCTGAGCAAACATCAAACGAGTCCGATCGGGCCTAACGGCCATGGCGCGTCGCCACCCCGGACGATGAGGCGCTTGTTGCACGGTAACACCGCTCATCGCATGGCTTAACAACCCACGCTCAGACATGCGTCCGTCGCAGCGGTCGTGTATCGTCAGGCCTTCGGCCTAACGCAGCACCGCTTTCACAGCACACCCTCTCCTCGCCAGATACGGGAAGACCGATGCCAATCATCGCTACACAACCGAGTGTCCGCGTCGTCACGCTCCGAATCGACGGTCAAGATCTGTCGGCGCGCGAAGACGAGACCATCATCGAAGTCTGCCGCGAGAATAAGATCCCGATCCCCAGCCTATGCTGGATGGAGGGGCTCTCGGTGGTCGGCGCCTGTCGCCTCTGCATGGTCGAGGTGGCCGGTCAAAACCGACTTCTCGCCGCCTGCGCCACGCGCGTCGCCGAGGGCATGGAGATCACCACCAACTCCGAGAAGCTGCAGCGCTATCGGCGCACCCTGGTCGAGCTGCTGTTCGCGGAGCGCAATCATGTCTGCTCGGTCTGTGTCTCGAATGGCCATTGCGAGCTGCAATGGCTCGCCAACAGCTGCGGCGTCGACCATGTGCGCATGCCTTACCGCAATCACGGCTACGCGGTCGACAGCACCCATGAGATGTTCCGTGTCGACCACAACCGCTGCGTGCTCTGTACCCGCTGCGTGCGCGTCTGCGACGAGATCGAGGGCGCCCACACCTGGGATGTGATGGGCCGTGGCAGCGACTGCCAGGTGATCACCGATCTCGCCAAGCCTTGGGGCGACAGTGACACCTGCACCAGCTGCGGCAAGTGCGTGCAAGTCTGCCCGACCGGCGCCCTGGTCAAACAGGGCACTTCCGTCGGTGAGATGGTCAAAGATCAGCACTTCCTGCCGATTCTTGCTCGACGGAGATCCGCACGATGAGCGCTCAGCCCGAAGCCACAGCAGCCAGCTCAAAGGCTGCCCATCCAACCCCCGACACCCAAGCACCGCTCGGCACCGCCACCAACAGCAGCGGGAACAAGGTCACCGTCGCAACCATCTGGCTGGACGGCTGTTCTGGGTGCCACATGTCGTTCCTCGACATGGACGAGCGTCTGGTCGAGCTGGCACAGAAGATCGACATCGTCTATAGCCCTTTAGTCGACTGCAAGACATTGCCCGAGCAGGTCGATGTCGGCATCATCGAAGGCTCGATCAGCAACGAAGAAGACCTGCACAAGGCAAAGCTGTTCCGCGAGCGCTGCAAGCTCCTGGTCAGCCTTGGCGACTGCGCGGTGAACGGCAATGTCCCGGCGATGCGCAATGCGTTCAAGCTCGACAACGTCTATGAGCGCGCCTATCTCGAGAACGTGAACATCCATCCGCAGATCCCAACCCAAGGCGTTCCAGCCCTGCTACAGACCGTCTTGCCGGTGCATGCTGTGGTCGATGTCGACGTCTTCATCCCAGGCTGCCCGCCGCAGGCCGACACCATCCATTACGTGCTGAGCGAGCTGCTCGAAGGTCGCGTGCCGGAGCCGCTGCGCATGACCCGATTCGGCGCTTGAGCTCAGGCCACGCGTCTTACATCCGCGCCCAGACCCTGACAACCCCAACAACGCCTGACGCCCTGGACTAAGCGACCATGAGCCGAACCATCAGCATCGACCCGGTCACCCGCATCGAGGGCCACGCCCGCATCTCGCTGCAGCTCGCCGACAGCGGCGAGGTCGAAGACGCCAAGTTCCATCTGACCCAGTTCCGCGGCTTCGAGAAGTTCTGCGAGGGCCGCCCCTACCGCGAGATGCCGGCACTCACCGCCCGCACCTGCGGAATCTGCCCAGTCAGTCACTTGCTCGCCTCGAACAAGGCCTGCGACGACCTGCTCGCAGTGACCATCCCGCCGACGGCCGAGAAGCTACGCCGGATCATGAACCTAGCGCAGCTGCTGCAATCGCATGCGCTGTCGTTCTTCCACCTGTCATCACCGGATCTGCTGCTCGGCTGGGACTCCGACCCCGTCAAACGCAACATCTTCGGCGTCATGGCCAAAGACCCCGAGCTGGCCAAGCAGGGCATCAAGCTGCGCCAGATCGGCCAGACCATCATCGAGATCCTCGGCGGCAAGAAGATCCATCCGACCTGGGTCGTGCCGGGCGGCGTCAGCGAACCGCTCGACAGCGACAAGCGTGAAGCGATGCTGAAGATGCTGCCCGAAGCACTGACCATCGCTAAGGACACCTATGGCCTGTTCAAGACCATGGTGCCCAAGTTCAAGGATGAGGCCGAGCACTTCGGCACCATGCCAACGATGTTCTTGTCGCTGGTCTCGAACAAGGGTCAGCTCGAACACTACGACGGCCTCATCCGCATCAAAGACGCGCAAGGCCGGATCGTTGAAGACAGGGTGCCGCCATCCGACTACCCGCGCATCATCGGCGAAGCGGTCGAAGACTTCAGCTACATGAAGTTCCCCTACTACAAGCCGATGGGCTACCCGAACGGCATCTATCGGGTCGGCCCGCTCGCCCGGCTCAACAATGCCGAGAGCTGCGGCACGCCGTTCGCCGATGTCGCCCTGGCCGAGTTCCACATGCTGCAGGAAGACTCGGGGCCGGTGCGCTCGAGCTTCCACTACCATTACGCGCGCCTGGTCGAGATTATCTTCGCGATCGAGATGATGCAGCGGCTACTCAAGGACCCGAGCATCCTCGACACGCGGGTTCGCGCCCATGCGCGCGGCAACCGCGACGAGGGCATCGGCGTCTCGGAGGCACCGCGCGGCATCCTGATGCATCACTACAAGATCGATGAGGCCGGCCTGATCAACTGGGTCGATCTGATCATCGCCACCGGCCACAACAACCTGGCGATGAACCAGAGCATCAAGCAGGTCGCCGATGCCTATGTCGATGGCAACAAGCTCAGCGAAGGCATGCTGAATCGGGTCGAGGCGGTGATCCGCTGCTACGATCCTTGCTTGTCTTGTGCCTCGCATGCCTTTGGCCAGATGCCGCTAAGCATCGAGCTGAAGGATGCCTCTGGGGCTGTGATCGACCGGCTGGTGCGCGACGCATGAACATTGGTCAAGCGACTGTCGAAAGCGCCCAACAGCAGCAGGAGCAGCAGACCGAAGCACGACCGCTGCGGGCGCTAGTGATTGGCTATGGTAGCCCGATCCGCGGCGATGACGCACTCGGGCCGTTGGTTGCCGATCGACTCCAGGAGCACTTTGGCAAGCAGCCACAGCTGAGCGCACAGCCGCGGGCTCAGACCGAGACGCCCACCGGAGCGGTCGAGGTCCAAGCGCGCCACATCCTGACCGCCGAGCTTGTCGACGACCTGGCACGCACCGAGCGCGTCATCTTCGTCGACGCCGCGATCGACACCCCGCCCGGGCAGGTCAGACGCCGCCGCCTATCGCCAGACCGAACCGCCCTCTCGACCATGGCGCACTTCCATGACCCGCGCGAGCTGCTTGCCTGGTGCGAGGCGCTCTATCAGCGCGCCCCCGAGGCCTGGCTGGTCTCCGGCGGCGGCGCCGAGTGGGGCTATGCCTGCTATGCCCTGAGCGAAACCGCGCAGCAGGCGTTAGAGCCGATGATCGCCGAAGTCATGTCACTGATTGATCCGACTTAGAAGCTTGATACGACTTAGACGCTGCCCATCAACTTCTTCCCGGTTTGAGGGCTAGTGTTGGGCGATCATCGGGAAGTAGAAAATGGACAGCCACTTTGCAACTTCGTGGCTTCGCGGCTTCGCGTGAGATCTGCTCTATCTGGCATGATCCAGACAGGCAAGGTCTAAGCCTAGCCAACGGCGCTCGACCTTCCACGATACTTAAGCTGCGCTCGGATGACAGGAGACCCGTGCCGAGACCGGGAGACAGCAACGCTCATGCGCGAAATCGTTCAAATCGACATCTCTGGGAGTGACAAGCCAGGCATCACCAAGGCCCTGACGCAGGTGCTGGCGCGCTACGACGTGACCGTGCTCGACATCGGCCAGTCGGTGATCCATAACACACTGGCCCTCGGCCTCCTGGTAGAGCTACCGGAAGAGCCGGCCGGCTGTCCGGTGTTCAAAGAGCTGTTGTTCAGTGCCCATGAGCTCGGACTCGATGTGCGCTTCACCCCGGTCGCCGCCGATGCCTATGAGGACTGGGTCGCTGAACAGGGCCAGGCGCGCCACATCCTGACGCTTCTTGGCCGCGAGATCAGCGCGGCGCAGATCGCACAGGTCGCCGCTGTCGTGACGCAGAACCAACTCAACATTGAGCAGATCTCCAGGGTCTCTGGTCGGATCACGCGCCGGACTACTGGTGCTGTCGACCTTACTCGTACCGACATTGGCGTCGCTGTCAGCGCCAATGCCAACAGACCCCAGCGCCCGGCCTGCGTGCAGCTCTGGCTCAAAGGACCAGTTGGCGATGTCGGCACGCTGCACGCCAGCTTCCTCGAGCTTGGCAGCCAACTCGATGTGGACATCGCCATCCAGGAAGACGACATCTTCCGCCGCAACCGACGCTTAGTCTGCTTCGACATGGACTCGACCCTGATCCAGACCGAGGTCATCGACGAGCTCGCCACCGCAGCCGGTGTCGGCCCCCAGGTCGCCGCAATCACCGAGCGCGCCATGCAGGGCGAACTCGACTTCAGCGAGAGCTTCCGCCGCCGGATGGCGCTGTTGGAGGGGCTGCCGGAATCGGTCCTCGCCGGCATCGCCGAGCGGCTACCAATCACCGATGGCGCCGAACGCCTGATCGGCGCCTTGAAACAGCTCGGCTACCGGGTCGCGATCCTCTCCGGCGGCTTCACCTACTTCGCCGAACATCTGCAACGCCGGCTCGGCATCGATGACGTCCACGCCAATCAGCTCGAATTCGAGCATGGCCGACTCACCGGCCGCGTCACCGGCCGCATCGTCGACGGCCAGCGTAAAGCCGAGCTGCTGCGCGAGATCGCCGCCCGCGAAGGTATCAGGCTGGAGCAGGTCATCGCCGTCGGCGACGGTGCCAACGACCTGCCGATGCTCTCGATCGCCGGCCTCGGCATCGCCTTCCACGCCAAGCCGCTGGTCAAGGAGCAGGCGCGTCATTCCATCGCCACCGTCGGGCTGGACGGCATCCTTTATCTGATCGGCATGCGCGATCGGGACTTGGAGGCCTTGGGAAGGGTGTAAAGAACGGCTCGCCAGCCTCAGGGCTGATCTCTAGAGAGCCTTGCCCTAACGCTCATGGCGCGGCGCCACCCCGGAACATGAATCGCGTGAGATTCACGTTAAACGGTGAGTCGCCGTGATCGACATTTGGCGCTAATGCGCATGACGCAATCACTCGACCAATGCCTTCAGCAGGGCGTCGCGTGCATCCTGATAAAACTGGGTATCGACCTTCGTCGCCATGTCATCGGAGAGGTCGAAGAGTTGGCGTCGGCTCGACACCGGCATCAGCACCACTTGGGCGCCTTTCTCGACGGCGATCTCGACTAGGGTCACCGCGTTGTGGATTGGCTCGATCGAGCCGCCGAGGTTGATCCCGCCGATCACGACCAGGCCGCCGCGCAGGGGCTTCTTGAGCAGGCTGCTACACAAGGCGATCAACACACCGACACCGACCTGGCTGCCGGTCTTGGCGGCATCGAAGACGCGGAGTTGGACCGAGAACTCGTGCGCCCTGGGATCGCGATCGCCGACGAGTTGTGCCGCGCGGGCGTAGAGGTTCTGCTGCGCGTAGCGCACCGACTCCTGAAACGCCGGCGGGGTCGGCTTGTTCAGGATGCGCAGCCCGTTGCCTGGCCCCTCGCTGACCTCGATGCGATAAAGACCGGCATGCTCATCCAGGCCGCCGGGGCTCAGCGTCCAGACCTGACCCGGCTCCAGCGGGTCGGCACCGATACTGTTTTCGCTCGACAACTCAGGCGTGGCGACGAAGGTCTCGACACCCTCCTCGCCGAGCAGATAGCTGAAGTGGGTGTTGCGAAACTCCGCCGAGCCAATCCGCTTCTGCTGCTCTTTGACCCGCCGTCGCACCTGCAACGCCAGGCGCACGGCCCACTCTAGATCTGCGTCGGAGACCTGCGTGTCAGCGGATGGGTAGAGCAGTTTCAGCAAGCCACTCGCGGTCTTGTTGGTTGCGTTGATGTCGCGGCCGCTGAGCGCGCCGCCCAGATGCACCCTGCCCTGCAGTTGCGGCAACCGGCTCTCCATGCGTAGCCGGCTCAAGCACTCGGAGAGGAAATCGCTGACCAGCCCGAAATGATCGGTGAACAGGCTCGGCTGCATCTTCGGCAGGTCCCAGCCCGGCAGGTAGGCATGGATGCGATCCATGAACGCGGTGTCGTCGCGCATCTCTGGCGGCAGCGGGCCGAACAGATGACCGATGCGCTGCTGATGCTCGACATCCACCTCGAAGTTGCCGACCAGGACGATCGAGCCGTCCGCCCGGATGCTCTCCTTGCCGCGGCTGAACTCGCCGGACTCCATATAGCCCTTCATGATGTTGACACCGTCCTTCTGATCGAAGGACACGCCCGAGACCTCATCGAAGCAGACCACATCGTACTGACAGACCAGCCCGCGCTGACCGTTGGCGTTGTTGACGAACATCTTGGCGACGGTCGCCTTGCCGCCTGAGATCAGATGAGCGTAAGGCGAGACCTGCTGAAAGAGGTGGCTCTTGCCGGTGCCGCGCGGCCCCAGCTCCACCAGGTTGTAGTTGCGCTCGACGAACGGCACCATACGCAGCAGCAGCGCATCCTTGGCCCGCTCGCTGAGCTGCTCCGGCTCCAACCCGACGCTGCGCAGCAGCAACGCCTTCCACTCGTCGGTGGTGAAGGCCTCCCGCGCCTTGGCCAGCACCTCTAATACATCGCGCTTGGAGAGCTGGATCGCACGCAGGCTGTCGATGCCGAAGGGACGGCCATGGGCCTCCTGAGCAATCGAGGAGTCGTAGCCCAGCGTCACCTCAGCATAGAAGCCGCCGGTGAGCAGGCGTTCATGCTCGCGCAACAGCTTCGGATCGATCCGCACGTCGCGCAGTTGCAGGCTGGGCAGGTTGGAAAGATAAGAATCCGTCTTCGCATCCAGCCGCGCGCTGATCAGATCGATCAGCTTGACGCTGCCCTCCTCCCGCGCGCGGGCCTTGAACAACTCCTGCTCCCCGGCCTTGACGGTGCGCGAGGCGAGCTGGCGCTGGACGATCTCCAGCCCCTCGTTGATCTCTTCTTCATCGGTCGTTGCGCAGTAACGCCCGAGCAGGAACTCCACCACATAGGTCGGCACCGGGAACTGGCGACTGAATTGGCGCACCAGATCCTTGCGCACCAGATAGCCCTCGAAGTGCTCAGCGGCCTTGCGGTCGAGATCATCGAGCTGCATGGGATGTGTCTCCTCCGATCACCTCAGTCTCCGCCGATCACAGTTGCGGCCTTGGCCACAGCCCGGCCCTGATCATCCAGCACCACCAGCGAGATCGCCTCGCCCTCCAGCTCATCGTCTTCGACCACCAGCGAGGCCTTGCCGCCTTTCAACGGCTTGCCACCGCCGGCCACGCTAGTTGCCGGATCATTGACCTTCCGCCGCAGATCGACCCGCAATGCCTGCGTTGGTGTCAGCGCCTGCGGCATCTGCCCCGGCGCCGTCAGACCTTGCGCGGCGAGGCCATCTTGGCCGGACGCGCCAGCGCTGGAGGCCCTGACGACGCAGGCGCAGCGCAACCGCGTCCACTTGACCTCCAGAATCTCGATCGACGGCTCATCGGCAACGCCCCTCGGCCGCGTCACCCGCAACACCGGGATCAGGCTCTCCTGCAGGCTCAAGCCGCCGTGCGCGTACTCCTGTCCGGCAATGAAGCTGTTGATCCCCGGTGCCATCGCGATGCGCACATCCGGGCACCAGCTCCAGGTCAGCGTCAGCGACGTCGGTTGAGCGCTGTCCGTCAGCGCCGCGCATCGGCCCCAGCGTGTCGCGGTCAGAAACTTCGGCAGCGCCGTCTTCGGCATTTTGCCCGGCACCAGCAGCCAGCCATGATCGGTGACGATGCGGATCTGCTTCCAGCCGGCATCGATCAGGAAGCGGATCTGCTCCCGGATGCTGTCCAACATCGACGGTATCTCGCGGGCCAACCGCAGACCATGTTCGTGGCCATAGTGGTCGAGGTCGCCGAACTCGGTCCAGGCGCGGCCCGTCGGATCACCGGTCTCGTTGCCGCCGAGCACCTGCCAGCCCTGCTCCTTGAGCAACTTGCGTAGCAAGTCCGTGTCCAGCGGTCGGTCTTGGGTGGCGTGACTGGGCACGAAATCCTGGTCCGTGCTCCGCCCCTTGGCCAGATGCGCCAGCGGCGAGCAGGCGACCTTGCCCGAGGCGGTCACCGAGGGCACTGGCGCCCAGGCCTTGTCGATCTTCACCTCCAAGGCATCGGCAGTCAGTACGCTGGCGAGATCCTGGGCAACGTCATAGCGCAGCCCGTCCACGAACAGCCAGCACTCGCCGCCGGCCTGGTAGGTGCCGACCGGCTCCTTGACCAGCGTCGACCCCGGATAGCCGTCCTTGCGCACCAGATCCTGGAAGTGCTGATTGGTCTGGTCCAGCCAGGGCACATAGACCGCTTGCAGCGCGGCGCTGACGGCGTCGGTGTCGGCCTTGACCCGCGACCCGGCTCCCAGACAGGCGAGCGCGCGGCGGGCCGCCGCATCGACCTGCCAAAACCGCTGTTGGTAGGCAGTGGCCAGATCCTGCAGCTGCTGCCCACCACAGGGTTCAGCGATCAACCCCACCAATTGGGACAAGGGCTCTAGCGCTCGGGCCAAGGGCGCCTGGCCCATCTCCGCCCACAACCAGAGCCGGCGAGGTCCGTGCGCGTTCTCCAACGCCTTCAGCTTGGCGATGGCCTCCGTTTGATGGACGCCGGCCAGCTTCAGCAGATCGACTCGGAGCTGGTCTTCGGCCTCGTCGTTGGCCCTGGGGTAGCGACCAAGATCGGTGAAGAGATCCCGATGCAGCGGCAGCGCGACCTGCCGCAGCCGCTCGATCAGTGTCGGAAAGGAACGCCAACCGCTGCGATACCGCTCCCAGACCGCATCCCATTGCCGCTGCCCCTCGCTGAACCGCTCCGCGGCGACCAGCGCACCGTCGGCCTGCGGATCGAGCGTCCAGTCCGCCTTGCAGCGGCTGCGGAAGGCATCCCAGCGCGCGCCCTGCCAGTCCTTGGCCGCTGTCTCCGGGTCGTTCATCCAGGCCAACAGATCGCGGATGGGGTCAGCGCTGAGCAGGGCGTCGAAATCCGACGCCTCGAGCCGCCGGCCTTGAAGGTCTGCAATGGGCGTGTCGAGCACCACATCCAGCGCCCGATGCATGGCCGCTTGGGTCGCCTGATCGCCTGAGATATCCAGTTTCAGCAGCCCACGGCTGCTGGAGAGAAAGGCGTTGACCGTCCAATCGCGGCCGTTGAGCTGACTCCAGAACAGCCCCCGATACTGTAGCTCGGCGAGCGGCTGCAGCTCGCGCGGGCAGCTCTCGATGGCACGCAGATCGGTGCGCGAGACGCCGGGCAGATAGAGGATCGGCACCGCGTGGTCGGGCCAGTCCGCCTCGTCCAGCGTGCGCGCCAACATGCACTTGATCCAGATCGCCGGGCCGCGGCGTTCCGCTGGCGCATAGTCGCCGAGGATCAGCAGCTCGGGCAGCAACGGCCGCAGCCGCTCGGCAACTCCTTGCCATTGACCCTCGTGATCGGTCCAAAGCACCGCCGCCGGGCGCACCTGCTCGGCGCGGCTGATGTTCGCGGCGTTGCGTAGCGAGCTCAGCAAGTGGTCTAGGACGGTTTCAGGCATCGGTGCCTCGCTGGGGCGCTTAGGTGAGCTCTGGATCATGCGGAGAGATCTCGATCTCGTTGATGCGCCGGGTCAGCAGATGCAGAAGGGCTATACTAGCCACGTTACTACATTAACCATCCGGGGCCAAGATGACCATCACCACCCTCACCAGCCGCGAATTCAATCAGGAGACCAGTAAGGCGAAGAAAGCCGCTCGCAACGGTCCCGTGATGATTACCGACCGCGGCCAGCCCTCGCATGTCCTGCTCAGCATCGAGGACTATCGGCGCTTGAGCGGCGCGGACCAGAGCCTGGTCGATCTGCTCGCCATGCCCGATGCTGAGGCCGTCGACTTCGAGCCGCCCCGGCTCGACAGACCCTTGGCTGTTGCAGCCGAGCTGGACTGATGTACCTGCTCGATACCAACCTGGTGTCCGAGCTGCGCAAGGCGCGCACCGGCAAGGCCGATCCCGGCGTGCTGACCTGGGCTGCGGGCGTGCCCGCCGACGCGCAGTTCCTCAGCGTGATCACAGTGCTAGAGCTGGAACTGGGCGTACGGCTTCGCGAGCGTCGCGATCCAGTCCAAGGCGCCTTGCTGCGCACCTGGTTGGAGCGACAAGTCATCGACGGCTTTGCCGGCCGGATCATCGCCGTCGATACCGAGATCGCCCGTTGCTGCGCCGCGCTTCAGGTTCCCGACCCGCGCCCCGATCGCGATACCTTGATCGCCGCAACCGCTTTGATCCGAGGTCTCACGGTCGTCACGCGCAACACCCGCGACTTCGCTGGCACCGGCGTTGCCCTGCACAATCCTTGGAGCAGTGGGTGAATGACCCGCAAGACGAGCGGCGCTGTCCTGTCAGTCTTCAGAGGTCTTCCCCTGCTGGTACTGAGCAATGGATCGGGCGAGATGCTCAGCGTTGGCCGGTGAGCGGAGCAGCTCATCCGTCGCATCCGGCCGCGCAGCAAACAGCGTCAGCTTGACCGCGCCACCCATGTTGACCAGCTCGGGTCGGCGTCCGGAGAGCGCGAGGCTTCTGCTGACCAAGGTCAGGAAGCCTTCGCCGCGGGTCTCCATGTCGCGGCGCCCGGTGGCCGAGCTTTCGTAGTCGCGCAGAAAACCGGCCAGGATCTGATTGCGGCGCACCGGCTGACAGCCCGCGTAGAGGTTCTCTTCGGTCAGGCTGTTGTGCAGCCCGCCGGGGTTGCGGATCTCGAGCCGATCTGGGAACAGGGTGAGGATGCCCTAGGCGCCAGTGATCTCGTAATCGCGATGCGCCAGCGCGTTGACCACCGCCTCCTGCAACGCGAATTCGCTGTAGGCGGGCTTGTCGATGCGGCCCAGGGCGTCCTTGCGGGACAGGGCGCTGATCATCGGGCTGGTGCGCAGGTAGGTCAGCACCCACTCGATCTGCTCGGTCACTGTCCCCGTGACGCGCTTGGAATCCCGCGTATTGCCATCGGCAACCGGGTGGTCGTAGACGGCCAGGTCCACATAGGCGCCGCCCAGATGCTGATCGGGACGGTCGCAGAACAGCAGCAGGCCGATATTGGTCGGCCGCCAGGCGCCGTCATCGTCCTGCACGGCAAGCTTCAGATTGCCGAGCAATCGCTCGTAGGACAGCGCGGAATCGGCCAGCGGGCGTCCAAAGCGCCGCTCGATGATCTCACCCCGGTCGTCGACACCGAACACCACCAGTCCGCCCCTGGTGTTCGCCATCGATACGAAGACCTCGGCGATCACCTTTGGCGCCCGCCCCGACTCACCGGCAAACCGGACCTGGTCGCTCTTGAAGACCACTTCCTTGAGTTCCAGCAGCGTATCTTCGCCGGCAGCGATGGCGGCAAGCAGTTCCTCTTGGGTGTCGTAGATCACCTGACCGCACCCTCCGCGAGCTGAGCGCGCGCCGCGCGCTTCTCGACCAGGGTCAGATGATGATCGTTGATGCGCTCGCTGTTGAAGACCGGGAACCAGGGGGCGCTCTCGACGTCCTTGCCGCGGTCCTTGGTCCATTTGATGTTCGGCTTGGCACGCAGCACGCCGAGTTCGCGGCCATGGGCGCGCAGGCGTCGGCGCAGGGCGCGCTCGCTGTCGGTGAGGTGCGGAGGCGCGTCGGCGTCGCCGACCCCGAGATGCTGCAGCGCGGCTTGGGCGGCTTGGGCGGCCTGCTCGGCTAGGTCGCGGGCCTTGACGATGGCGTCTTCGAGCTGTGGGCGCAGGGGTTTAGCGAGAGGGTCCATGGGGGTGTGCTCCTTGGTGCTTGTGATCTGCATGTCTTGACTCGCTCGCCATGTTGCGCAAACTACGATGTAACACAGTCAACGCAGGAAACGCCAATGTCGCCAACAGTTCAGCAAGATACGCCCTCGCGGACCCTCAATGTGCGGGTGCCGATGAGGGTTTATCAGCAATTGGAAGCCCTGGCTCAGGCGACGGCGCGCACCAAGAGCTTTATCACACTCGAGGCCTTGTCGACCTATCTGGAGGCGCAACGCTGGCAAGTGGAAGACATCGAAGCGGGTCTGGCCGAGGCTGACCAGGGTGAGTTCGCGAGTGACGCCGAGGTGAACGCGGTGTTCGCCAAGTATGGCGCGTAAGCTGCGCTGGACGCGTCGGGCGTTGCGCCGGCTGGATGAGATCGCTGCCTATATCGCCCAAGACAATCCGACTCGAGCCACATCCTTCGTCCGTGAATTGCGTGAGAAGGTTGATCTTCTCGCTGAGCATCCACTCGGCAAGTCGGGCCGCATCTATGGGACTCGGGAACTGGTGCTCCACAGGCATTACATCGCGGTCTATCGGGTCAAGGGCGATGAGGTCCAGATCCTGACCCTGCTGCATACGGCGCAGCGGGTGCCCCCGCTGCCTGGCGGTTCAGCGTCGTGATGACCTGATCAGGGCGATGCTCACCAGGTCGCCGCGCGTCATGTGGTCCAGCCCTCGAGATCGGTGAGGGCTTCGTCCATCCAATGCTGCATCTCGCTGTCCGCGCCATCCGCTTGGGCCGCAAGGCGAGACTGTCGGCGACATTCCTCCGCGAAGCCTGCCCGGCGCGTATCGGGCACCCAAATCTGTACCGGACGCAGCCCCGCCCGGCGCAGCGCCTCGCGGTGTCTTTGGATGCGTGCGTTGACCTCTGTAGATGCCATCGCTCCCTCCGTCATGTTTGCGTTACATGCAACGCCGAGCTTCAGATCCTGATCCTCGCCGGTCTCCAACGAACTGCTGTCACGGACACCGACCTTTGGCGATCTCACCAGGCGCTTGCCGATCGGGATGACATCGGTGCAAATTGTCCACGGCGTGGAAAGATTACAACAATAACCTGGCAGTTCATCACCGGCCAAGCATCCGCTCTAGACGGTTCAGGATCGCATCGATCTCAGCGCCCTTTGCTGGATCGAGCCGAGCCAGGTGGACAGCACCGCGGGTCAGTGGGAATGGCCGTTCCACCAAGCCTCCGGTTCATCAACAATGACTTCCGCGAGCTCCTGATCGAGTGTATCCGCTTGCACAAGGTAGTCTGGATCGTCGCGCATCGCGCGCAAGCTGGACGCCATCGCGCGCCGCTCCTGCTCACGCTCGATGTGCGTGAGCTCATGCCGAAGCGCTTGCTGCATCAATTGCGCCTGTGTGATTCCAAGCCTGTTGGCAAGTCGAGTACTTTCTTCGACCAGGTCATCGGGCAATTTGAGCGATATTGCGGCCATCCTCTCTAATCCTCGCCGTGGGCCAATGTCGCTCAAGGATAGGCATGGACGGGTGCAGATGGCTACCCCAGAGCCAAGCTCATGCTCGCTTGGGCACCATGCAACAGGTTGTCCTAGAGATCGACGATGATTGGCATGATGTGTCTCATCGGTGAGGCTCGGCGCCCGTCAGATCATCACCGGCCCATCCTCGAGCTTGGCGCGGATACGCGCCTCGGCCTCGGCGAGCCAGTCGGCCAGCTCGGCCTCGGCGGCCAGCGCCTGGTAAGGCGCCAGATCCTTGGCGTGCGAGAGCAGCGTTTGCAGCTGGGTCCAGCTCGGCCAGCGCTTGCTGATCTGCTCGCCGGTGGCTTGCCAGTCCTGGCTGTGCTGGATCAGGGTCGCGCGCTGGCTGAGCTGGACGATGCGCAGTTGGCTCCGCAGTTGTGAGATGGCGCTTGGCCTGGTTACTCAGCTCGCGCAGGTGGTCCTTGATCTCGGTCGGGAGCTTGGCGAGGCTACGCGCCGCGGCGCCGTCCTCGAAGCCGACATCGACCCAGAAGGCACGCAGCATCATGGCCAGATGGGACTTGCCGCTGCCGTAGAAGCCGCTGATCCAGACGCTGGGCTGCTCGGGCGCATGGCCGAAATTGCCGAAGAAGGTCTCGAGGATTTTGAAGTTGGAGACCATCCTCCCCAAAACGCATCAAGGCCGCTCGAAGCGGCCTTGATGCGTTGCGCCCGCGTCCTTGGGCGTTAGATCAGCGGTCAGGGTCGGTTCGCAGGGCCTGCTACCAAGACTCGGACGACAGCATGGCGTGGTGCCGCACCGGGCAGTAGGCGCTGCGCGAAGATCCCCTCACTGCTATTGCAGCCGCTGATTCGGCAGCCATTTGGCAATCCGGTTGCGCTCGGCCGACTCGTCGATGCTGAAGAAGCGGTTCAGCACCAATAAGGCCTCGTCGAGATCGGAGCAGCCGTAGTCGTCCATCACGACATGGTTGCTGCAGTCCTCAACGTGGTAGCTGTGGGCCTGATCCGCTGCATCATAGCGTAAGCGGTAGCCAGAGCCCGTCCAAGAATCCCACTTGTAACGGATGACCTGCTCTTGTTCGTCAAACATCTCTCAACCTGCTGAATTTGTTGATTCATCCAGAAAAACCGAGCAGGGCCGTAAGGTTAACCGCTGCATCGGGGATTTCCCGAACGTCAAAACCGCGCATGTCGCAAAAGTGCGTCTGGCGGTCTCTTACCCCATAGTCTAGGAGCGCAAATGCCACTTGACAAGCAAAAGTCTAACTGGTGTTTGACAAAAAAAGTGCGCAGCTACTCGCATTTTTGATAACTCGCCGGTTTTTCATGCTTTTGTTGCAAATTTGAATCATTTGTGCAAATTCGCAACAAACGCCCGACGCACAGCCCAGCCAAAGCCCCGCTAAACGACCCATCACAGGCTAAGGCCTGTAGGTAGCGACCGGAGCAGGCGCTCAATGACCCGCGAGCAAGCGCGGTCCGCTAGGAAAAGGACGACAACGGCAGGGACGTTGTGCTTAGAAAGGGCTCATCAACCGCTTCCCAATTGGAGCGCTGCTGTCCGGCAAGAATCGTTAGCAAAACGGACACAGGAATCGCGCAGTAGAGCCTGCACGACCACTGAATGCAGAGACGAGCTCAGGGGCGGGTCAGCATCCGCAGCGGATCATCGGGATCGACCCAGTCCATGAAGGGGACCCGACGGTCGTTATGGGTGACTCGATAGATCAGCCCCAACCAATTGCCAACGACACCCTCGGCGGTGTCGCGCCAGGTGTTATCGAGATCCTCCGCGATGCGCGCTTCCGGGAATTTCGGCGGCTCGCGGCCCCGATCGAGTGCCCGTTGCAGCAAGTGGCGATGCTCATCCAGCACCGCCGCCGCCTTGCGCGAGAACACGTTGTCCGGGAACGGCGGATAGCTCTCACGCGCGCCCGTCGCAAAGCGATCCACCTCGCGCTTGTACTCCTTGAGCAACGAGATGGTGTCGTACTCAGGATGCCCCTGAAACATGACGATGCGCAGCCCGTCTGGGCTGGTGGCGAGATGCACACCGGCCTCATCACTCTCCACCAACACCTTTGCCCCAACTGCCTCAAACTGTTCGCGGCTGACCTCGTTGAAGCGAGAGTGCGGGACGTCGAACAGGGTGTTGGTGCTATCAATCAGCGGGTGCGAATGATCGACGACGCGATGCGTATAGACGCCCCAACGCTTGTCCGGCAGTGGCTGACGCCGCTGACCATAGCGGAACTGCATCACGGCGTGGGTGGCGAGACAGGAGCAGAGGGTTGAGGTGACATGCTCGAAGGCCCAGTCGACCACCTCGATCAACGGCGACCAGAATGGCTGCTCGGCAAGATCCGGGCCGCTCACATTCGCGCCGGTGATGATCAGCGCGTCCAGCCCGAGCTCACGCACCGCCTCGAACGACTGGTAGTAACGTTCGATATGCGCTCGCGCCTTCTCCCCGCGCGGCAGACCCGGCAACGAGAACGGATGCACATAGAACTGCGCGATCTGGTTGCTTTGCCCAACCAGCCGAAAGAATTGGCGCTCAGTCGCCGCCAGCGCAGCATCCGGCATCATGTTGAGCAAGCCAACATGGAGTTCGCGGATATCCTGATGGATCGCCCAGTCGGACTCGAGAATATTCTGCCCTTCGGCACGTAGGCGGTCGAAGGTCGGAAGGTTATTGTGGGCAACGATTGGCATCGGCTCAGCCCTAAACCGCATCCAGGCCGCTGAGGGCCTGCGCTTCCTCGTCCGGGGCCAACGGCGGCGTGCGCGCAATCGCGGTCTCGATCAGGGTCAGGAAATCCTGCTCGTCGCGCACCGCGGCCACCTCGGTCGACTCAACGGTGTAGCCGAAGGGGCGCGCGATCGCCTCGTAGCGCGGCACGCGTGAATGGAACAGCCGCGGGAAGACCCAGCGGGTGAAGTCGTTCGGATCGATATCAGCTACGTAATCGAGCCCCTGCTCGTGCAGATAATCCTTGACCGCGGCCTTGATGAAGGCGGGGCGGAAATAGAGCGGCTTCGGATCGGCCTGGGCGCGACGGATCAGCTTGATCTCATCGGCCTGCGGGACGCGGATGTAGAGGATCAGGCTGTGTTGGGCCAGCAGCTCGATCACCGAGGGGTCTTCAAGCTCACAGAGGCTGCCGCCGACATCGTTGACGAAATGGCTGTAGCCGTAGATCTCGCGTGCCTTGCGGATGAATTCGGGCACATCCTGCATGGCCCGGATCTCGGCATCGCGATAGAGGGCCTGGCGGCGGTTGAACTCAGGCAGCGACAGGCCGCCTTTGTCCGGATCACCCAGCTGACCGACGAAGCTCAGCACCGGGCCGAGGTCATCGACCTGGATCTTGTTCTGGAACGCGACCCAATCGCGACGCAGCAGATCGCGCAGGAAGGGCACCTGCATCGCCTGCAGCTTGATCAGGTCGAGGATCGGCTCATCGAGATAACGAGTACCGATGCGATAGTCGCCGGAATAGTGGAACCAGTCGTTACGCCGCAGCAGGCCGGAGAGATAGGTCTTGCCGACCCCGGACATGCCCAGCAGCGTGACACAGCGGTGCTGCCAATGGCGAAATTCGTCGATTGTCAGCTTCACAGCGAGATCCTCGATAGAGCGGGGCGATAAGGCGCAAGACCAACGCGAACCCGAGGCTCAAAGCCGGCTCGCGGAAAACATGAAACTATAAGCGATCCACCTGCTCGGCCACCAGAGACGGCAAGCAACTGGGTTTATCCAACCCAAGAATTGGCTCTTCTTCAGCCCCCAATCTCTCGCCTATACTGGAGCCGATGCCCTGGAGCAATCCATCGTTGAACCAATGAGCACTACGCCCATGCCGAGCCTGCAGCGTGACGATATCAGGCTCTACCTCGAGCTTCATGAACCAGCAGCCGCCGCGGACGAGCGACCACCACCCTTGATCCTAGCCGGCGCTGGCCCATGGCCTGCCGCTTGAAGACGCTGCGGAATTCACCGGGGCTGTGCTCCGGTTTCTCGATCGGTCCGCCTGACGACGAATCCTACCGGCCAATCACCCAAGCCGCCTTCACGACCGGATGCCAACTGTACCCCTCGCTACCGACGACCACGCGCCTGAGTCCGCCCCCTCAATCACGCTGGTCAATCGCCCTGACAGTGGCATCGCCCTGCGCCTGGCTGGGCGTTGGCGACTCGATCAGCGCATCCCGAGACTCTCCGACCTCCCTGCCCTGATCGATCGCGGCAGCGACGATGACGCGAAGGCGGCCAGCCAGCCACGCGAGCTCAGTTTCGAGACCAGCGCGCTGATCGACTGGGATTCAGCCTTAGTCACCTATGTCGCCGGGGTCGAACGGCTGTGCGCAGAGCGCAACATCCACGTCGACCCCAGCGCCCTGCCAGAAGGCCTGCGCAGCCTGCTCGAGATGGCCAGCCTCACCGCCCCGCCGGATGAACCCGAGCATGACCGTGGACCCAGCTTCCTCGCGCGGGTGGGGCTGGATATCGCCGACCTGGTGCGCTCCACCGGCGAGATCATGGCCTTCTTTGGCGAAGGCGCCATCGCCGTGCGCCATTTCGTCGCCGGCCGCGCGCGTTATCGCCGTTCCGAGCTCTGGGTCATCATCCAAGAATCGGGCGCGGACGCCCTTCCCATCGTCAGCCTGGTCAGCTTCCTGGTCGGCATGATCCTGGGCTATATCGGCGATCAGCAGCTGGCCCAGTTCGGCGCCCGCATCTATGTCGCCGATCTGGTCGGGCTGGCGACCGTGATCCAGATGGGCGCGCTGATCACCGGCATCGTCCTCGCCGGCCGCACCGGCGCCGCCTTCGCCGCGCGCATCGGCACCATGCAGGTCAATGAGGAGATCGATGCCCTGCGCACCTTCGGCATCCCACCGATGGAATTCTTGGTGCTGCCTCGGATGGTCGCGCTGATCCTGATGACCCCGCTGCTCACCCTCTATGCCGACCTGCTCGGCATCCTCGGTGGCGCCTTCGTTGGCACCGTGGTCGGCGGCGTCACCCTCACCGCCTACCTAGTCCAGACCCAGGCAGCGATCGGCTGGAACCACATCATCCAGGGCCTCATCAGCGCTACGGTGTACGGCGCCATCGTCGCCGCCTCGGGCTGCCTGCGCGGCATGCAATGCGGGCGCAGCGCGGCGGCCGTTGGCGAGGCCACCACCTCGGCGGTGGTCACTGCCATCGTCTTCATCGTCATCGCTGCCGCGGTCCTAACCGTTATCTTCGATGCCATAGGGCTCTCTGGATGAACGGCCCAGCTGCCCCAGACTCCAAGCTGCCTCAAGGCCAAACGGAGCCCCAAGCTGAGGTCCAAGCTGAGTCCCAAGCTGTGCCCCAAGCGATGCCCCAAGCCGAGGCCCAAACGCCGAGCGATACCCAGACGCAAGCACTGGCCTCCGAAGACGATCAGGCGCCGCGCGAAGATGACGCTTCAGTCGCGATCCGCCTCGAGGACGTCGCGCTCGGCTACGGCCCCACCATCGTCCAGCAGGGGCTCAGCTTCGCCATCCGCCGCAGCGATGTGTTTATCATCATGGGTGGCAGCGGCTGCGGCAAGAGTACGGTGATGCGTGCGCTCACCGGCCTACTCGCACCCCGACAAGGCCAGGTGTTCTTACAAGATCAAAGCCTTTGGGAGGTCTCGGAAGAGGCTCGGACCCAACTCTTGCGCGGGGTTGGGGTCATGTATCAAAGCGGCGCACTCTGGAGCTCGATGACGCTGGAGGAGAACATTGCACTGCCACTCGAGCAATACACGCCGCTCTCCAAGCAACAGATCAGCGAGCTGGCCGAGTACAAGCTCGCCCTGGTCGGCCTGGCTGGCTTTGGCGGCTATTATCCGGGTCAGATCAGCGGCGGCATGCGCAAACGGGTCGGGGTCGCGCGCGCGATGGCGCTCGACCCGGATATCCTCTTCTTCGACGAGCCCTCGGCCGGCCTCGACCCACTCTCGGCCCGTCGGCTCGATGACCTCATCCTTGAGTTGCGCGACAGCCTCGGAACAACCATGGTGGTGATCACCCACGACCTCGACAGCCTCTTCCTGATTGGCGACGATGCCGTCTTTCTCGACGCCGAGACCCACAGCATGCTCACCACCGGCCATCCCAAACAGCTGCGCGACCATAGCGAGATCGACGAGGTGCGCGCCTTTCTGCGCCGGGGCGAGTCATGAGTCGTGAGGCCAACCCCACCATCATCGGGGGCTTCGTCCTCGGTGCCGTCGCGTTGGTCGTTATCGGCATCCTGGTCTTCAGCAGTGGTGCCTGGCTGCGCGAGCGCCTCTATCTGGTCACCTATTTCCCGGGCTCGGTGCAAGGACTGAGCGTCGGCGCCCAGGTCCAATTCCAAGGAGTGCCGATCGGCCAGGTGGTTGAGATTGGGCTTGATTACATTGCTGATCGTGACAGTTTTCGCATCCCAGTGCGCTACGAGGTCTGGCCCAACACCATCCATGTGCTTGGCGATCTCGAAGGCGTTGAGCCCGGCGAGCTGGTGCAGCGCCTGGTCGACGAGCGTGGTCTGCGTGCACAGCTCGAATCGGTCAGCTTCGTCACCGGTCAGTACCTGGTCACCCTGAGCCTGAACCCAGACCTGCCGAAGCGGGATTATCCGCCGAGCCCGGATGGGACCATTCGCGTGCCAGCCATCGCCGCGACGCGCGATCGGGTCCAAGAGATGCTCGAGAATCTGCATCTGGACGAGCTCGTGGACACCGCCACGCAGGCGCTCGAGGCGATCAACAGGCTCCTCAGCGCCGACCAGACAGGCTCGGCCCTAAACAATCTGGATCAGGCCCTGGCCGGCATCGCATCGTTTATCGACAAGATCGATCGGGAGATTGCGCCTCTCAGCGAACGCGCCAACGCCACCCTGACCGAGTACCAGCAGCTCGCCGAGACGTTGCGCACCGATGCCGCCCCCTTGCTCCGAGAGCTCTCGCAAGCCACCCAGACCGTCACCGCAGTCGCAAGCCGGGTTGAGGCCAAGGTCGACCCACTGGCGAACTCAGCTCAGACCGCTCTTGATGAGGCTGCTGCTGCGATGAACTCGATCAGCCAGCTCACCGGCGAGGGCTCCTCGACGCGTTACGAGCTGGACCAGTTGCTCGCGACCGCGACTCGAGCCGCCAACTCGATACGCTCGCTGGCCGATTACCTTGAGCGCCACCCCGAGTCCCTGTTGCAGGGCAAGCGATGATATTGCAGGGCAAGCGATGACGCAGATGCAGCAATGTCTCACGGCGACCTGAGCCGACCAAGATTGACGCTCGATCGGTGAAACCGCTGCGCTTCTTCCGCGCTACTGGTGCTGAGACCACTACTAAGACCACTACTAAGACCACTACTGAGACCCATCAAGATCGTCGTTTATCGACCGATCTCCAGTCGCCTCATCCTCAGTAGAAGACCTCTCCGGCAACCCCATTCACGACTGAGACCGTTGCCAGGCCTTGGCGACCCATTGGACAGACATAATTGACCACGATGATGGTCTGCACCATCGGATTCGATTCCGAGCGCACGACGCCAGCGGAGCCGAGATTCCCGGAATCCATGAGGCGACAGCCGCAACCCACCAAGTCTTCTGTTGTCATCCCAATCTCGGGCAGACAGCGTGGCTTCGCGACTGGCGAACCGCAAGCGTCCAGCAAGACGCTCGCAATGATCACCAGCAGCAGCCAGCTGCGCCCGACGCTATTGCTCACGCTCGACGTCAGCGAGCGCGTTCTTCAAGGCTTGTAAGATCAACTTGCTCGCCTCCGCCTCATCGAGCTCCGGCACTTCCCAGCCCATGATCCGGCCATACTTCTGCACCAGATGTCGGACATCGTGCACGAGTTCGTTGTGATACTTGCTGATCTCCACCTGTTCGAGGCTTGTCATCTCATCTCCCCCTTTTCCGGTCCGCCAGAGGCACCAGCGAGCACCCGAGGGTTCGTCGATGCGCCGGCATGATTGATCGTTGACGGTTAGAGACACGGCCGACTCTGCAGAGCGCGCAAGAGCCACCGCGCGTCAGCATTGTCGCACTCGCAGACCGAGCGTGCGACTGATAACCGCCCAGCGCTCGAATCGGCTGCACCGCAAGCAAGCCAACCGAAGCCAGCCTGTAGATTAACAATCGGTAACCCACCGGCAACCGCGCGGTAAAGCCTAACTCCCAACACTCAGCAACATGTCATTGAGCACCGCAGTTCGCTGCGGGCCTCTACTCGCAGCGTCCACTCAGGAGCCCTCGCATGCCTTCGACTCAACCCTTGAGAGCGACGGAGCCGCGGTCAACCCCGGCATCAGCCGTCGTGCTCGCAGCGCCCAGACTCACCGGCCGCGCCATGCTCGCGGCCACCATCAGCCTGATCGTGCTGGCTTCAGCGGCCGGTCTAGCGCCTCAGACCGTCCATGCCGAATCGGTGCCCGCACCCTTGGCCGCCCCAACCGGGCCCACCAGTTTCGCTGATGTCGTCGAGCGGGTGACACCCGCGGTCGTCAATGTCACGGTCGCGCAAGAATCGCAGCAGACGCTGTCGCTCCCCGACGGCCAGATGCCAGACGAGGGCTCGCCGCTGTACGAGTTCTTCAAGCGCTTCGGTGGTCTCGATCAGATGCCGACGCCAATGCCACGCCAACGCGAAGGCGAGGGCTCTGGCTTCATCATCGATGCCGAAGGACATATCGTGACCAACAACCATGTGGTTGATGGCGCCTCGCGGATCGAGGTGACGCTCAACGACGGCGAGAAATACGAGGCACGGGTGATCGGTCGTGATGCCAAGACCGACCTGGCTCTGATCAAGATCGATACCACCGATGCCTTGCCGCACGTGCGCTTCGGCGATAGCCGCGGCGCCCGCGTCGGCGACTGGGTATTGGCGGTCGGCAACCCATTCGGCCTGGGCGGCTCGGTCAACGCGGGGATCATCTCGGCACGCGGGCGCGACATCAACTCTGGCCCCTATGACGATTACATCCAGATCGACGCGCCGATCAACCGCGGCAACTCCGGCGGCCCACTGTTCGATGCCCGTGGTGTCGTGATCGGGGTGAACACAGCCATCTTCTCACCGAGCGGCGGCAACATCGGCATCGGTTTCGCGATCCCAGCCGAGACCGCCGCTGAGATCATCGCCGATCTGCAGACCAAGGGCCGTGTCGACCGTGGATGGCTGGGCGTTCAAATCCAGCCTGTGACTGAAGAAATCGCAGCCAGCCTGGGCTTGCCCGAGACCCGCGGTGTGCTGGTCGCAGACGTCATCGCCGGCACCCCGGCAGAGGCCGCGGGCATCAGCAGCGGCGACGTCATCCTCGAGGCCGCCGGTGAGCGCATGGAGGAGTACCGCGACCTGACCAAGCTGATCGCTGGCATCGATGCCGGCGAGCAGATCAACCTGGTCTTATTTCGCTCAGGCCAAACCCTGACGCTGCCTGTCACCATCGGTGAGATGCCGAGTGAAGACATGGCACAGGCCGCCAGCGGCAACGAGCCGGCCGGCGACGAGCCCCGCATCGGTCTCTATCTGGCACCGCTGACCCCGGAGCTGCGCGCCGAGCGGGGGCTCGCTGCGGATGCCAGCGGCGTCCTCGTGGCCCAGGTCGCGCCGGGCAGCCCCGCACAGATGGCTGGCATCAAGGCAGGCAGCCTGATCTCGATGGTCGGCCAGCAGCCCGTGACCCAGCCGAGCCAGGTAGTCGAGGCGGTCAAGCAGGCCGCGGCTGCGGAACGGCCCTCCGTTTTGCTGCGCGTCGAGCAGGACGGTGAGCAGCGTTTCGTCGCGGTTCCGATTGGGTAATCGACGGCCATGCGTGTGCTGGTTATCGAGGACGACCCTCAACTCTCCGGCTATCTCGCCAAGGCCTTTGGCGAGATGGGCGCGAGCGTTGACCTGGCCGACAACGGCCGTGACGGCCTGTTCCTAGCGGCCGGCAATGCGTATGACGTGATGGTGATCGATCGCATGCTGCCAGAGCTGGAAGGACTCGCGATCATCCGCACCTTACGTGCCTCGGGAAATCCGACGCCGGTGCTGATCCTGAGCGCGCTTGGCGAGGTCGACCATCGCGTCGAGGGCTTGCGTGCCGGCGGCGACGATTACCTGGTCAAGCCCTTCGCCTTTTCCGAGCTGCATGCGCGTATCGAGGCCCTGATGCGGCGCTCAGCCCCCGGCGATGCCCCGGTAACCAGCCTGAGCGTCGCTGATCTGGAGCTGGATCTGCTCAAGCGTCAGGTGCATCGTGGCGGACAGCCGATCGCGCTGCAGCCGCGCGAGTTCAAGCTGCTCGAGTACCTGATGCGGCATGCCGGCCAGGTCGTGACCCGAACGATGCTGCTCGAGAACGTCTGGGACTATCACTTCGACCCCCAGACCAATGTGATCGACGTCCACATCAGCCGGCTGCGGGCAAAGATCGATAAGGACTTTGATCAACCGCTGCTGCAAACCGTCCGCGGCGCCGGCTATATGCTCCGTGCGGACTAGTGGCGTCGGCGAGCGCACGGATGATCGCCTGCACGCGCTCCAGCAGCCTGCCCTTCCTGCACAGCTGATGGCAACGAATCACCCCCCATGGCGATAACAGCCGAGCAGCTGCGCCAAGGCACGAAGCGCAAGCTCGGCCCAAGCCTGAGTCGACTGCGTCTGTCGTCGCGCTTCATCCTCACCAGCTCGACCTTCCGGCTCGCGCTGCTGTACATGCTGCTGGTCGGCGTCTCTGTGGCGATTCTGCTCGGCTTCATCTACTGGTCAACCGCCGGCTACATGGCACGGCAGACCGATGCCACCATCGGCGCCGAGATCCAAGGCCTGGCTGAGCAGTATCGACGCCGCGGCTTAGCCGGGCTCTCAACCGTGATCGCCGAGCGTATTGCGCGTGACCCGCAAGGGGCCTCGATCTACCTCCTGACCGCTCCGAGCGGCAACCCGATCATCGGCAATCTCGACAGCTGGCCGCAGGTCGCGCCGGATGCGGGCGGATGGGTCCGGTTTCGTGCCCGCCAATCACTGGGCGAGGACGTCACCATCGAACATGAGACGCGCGCCAAGGTGTTTCGGCTGCGCGGGGATCTGCGCTTGCTGGTCGGCCGCGATGTCCGCGAACTCACCGCGATCCGCCAGCTGATCCTCGACGCCATGACTTGGGGGCTCGCCATCACCGTTGGCCTGGCGCTGCTCGGCGGCTGGCTGATGGGCGCCGGTATCGTGCGCCGGCTCGACGTGGTCAATCAGGTCAGCCGCGAGATCATGCAGGGCAATCTCAGCCGCCGCGTCCCGAGCGCAGGCACGGGCGACGACTTCGATCAGCTGGCCGATAACCTGAACCGGATGCTCGAGCGCATCGAGGCCTTGATGCTCAGCATCCGTCAGGTCTCCGACAACATCGCCCATGATCTGCGCACATCACTGACGCGGCTGCGCAATCGGCTCGAGCTGCTGCATGGAGCCGACCTCAGCGACGAGGCGCGCGCCGAGGTCGAGGTCGCGATCGCCGACGCCGACGAGCTGCTCAGCGCCTTCAACGCACTGCTACGCATCGCCCGGATCGAGGCCGGTAGCCGCCGCGCGGCCTTCGCTGACCTGGACCCGCTGCCGTTGTTGCAGGATGTCGCCGAGCTCTATGAGCCGCTCGCGGCCGAGTCGCTACAAACGATCCAGGTCGAAGGCGTTGCCGAGAACAGTCCCTGCCGTCTGCATGCAGACCGCGATCTGTTATTTCAGGCGATCGCAAACCTGGTCGACAACGCCATCAAGCACAGCCCGAGCGGCGGCCAGATCCGGCTCCGCGCTGTCTGCAGCGAGACCAGCGTCGAGCTGAGTGTGACTGACGATGGCCCTGGTATCCCGCCGGAGCTGCGCGACAAGGTGCTACAACGCTTCTTCCGCATCGACGAGAGCCGCGCAGCGCCCGGCCACGGACTCGGCCTGAGCCTGGTCCAAGCCGTCGCCCAGCTGCATGGCGCTGCGCTCAGCCTGGAAGACGCGGCTCCCGGGCTTCGGGTGCGGCTGCGCCTACCAAAACAGGCGAAGACGCAGACCACCCCCTCCGCGGCTGGACGGCCATCTTCTCCGGTTTGAGCGCCCTTTCGGACCCTCGAGACGTTGGGATCGGCGCTCGGCGGTCGCATTAATAGGAGTCTGCTGGTTGGTATGGCCCGGCCGCCAAACAGCATGGACTCAGAGATCGATTACCCGAAGACCTATCATCCAGAGGAGCTTGAAGATGAATCGCCTGACCACCGCCCTGCTCGCGATCAGTCTCGTCAGTGCCAGCATCGCGACAGCCGTCGCCGACACCTGGACACTCAACCCCGAGCGCTCGCATCTCGCGTTCGTCTCGATCAAGGCCGGCAACATCGGCGAGGTCCATCATTTCACCGAACTTGCGGGCAGCATCAACGACCAGGGCCAAGCCGTCATCGACACCACCCTCGATAGCGTCGAGACGCTGATCCCGATCCGCAACGAACGCATGCGCGAGATGCTGTTCAAGACCACGCAGTACAGCGATGCCACCCTCAGCGCCAAGATCGATCCGGCCCAGATCGCTGCGATGCAGCCCGGTGACATGATCGAGGTCGTGGCCGAGAGCAGCCTCAGCCTCCACGGCGAGACCCAGCCGCTGATCCTGAAGATGCAAGCCGCGAAGCTCGATGACGACACCCTGATGGTCGCAAGTACGGAGCCGGTGGTGCTCGATGCGGCCAAATTCGGCCTGGGCGAAGGCGTCGAGAAGCTGCGTGAGATCGCCGGTCTTGACAGCATCAGCAACGCCGTGCCGGTGACCTTCGTGATGGTCTTCGACAGCCCGACATCGGCCGATGACAGCGCAGCGGCCGCGCCGAGCGCGGAGACCATGGCCCAGTATGAGGCCTATCGCGAGATCGTCGAAGCGATGAGCAGCGAACAGAAAGAGGCTGTCGCCGCGCTATTTGGCGCTGCCCGATAACGTCGTTTCAGATAACGTCGCTTCAAACGACGTCGAAGCGCTCGAATTGCATGCTGTATTGGCCGCGCCCTTGGGTCAGGCTGCGCAGCTCGGTGGTGTAGCCGAGCAGGGCTTCGAGTGCAACCTCGCAGCTGATGCTCGCCGAGTCGTCACCGCTCTCCTGACCGGTCTTGGTGGCCTGTATCGCAGCGCGCCGCTGCTGCAGGTCACCAAGCACCGAACCGAGGTTTGCCTCCGGCACCACCACATCGACCCGCATCACCGGATGTAGCGCAACCGGTCCCGCCTCAGACAGCGCACGCGCAAGGGCGCGCGTCGTCGTCGCCTGCAGGGCCTCCGGCGTGCTCTGCTGGCCGAACAGCTCGACCTCCACCAAGGTCGCACTGACGTCATCAACCGGCGCGCCTTGCAGCACGCCACTGGCCAGCCCGACCTCGAGCCCTTCCTGCAAAGCCTGCTGTTGTTCCAGCGACAGGGCTGCACTCTCCGGCCGCAGACGCGGATGGCATCGAATCTGGTTGCCTGCACCGCGGGCCTGAGGCGCGACCTCAACCAGGGCCCAGGCGGCCAACTCGGGCTGTTTTCCATCCGGGCTCGGCGGGCGGCTATGCAGCTGCTCCGCGCGCCCGCTGCGCATGATCGTCTCACGCACCGCAACCGCCGGCCGACCAGTGCGCACCTTCTGACCAAACTCGCGCTCCAAGCGCTCAAGCACGATCTGCAGATGGAGCTCGCCCATGCCGCGCAGCAGACGCTGGCCGGTCTCAGGGTCTTCCTCGACCCTCAGCGTTGGATCTTCCTGCTCCACCTTGTCCAGCACCTCGAGCAGCTTGTCCTCGTCAGTACCAGCAGCTGGCTCAATCGCCAGACTCAGTACCGGCTGGCGCGCCTCGATCCGCTCCAGCGCCACCAGATGGTCGGGGTCGCAGAGGGTGTCGCCGGTCGCCGCATAGCGTAAACCAGCGATCAAGACGATCTGCCCCGGCCCAGCCTCATCCAGCTTGGTCTTGCGCCCGGCGTCGACATCGAAGATGCGCGCGATATGCTCTTTGATCACGCGACCATCGGCGGTTTTGAAGGCAACCGTATCGCCAACCTTGAGCCGGTTGCGGTAGACGCGCGTGAAACAGTGGCGACGGCCATCCCACAGCTGCACCTTGAACACCAACGCAACCAGAGGCCCCTTGGCGCTGATCGCGACGGTCTCGGCCTCTCCATTGGGCTGCCGCGCGACCGCGGCGGGCCGATCGAGCGGCGCCGGCAGCAGGTCGACGGCGGCATCCATCACCGGCTGTACACCGAGGTTTCGCAGCGCGCTGCCGCCAAAGCAGGGAAAGATCCGTCCGGCCAGGGTGCCACGCCGCAGTGCCGCGAGGACGACCTCGGGCTCCGGCTCGCCACCTTCGAGCACCAGATCGGCCAGGGTATCGTCGGCATCAGCAGCAGCCAACAACAGGGCCTCGTGCAGCTCAGCGACTGGTGCCCAGAGAGCCTCCGGGCAGGGTTCGGCCGAGACCTGTTCGCCCTGCTCGCCGCCGAACCGTAACAGGCGCCGGTGTAGTAGGTCGATGCAGGCCTGCTCCTCGGCCAGCGGCACCGTCATCGCCACCGGCTCCACATCCAACCGCTCCCGGATAGCATCCAGAACCCGAAGAAAGTCCGCCCCCGGCCGATCGATCTTGTTGACGAAGAACAGCACCGGCAACCCAAACCGACAACGCTGCCGCCAAACCGTCTCGGTCTGCGGCTCGATGCCGCGAACGCCGTCCAAGACGAGAACAACCCCATCAAGTACGCGCATCGAACGCTCGACCTCGATGGTAAAATCGACATGGCCGGGAGTATCGACAATCTGCAGCAGATGATCGCGCCAGGGCGCCTTCGTCACCGCCGCGGTGATCGTGATACCGTGGTCTTGCTCTTCGGCCATCCAGTCCATGTGCGCTGCGCCATCATGCACCTCGCCGATCTTATGGGAAGCGCCGGCGTAGAACAGGATGCGCTCCGTCAAGGTGGTCTTGCCCGCATCGACATGCGCGGCAATACCGATGTTGCGCACCCGATCGAGCGCTGTCGCGGTCTGCCCCTGCTTAGGGCTGCGGGAATGCTGACTGGATTGACTCATGAACCACCATCGACCTGAATTGAATACTTGGCAGACTTCCTGGTCCAACGTTTGGAGCAGGTCATCAGTTTTGGAGTCCAGCAGATGACGATCGATACCGTCCATCCCATGAACCCGCCGGACCCAGATCGGCGCACCGGCGCCAAGCGCCGCCTGCGTCCCATCATCTGGCTTGTCACCCTCATCAGCCTCAGCGCGCTACCAGTAGCGCCCGCCCTGGCCAAGGTTTATCGGCTCATCGATCCAAGCGATAGTGTCATCGGCACCCCGTTCTATGTAAAGGCGAAGAGCGAGCACACGCTTCTCGATATCGGCCGCCACCATGGACTCGGCGTCGATGAGATGCAGCAGGCCAATCCCGATGTCGATCTATGGCTCCCCGGTGAAGGTACCGCAGTGCTGGCGCCAGATCGTCATGTCTTGCCGGATGCCCCGCGCAACGGCATCGTCTTGAACCTGGCCGAACGGCGCATGTACTACTACCGTTCACCAACCGAGGTTGAGACCTTCTCGATCGGCATCGGCCGCGACGGCTGGGAGACACCGGTTGGCAGCTACCGGATCATCGAGAAGACGGAGAATCCAACCTGGACACCGCCTGCGTCGATTCGCGCCGAGTATGCCAAGAACGGTAAAACTCTACCGGCAGTGGTCCCTGCTGGCCCGGATAATCCGCTCGGCGCTTACCGCTTGCGGCTTAGCAATCCAAGCTATCTGATCCATGGCACCAACAAGCCCTGGGGCGTTGGCATGCCGGTCAGCTCAGGCTGCACGCGAATGTTTCCGGAAGATATCGAGTATCTGTTCGGTCAGGTCGAGGTTGGCACCCCGGTGACCATTGTCGATCAGCCATACAAGGTGGGATGGCTTGGAGACCAGCTGTTTTTGGAAGTCAGCCGGCTGGAGGGGACAGGTCCGCGAGCAGTGGAAGAGATCATTCCACCATCAATCGCTAAAGGCAATGGGGTGGTGATCGATTGGGATGAGGTAAAACGGGTTCAGCAGGAAAATACCGGCCTCCCACAGGTCGTCGGAGGCCGGCAAGGCTCAAAGAGCTGGCATCACTTCGACATGATCTTCTGATACATGCGGTTGATGCGGTCCTCATTGGCCTCGCAGCAAGCCTGAGCCGCGTTGGCAGCGTCCATTGCGGCTTGAGCCATATCACGCGCCTCCTGGTCGGTGGCACAGCCACCAAGCAGGGAGGCGCTCAGCAGCGCAGCAGCAGACAGGGAGGCGAGCTTGAATTTCTTGGTCATCGGTAATTCTCCGTTCTTGATTTTGCCGGACGGCAACTGGTTTATAGCACAGACCGAGGGCCATTTCCGCACCCTCGCAGCCTGATGTTAGCAGAACCAAACAGCGTCTTGTTATTGCCACTTACAACAGAAGTACTGAGGTTGGGGCTGCACCGAGCACGGAACAAGACGCTGGGCTAGCTGGTTGCACGAAAGTCAAGCCGTTAGGCTATTGCTCAGCTGTGGGGAAAACTCCCCAACCGACACATCAGAATCCACTAGAGGAACCGGACTTGGTCGACCGCTACTACCGCCGCCCATTGCCCAACAGCGGCCCCAACCCGTTTCGCTGCCAAGGCTTCGTTCGCAACGGCACCATCGGCTGCCAAGAAGGCGCACCCTTGCCGATCGAGACCTTGCCGCCGTTCCTAAGGGCGCTCCTGGTCACAGACGGCACCGTCACTAAGGCGCTCGAGGCCTTTTTTTGGGAGCCAGTCGTGGTCGATACGCTCCGCCAAGAGTTCATCAAAGCGGCTGCCGATATCCCTTGGATCGAGGTCGACCCTGGCGACCAGGTCATGGTGCGCGAGGCACTCCTGCGAGGCACCGACAGCAACAAACACTTTGCCCGTGCCTTTTCCGTTATCCGTTTCGAGCTGATTCCCCCGTCGTTCAGAGAACGTTTGGTCAACCGCGAGATCGGCATCGGCGTGTTGATTCGCGACAGCGGGCTCGAAAGCTTTCGCGAGGTCATGGAAGTGGGCGTCGAGCCAACGTCGGTCGATGGAGAACGGGCGCTGTTTCGGACCTATCGCATCATCATCGATGGCCAACCGGTGATCCTAATCAGCGAGATCTTTCCGCTCGCCCTCTATCTGTAGGGCCGGCCCAATAAGCGGTTGAACTGGGCATCCAACTGCCGGCCCGCAGCATCGACGCTGAGGGAAATCCCCAGATCTTGGGTTCGGGTGACGACGAGGCCCGGATAGCCGCAGGGGTTGATGCGCGCAAATGGCGCCAGATCGAGATCGATGTTCAACGCAACGCCGTGATAGCAGCAGCCACGACGCACACGCAGACCGACAGAGGCGATCTTCGCCTCATTGACATAGACGCCCGGCGCGTCGGGGCGGGGCTGTGCAACGACCTGATGATCGGCCAATAGGTCAATGACAGCCTGCTCGAGCAGATGCACCAATTGTTTCACGCCGATACGCGCTCGCCTCAAATCCAACAGCAGATAGGCGACCAACTGGCCTGGGCCGTGATAGGTGACCTGGCCGCCGCGATCGCACTGCACAGTGGGAATGGAGCCAGGATCCAGCAGATGATCCGGTAAGCCCGCCTGCCCTAGGGTGAAGACCGGCGCATGCTCCAACAGCCAAAGCTCGTCATCAGTCTGCGGCCCGCGCTCATCAGTGAAACGGCGCATCCTGGCCCAGATCTCGTGGTAGTCGCAGCCTTGCCCTAGCCAGCGCACGCGCAGGGGAGGCAGTGGCGCAGCGAGCACGAGCGAGTCTGGTTGAGGCGCGGATTCATGCTGACTCAGCTCCGGCCCTGCCCCAACATCGTAGGTCGCGTCAGAAGGCACAGGTAATCTGGGCGTGCTCGGAGAGCTCGCGGTAGATGGCATCAAGCTGACCCTTGCTATGGGCCTCGATCTCGACCGTTACCGAGATCCAATTGCCGTTGCGGCTAGGCCTCGAGCGTAGCTCATCCTTGCTCGTATCAGGCGCATGACGCTCGATAATCTCGATCAGGATGGCCTCGATGCCAGCCTCGGTGCGTCCCATCGCCTTGATCGGGAAGCGGCAAGGAAAGCGCAACAGGGTCTCGTCTTGATTGGAGCTGGTGTCGGTCATCGAAGCCTCGGGCTGCAAACAATCAGGCAGCATCAGGCAGCAGCGCGCCTGAGGTCGGCCTTGAAATCTTGGTAGCAGCGATCGATTCGCTGCCACGAGGGTCCCGGGCGGCCGGAGCCGATTGGCACCCCGTCAAGCCGCGTTACCGGTATTACCTCGCGTGTGGAGCTGCTGATCCAGACCTCGTCCGCCGTGCGCAGCTCCTCGGCCGTGATGTCGCGCTCCTCGCAGGGGATCTTGGCGACAGCGGCCAGCTCGAGCACGAGGTCTCGCGTAATCCCGGCCAACAGCAATGGCCCCTTTGGCGGTGTGATCAGGCGCCCTTGACGCACGATGAACAGGTTGCTGGTCGACCCCTCTAGCGCGAGGCCGTTGCGCACCAAGATCGCCTCCTCGGCACCAGCCTCTTCGGCCGACTGGCGCAAGAGCACCGCCGCCAAGAGCGCCGTCGCCTTGATATCGCAGCGCAGCCAGCGGATATCGTCGCGGGTCACGGCCTCGACGCCGCGCTCAGCGACCGCCGGATCTCGCTGCTTCATCGGCTTCGCCATCGCCAGCACCGTCGGTACCGGCGCGTTCGGGAAGCGATGGTCGCGACTCGGCGCCACACCGCGCGTGATCTGCAGATAGAGGGCTTGGTCTGCTGTGGGCGTCTCGGACAACAACCGCCGGAAGATGGGTGACCATTGCGAGGGCGATAACGGCGGCGCCAGCCCAATGCCCTGCAGGCTATTCTGCAGACGCTCAAGATGCTCAAGCTCGCGCAACGGCCTGCCCGCATAGGCGGGGATGACCTCATAGACACCGTCGCCAAACAGAAACCCGCGATCCATGACCGAGATCATCGCCTGTTCCGGTGCCACAAAGGCCCCGTTGAGATAGAGCTCTTTCATCAAAACAGCCGTAATACTGAATCAGCGGCCTGACGCAGCAGGCCGCCGCGCTCAACCGCGTCTAGTGCAACCGCAGGCTGGCGCTTGATCTCTTCGCCCTCGAGCATCAGCGTAATCTCACCGATCTGCTGCCCAGCGGCAATCGGCGCGTTCAGCGTGGGGATCGGCTCAAGCTGCGCCGAGAGCTGATCGAAACTTCCACGCGGAATGGTAACGGCGACATCCGTTGCTGGCCCAACCGCCACCGTCGGTGGGTCGCCGGACCAGACTCGCAACAACTCGATTGGCTCGCCAGCTGGATAGAGGTGATGGGTCTCGAAGAACCGGAAACCATAGTTCAGCAGTGCCAAACTATCGGCAACGCGGGCCGAATCGCTCTTGGTCCCCATCACCACAGCAATCAGCCTCTGGCCATCGCGCTTGGCGGATGAGACCAGACAATAGCCGGCTGCCTGAGTGTGGCCGGTCTTCACGCCATCCACGCCAACGCCCTGGCGGAGCAGTCTGTTGCGGTTCGATTGCGTGATCCCCTGCCAGGTAAACTCCGGCTCCGAATACCAACGGTAGTAATCCGGAAAGTCGCGAATCATTGCCGCAGCGACGCGGGCAATGTCTTTCGGGGTCGTATACAGATTCGGGTCGGGTAAGCCGGTGGAATTGGTGAAGTTGCTCTGGGTCATCCCGAGCCGCTCCGCATGCTGGTTCATCAAGCCGGCGAAGCTATCCTCGCTACCGGCGACATACTCGGCCAAGGCAACACTGGCATCATTGCCCGACTGGATGATCATGCCCTTCAGCAGGTCTTCAACCGCAACCTGATTGCCGACCTCGATGAACATTTTCGAGCCGCCAGTCCGCCAGGCCTTTTCACTGATCAGCACCAGGTCGTCGAGGGCGATATTGCCTTCCGCCAATTCCGAGAACACCACATAAGCGGTCATGATCTTGGTCAGACTCGCGGGCTCGAGTCGGCTCTCGGCATTCGCCGCCGCCAGCACCGCTCCGCTGTCGTAATCGACCAGCAGGTAGCCTTCGGCACCAAGCTCAGGGATCGGCGGAGGCTCGGCCTGTGCCAACGTGGCGACAAGGCTGAGGAGGAGGATAGAGATTAGGTAACGCATGCCAGTGAGTTTACCTGCTCGTGCGCGCGACGGCAGCCTTCATCGGCACCTAGCGAACGACTAACACGGGTTTATCGATGCCCAGCGCGGCGAGTCGCCGGCCGAGCGCATCGGCATCGGTTCGCGAGCGTATCGGGCCAACCTGGACCTTGTACAACGGCGTCGACGCACCACCCACCGCTGCAGCGCGGACTAAAACCGGCTCTTCGACGCGACGAGCCAACCGGCTCTGCAGCTGCTCTGCATTGCCGCGACTGCCGAAAGCGCCCACCTGCAAGAAGATCGGCCCGCCGTCTCGAGCCACAACCGCCGACGAGGGCTTAGCGCGCTGCTGCCTGCCGACATCGGCCGAGGCAAGCCGGAGCAGCTCCTTTGCGCCTTTACCATGATCGCGCGGATCGATCGAGCGGACCTCCACATGCGCCGTGCCCGCATTCACGATATCCAGACGCTTCGCTGCCGCATAGGAGAGGTCGATGATGCGATTGCCGACGAACGGCCCGCGATCGTTGACCTTGACCACCGCGCTGCGGCCGTTCTCGAGATTGGTGACCAGCGCATAGGTCGGTAACGGTAAGCTCTTGTGCGCCGCCGTCATCTGGTGCATATCGTAGCGCTCGCCGCTCGAGGTCCTGCGGCCATGAAACTTCTTGCCATACCAGGAGGCCTGCCCGCGCTCGACGTGGTTTCGGCTACTGGCTTTTGTGTAGTAGCGCTTACCCAAGACGACGTAGGTGCCCATGTTGCCGTAGCGTGATTTCGGCTCGACCTTCGGCAGGACGTCCATTGCTAGAGCGGGGGCACCGGTGCCGGCGGTCTTGGGTGCACTGGTGGAGGCGGTCTTAGGCGCACTGCTGCAGCCGGCCAATGCGACCAGCAGGCCAGAAATCAGAGCCAGCCTCGCCACCAATGCTGGTACTGGTGCTGGCGATACGCGAAGGCAGTTCAGAACGGCTGTCGTCGGCATCTCAGTCCCCTGGTGAACTCTCTGCTGGCGCAATCGCCCGGCTCAGCTCCAGCGCGGCGAGCGCATAGAGATTGCTGTGGTTGTAGCGGGTGATAGCGTAAAAGTTGTCAAGCGTAATCCAGTATTCGGGTCCATTGCGATCGAGCTCGATCAGGGCGGCACGCGCGCCCGGGTCAAGCGTCTGCTCCGGCTCAACCCCGGCTGCTTCGAGCTGTGCCACAGTGAAGCCTGGCACAACCGGCCGCTTGCCGCCGACCTCTACCCCGGGCTTCAGTGGACCTGTCAAGGTGGCGGCTGAGGCGATTGGTTGACCCCGTTGCCAGCCATGCCGAGCGAGATAGGCGCCGACGCTGCCAATCACATCGGCATCGCTGTCCCAAAGATTGCGTTGGCCATCGCCATCGAGATCGACCGCATAGGCACGATAGCTAGAGGGGATAAACTGCGGCTTGCCAACCGCGCCGGCATAGGAGCCGAGCACAGTGACGGGATCAACCGCCTCCTCACGCGCGAGCAGAAGAAACTCTTTCAGCTCTTTACGAAAGAACGCTGACCGTCTTGGATAGGCGAAGCCGAGCGTACTCAGCGCATCGAGCACGCGATGGCTGCCCAGGGTGCCGCCGTAATTGGTCTCGATGCCGATGATCGCTGTGATGATCTCGGCTGGCACACCATACGCAGACTCGACCTGAGCGAGCAGCGCCTGATGCTCGGCAAGGAAACGCTGCCCGCCTGTTATGCGCTCCGGCGTCACGAACAGGGCGCGATACTGCCCCCAAGGCTTGGCCTCGTAAGGCCGATTCATCGCATCGACGATCGACTGCTGATAACGCGCCCCGGCCATCAAGGCCGTCAGCTCCGATCGGTCGAACCCCTGTTCCGCAACCATCTCGTCGATAAAGCGGTCGCGCTCGCTGAGGTAGCTCGCCGGCCCCGAGTCCGCCAAAACACCGGCGAGCGGGGTGGTGAGCAGCGAGGCCATCAGCAGGGTTGCCAAGGCACGAAGCCGCCCGGCGCACTGGGGAGTCGGCATCTGAGGAATCCGCATCAGTGGATCGAAACAAGCTTGAGTATATGCCGGAACTCACTCTGCTTGAAGCAATTTCCGCCTCGTTTGCACGGACATCAAGATGCCGAAGCCAAACATGAGTGTGACTAACGAGGTGCCACCATAGCTGATCAACGGCAGAGGCACGCCAACGACAGGCAGCACCCCAGTCACCATCCCCATGTTCACAAACAGGTAGACGAAAAACACCATGGTGATCGAGCCTGCCAAGAGTCTGCTATAGGCATCCTGCGCCTGAGCCGCGATGCTGAGCCCGCGCAGGATCACCGCCAGGTAGAGCAGCATGAGCACAATGATGCCGGAGAGACCAAGCTCCTCGCCGATCACGGCGAAGATGAAATCAGTCGAACGCTCCGGCAGGAATTCGAGCTGAGACTGGGTGCCCTGCAGCCAACCCTTACCGTGAATCCCACCGGAGCCAATCGCAATCTGCGACTGAATGATGTGGTAGCCAGCACCCAAGGGGTCGGAGCCAGGATCGAGAAAGGTCAGCACACGCTGGCGTTGGTAATCGTGCATCAAGGACCAGAGCAGGGGCGCTGCGACCCCGGCAAGCACGACTAAGCTCAGAATGAGGCGCCAGCGCAAACCGGACAGAAACAAGGTCGCCACCCCAGCACTGCCTACCAGTAGGGCGGTGCCAAGATCTGGCTGCTTGAAGATCAAAAACACCGGTAGCCCGATCAACAGGCCTACGACGACAATATCGAGCAAGCGCGGCGGTAGCGTCCGCAAAGACAGATACCAGGCCAGCATCATCGGCAACGCAAGCTTGAGCACCTCGGACGGCTGAAACCTCAAAAACCCGAGGTCGAGCCAGCGCTGGGCGCCTTTACTCTGGTCTCCAAACAGCAGCACCGCCGCGAGCAGCGCCAAGCCAATAAGGTAGAGCGGCACCGACCACTGGCGCAGCACAGCCGGCGACAGCTGCGCGATACCGATCATGAGCACAAGTGCGAGACCGAGCCGGATGGCTTGCCGCTCAACCTGTCCTGCCGACTGACCGGTGGCGCTGTAGAGCATCAGCAGCCCGAAAGCAGAGAGCAGCAGCAATAACAACAGCAGCGGTAGATCGATATGAAGCCTGTTCAGCCAGCCCCGATCGAGCGAGTCATGACCAGCCTCAATATCAACATGCGTCTGTTTAGACATCGGTAAAGGTGACCGTCAAGGACTGTTACCATCGTCCGCATCACTCGGAGCCTGCACGCGTTGATCGAGTAGCCAGCTATCCATGACCGCCCGCGCGATTGGCGCAGCTGTCGCACCCCCATGCCCCCCATTCTCGACGATCACAGCCACCGCGATACGCGGCTCCTCAATCGGCGCAAAGCCGACGAACAAGGCATGGTCGCGCATGCGCTCCGCGACCTCGGCCTCGTTATAGGTTTCGTTCTGACCAACCGTGAAGACCTGTGAGGTGCCGGTCTTGCCGGCGATGCGATAGGCATTGGTCCGAATGCGGCCCGCCGTACCGCGTCGACCCTCGACCACATTGGTCATCGCATCGATGATGGTCTGCCAATGCGCCGGGTCCTGATCCGGTATTGGCCGGCGCTGGGCCTGGGTCGGCTCCAAGGGTGCACCGAGGCTAGCGCGCGTCGCACTCACGATACGCGGTTGGATGAACATGCCGCCATTGGCAATGGCGGCCGTCGCCGCGGCAAGCTGCAACGGCGTTGCCAGAAAGGCGCCTTGCCCAATGCCAACGATGAGCGTCTCACCTGGGAACCAAGGACGATTGCGCACACGCTGCTTCCACTCCGGCGAAGGCAGCAGTCCGCCCAGCTCGCCGGCAATATCGACACCGGTTGGGCGGCCGAAATTGAACTCGGCCAACAGGTCATCAAGACGGTCGATCCCCATGTCGTGCGCGAGCCGATAGAAGTACACATCGCAGGACTGGACGATCGCATCCTCCATCGCCAAGCTGCCATGGCCACCACGCCGCCAACACCGGTAGCGGTGCGAATGCCCAGGCAGCTGGAAGTAGCCACCGCAGTATTTGCCTTGGCTGGCCGTAGTCACACCCGTCGCCAGGCCCGCCAACGCGATGAAGGGCTTGACGGTCGACCCCGGTGGATACTGACCGCGCACGGCGCGATCATAGAGTGGCCGATCGATGTCATCGCGCAGTTCCGCATAGGCCTTATACCCGATACCGCCGACGAACGGATTGGGGTCGTAGCGCGGCGAGCTGACCATCGCCAGCACGCCACCTGTCTCTGGATCGATGGCAACCACCGCACCCCGGCGATCTCCCAACGCGGCGGCAGCATCGCGCTGCAGGTCCATATCGAGGAACAGATGCAGATCACGCCCCGGCACCGGCGTCTTCTGCTCACGCTGTTCTAGCACGCGCCCGCGCGCATTGACCACCGCCTGTTGGTAACCAACATGGCCATGCAACCATTGCTCGTGGTACTTCTCGACCCCGACCTTACCGATGTGGTTGCTGCCGGCGTAGTCCGAGCGGTCGATTTGCTCCAACTCCTGCTCGTTGATACGCCCCACATAGCCCACAAGATGGCTCGTATAAGCGCCTTCAGGGTAATAACGTGACAGCTCAGCGGCGATCTCAACGCCAGGAAAGCGATGACCTTGAACCGCAAACCGGGCACGCTCGGCCTGGTTGAGGTCGAGTCTGATCGGCACCCCTTCGAAACGCCGGCGTTGCGGCAAGAGTCGCTCGAAGCGCTCGAGGTCGAGCTCCGAGATCGGCACCAGCTCAGACAGCTCAGCAATGGTTGCGTCGATATCCTCGACCTTCTCTGGCTCGATAGTGAGCGCATAAGAGGGCACGTTATCCGCCAAGAGCACGCCATTGCGGTCGTAGATCAGCCCCCGCGTCGGCGGCATGGGCTGAATCTTGATGCGGTTATCGTCGGAGAGCGTCGTAAAGTGCTCATGCCGCACGACCTGCAACTGAAATAACCGCGCTGCAATCAGTGCCAGACTGAGCACCACCAACACCGCCAGCAGGATCGCCCGCCCCCGAAACAGGCGTTTCTCCCCGCGGCGGTCTTCAAACATCGTTCCCAGCATCGTCTCGACTCAGCAGATGCGTCCGCACTTCAGCGCGCGGCGCCGCCCCACAATAGAAAGCGTTTTTTTCACGTTAGCAGGGCTTCAGGCTAACCGCGCCGACAGCCGCAGCCGGTCGAGCAGCAGGCTAAACCAGGGCCAAAGCAGCAGGCCGACCAAGGTCGGCAGCCAATAAGCCAGGGTCGGCGTCGGCTGACCCGTTGCACCCAAGATCCACAGTGAGAGCAAGCGCTCGATCAACAACAACAGCCAAACCGCCACCGCTTGCTGCGACAGCGGGAAGGCACGAATACGCCGGTGCAGCTCGCCGGCCAAATAGGCAACCACCGAGAGCGACAGCGCATGTTCGCCAAGCAGCGCGCCGGACACCAGATCTTGCGCGATGCCGAGCGAAAAACCGGAAAAGACACCGAACCGAGTCGGTCGAACCAGGCACCAGTAGATCAGGATCAAGGTCACCCACTGCGGACGGAACTCGCTCGCCCAGCTTGGCATCGGTAGGATGGTGAGCGTCAGCGCGGCAACCAGCGTAAAGAGCAAGAACAGGCCGGCCCGTGGTAAGGCACTCATGAGCGATTATCCGCCGATGTTGCGGCGTCAGCAGCGTCAGCGGCATCCGCCGGCTGCGCACTGCCACCCAGTCCCTGCACCGGCTCACCAGGCGCAGCAACCGAATCGAGAGTCCAGACTAGGAGCACCTCATGGCTGCGATCCAGACGTGCCGTCGGCACTGCTTGCACGGTGGCGAAAGGGCTATTCGGATCATCGGCCACTTCGACAATCTGCGCGACGGGATAACCGGGCGGAAAAACGCCGCCCATGCCAGAGGTGACGAGGAGATCGCCCACACGCACATCGGCATTCTTCGGCAAATGGTGGAGACGCAGCTGATTAACCCGACCGGTGCCCGTGGCGATGGTGCGCAGCCCATTGCGATTGATCTGCACCGGCAAGGCATGGTCGGCATCGGTGATCAGCAGGACCGTCGCCGTGAGCGGGTTGGCAACCACCACCTGCCCCATCACTGCATTCGCATCGAGGACTGGCTGGCCTACATAGACACCCGAGACAGTGCCCTTGTCAACCAGGACCTGCTGCCGATAAGGATCGAGCTCGACCTGTAGCAGCTCAGCGACCAGCACACGATCACTGACCTTGAACGAAGAGCCGAGCAGATCGCGTAGCCGACTATTTTCAGCCTGCAGCGCCAAAAATCGCTGCATCTGACCTCGTAACGCCAGGTTTTCGCTCTCCAACAAGCTGTTGCGCTCGCGCAGATCAGCCCCTGTCGCGAATTGGGAGTCGAGGTCGCGGGCGAGCCTACTCGGCTGCGCTGCAAGCCATTGCAGGGGATAGACGGCCACGGTGAGGGTCGCGCGCAACCATCCGAGATGGCGTTCTTGCGCGTCCGCGATCATGAGCGCAAACGCACACACGACCGCGATCAATAACCGCCATAGCGGTGAGGGGCCATGATGGAACAGCGCGTTGATAGGACGACTCTCCGCGTTGACTCGACACTCACCGACAAAAGGACAGCATCACTCGACCGAGAAGACCTCGAGGCCGCGTCGATCCATCATCTCCAGCGCCTTACCACCTCCGCGCGCAACGCAGGTCAGCGGATTTTCGGCCACCACCACCGGCAGCCCGGTCTCCTCCGAGATCAACCGATCGAGATCGCGCAGCAAGGCGCCACCGCCAGTGAGCACGATGCCCCGTTCAGCGACATCAGCACCTAGCTCAGGTGGCGTTTGCTCAAGCGCATTCTTCACCGCACTGACGATGCTATGCAGCGGCTCTTGTAAGGCCTCCAAGATCTCGTTGCTGTTCAGAGTAAAGCTGCGTGGCATCCCTTCTGCTAGGTTGCGACCTCGGACCTCGATCTCGAGCACCTCTTCACCCGGGAAGGCGGTGCCGATCTCGTGCTTGATGCGCTCGGCCGTAGCCTCACCAATGAAGGTTCCATAATTGCGACGGACGTAGTTGATGATGCTGTCATCGAAGGTATCGCCGCCGATCCGCGCCGAGCTCGAGAACACGATCCCGTTGAGAGAGATCACGGCCACCTCGGAGGTTCCGCCACCGATGTCCAACACCATCGAGCCCTGCGGCTCATCGACCGGAAGTCCAGCACCAATCGCCGCCGCCATCGGCTCTTCGATCAGATAGACCTCGCGCGCGCCGGCCCCGTAGGCGGATTCCTTGATCGCCCGTCGCTCGACCTGAGTCGAGCCGCAGGGCACGCAGACCAGGACACGTGGACTGGGTCGAATCAGTCGAGATTCGTGTACCTTGTGAATGAACCACTGCAGCATCTTCTCGGTGACGGTGAAATCAGCGATCACACCATCCTTGAGGGGCCGGATCGCAACGATGTTCTGCGGCGTTCGCCCCCGCATCTGCTTAGCCTCTTCGCCAACCGCAGCCACCGACTTGCGGCCCCCATCCTGATCTTGGCGAATCGCCACCACCGACGGCTCATCGAGCACGATCCCCTGCCCGCGAGCATAGATCAGCGTGTTAGCGGTTCCGAGGTCGATCGATAGATCGTTCGAGAACAGCCCTCGGATACGTCTCAGGAACATCGGTAGCTCACTCCAGCGTTATCAGCTGCATGCGCCCGACGACGGCGCGTGAAATGAAGGCGCCGCTGAACAGGCGGCATCGGATCGTCGCATCTAGGCCATTAAAGGGAAATCTCGGCGCCGACGGTGTGCTGATCGAGTCGAATGGCTCGGACCCGAAGCACGCCGTGTGGGTTGGCTTTGGCAATGCTGTTCAGCATAGCTCAGCCGCAGCGGCGCGATTCTCGAGATAGACATTGTCGCTTCTTGTCGGCAATTTCGGCGACATAAACGTTCGCTAATCTAGCAACGGAGCTTTCACTGAGCAAGCGGATCATCGGCCGCCCGCACGAGCAACCTTTATCCGAGAGGCCAAACCCAACCACAAGGGCCAGGTATTTCGGCCGCGCTCGGCTGCCCGGGGACCAGCGGCTTGTGGTAATTTGACAGTGAAAGCTGAACCTAACGCATAGGGCGCGGCGGCGCCCCAGACAATGCAGCACATCGGAGAAGCGCGTGAGAGGCCCGTTAACGATTGCGCCTATGTCGCCAGCCCGGACCATGAAACGTCTATCTCGCGAGCGTCCGTGCCGCGTTGACCCGGCTCAGCCTGACATCCGAGACCTCAACCCCGAAGACCTCAAACCGGCATATTTCCATCATGGCCCTCGACACCAGCGACGTTGCCAAGATCGCGCACCTCGCCCGACTCGCCATCAGCGACGGTGAACGCGATCACTTTAGCACCGAACTCAGCAGCATTCTCAACCTCGTCGAGCAGATGAGCGCCATCGACACCACGGGCGTCGAGCCCATGGCGCATCCGCTGCATATGGCGCAGCGACTCCGCCCCGACCAGGTCACCGAAACGGACAACCGTGACCAGTTCCAACAGATTGCGCCACAGACTGAGGACGGACTCTACCTGGTGCCGAAGGTAATTGAGTGACACCAATGCATGATCAATCGATGAGCGCGCTCGGCGCTGCGCTGCGCGCGCGCGCGATCTCAGCGCGCGAGCTGACCGAACAGTATCTCAAGCGCATCGAGCAGCTCAACGCCAAGATCAACGCCTATATCACGGTCACCGCTGAACAGGCACTGGCCGCTGCCGAGCGTGCCGATCAGCAGCTCGCCGCTGGCACCGCCGGACCGCTAACCGGCATCCCAATCGCGCACAAGGACATCTTCTGCACCAATGGGGTCAAGACCAGCTGCGGCTCGCGCATGCTCGACAACTTCGTCGCGCCCTATAACGCAACCGTCGTCGAACGCCTACAGGCCGCTGGCATGCCGATGCTGGGCAAGACCAACATGGATGAGTTCGCGATGGGCTCATCCAACGAAACCAGCTTCTTCGGACCAGTGCACAACCCCTGGGATCTCGAGCGCGTGCCTGGCGGCTCCTCGGGCGGTTCGGCTGCAGCCGTTGCGGCTGGACTCTGTGTTGCCGCCACCGGCACCGACACCGGCGGCTCGATCCGCCAGCCGGCGGCCTTCTGCGGCGTCACCGGCATCAAGCCGACCTACGGCCGCTGCTCGCGCTGGGGTATGATCGCCTTCGCCTCGAGCCTAGATCAGGCCGGGGTCTTTGCCCGTAGCGCCGCCGATGCCGCGCTGGTGCTGCAAGCCATGGCCGGCTTCGACGAGCGCGATTCGACCAGTGCCAAGGAGCCGGTGCCAGACTACGCCGCTCAGCTCGAGGACAGCATCGCCGGCCTCAAGATCGGCCTACCCAAGGAATACTTCGGCGAAGGGCTCGACCCCGGTGTCGCAGCCTCGATCGAGGCCGCGATCAAGGAGTACGAAGCGCTCGGCGCCAGCGTGCGCGAGATCAGCCTGCCCAATGCCCCCCTATCGGTGCCGGTCTACTATGTCGTCGCCCCGGCCGAGTGCTCATCCAACCTCGCGCGCTTCGACGGCGTCCGCTATGGCCATCGCTGCGAGGCGCCGAAGGATCTCGAGGACCTCTACAAGCGCAGCCGCGCCGAAGGCTTCGGCCCCGAGGTCAAGCGCCGCATCATGATCGGCACCTATGTGCTCTCCGCCGGCTACTACGACGCCTATTACCTCAAAGCGCAGCAGTTGCGGCATCTGATCAGCGACGACTTCAGCCACGCCTTCGAGCAGGTCGATGTGATCATGGGCCCCACCACCCCGAGCACCGCCTTTGCGCTCGGTGCCAAATCCAATGATCCGGTGGCTATGTACCTCAACGACATCTACACCATCGCCACCAACCTCGCCGGCCTGCCAGGTCTGTCGATCCCGGTCGCACCGGCCGATGGCATGCCCGTCGGGCTGCAACTGATCGGCGACGTCTTCCAAGAAGGACGACTGCTGAACATTGCTCACCGATTGCAGCAGGCGACCGATTGGCATCGCATGACGCCCAGCCTCAGTGCCGGCTGAAACTTCCATTGAGCGCCCAACTCAGTCCGAACCTGAACCCTAAATTTAGCCCAAACATGGGCTTCTGGGTGGGCACAACGCGCAACCCGCAACGGTGCGCACAAGGCTTTGCGCCGTGAAGTCAGCATCGCAGCACTGCCGCTGACGGCCCTAACATTAGGATCAACCGCATGCGCCTCAGCATCAACAGCGGCAACCGGCTGATCCTGACCCTCGGCGCCATCCTGGTTGCCGGCTTCCTCGCGGTCAACCTCTACAGCCTGCGCGTCTCCAGCGATGCCCTGCGCGAGCTGCTGGTCCGCAACACCCTGCCGCTGACCAGCAACAACATCTACTCCGACATCCAAGAAAGCCTCCTGCGCCCGATCTATATCGCCTCGCTGATGGCGCACGACACCTTCCTCATCGACTGGATGACCAGCGGCGAGCAGGACCCGGAGCAGGTCCAGCGTTATCTGCAAGCGATTCAGCAGCGATACGACGTCTTCTCCGCCTTCGTCGTCTCCGACCTGAGCCATCGCTACTACCACTTCGACGGCATCCTCAAGACCGTCACGCCGACCTCGCTGAAGGATCAATGGTTCTTCTCGATGCGCTCACACCCCAGCGCCTATCGGGTCGACATCGACACCAACGAAGCCGCCAAGCACCGGCTGACGATCTTCATCAACCACAAGATCCAGGATCAAGACGGGCGCTACCTCGGCATTACCGGGCTAGGGCTCGAGGTGGCGACCATGTCGAGCCTGATCGCTAGCTACAAGGAGCGCTACGACCGCGACATCTTCTTCGTCAACCGCCTCGGCCTGGTCCAAAGCCATGTCGAGGAAGCGCTGATCGGCACTGTCAACATCTACCAACGGGAAGGGATTCGAGCCGTCGCCGAGCAGATTCTCAGTGGCGAGGAGGGATCACTGCGCTACAGCGGTGAACAGGGACCTGTCTTCGTTCGCTACCGCTACATCCCCGAGCTGGACTGGGTCTTGATCGTCGAGCAGCCCGAGCACAGCGCGCTCGCCTCGCTGCGCACCGCGTTCTATCGCAACCTCGCGGTCGGCGCGGGCATCACCCTGATCGTACTCTTGATCAGCGCCGTCAGTGTGCGGCGCTTCCAGAGGCGTCTCGAGCGCTTGGCGACGACCGACAAACTCTCCGGGCTCCACAACCGACAGAACTTCGAGACCCTGTACAAACAGGCCACCGCGCATGCCGAGCGCCAACAGCGGCCACTGTCGCTGCTGATGTTCGACATCGACCGCTTCAAGCATATCAACGATCAGCATGGCCACCTTGCCGGCGACCGGGTGATCGAGCAGATCGCCAGCATCGCCCAAGCCCGACGCCGCGGCACCGACGTCGTCGCGCGCTGGGGCGGCGACGAGTTCGTGATGCTGCTCAGCGACTGCCCGATCACTGAGGCCGAGCGCTTGGCCGAAGGGCTCTGTCGCGATGCACGCGAGTCGATCGAGGTGCCCAATTGCAATCGGCCCGTCACCCTCAGTATTGGCGTCGTTCCCTACCAGCAGGGCGACAGTCTCGACGAACTGCTTGCGCACGCCGACACACTGCTCTATCAGGCCAAGGCCGCAGGGCGTGATCAGGTGGTTGCAGCGGCCTAGTCTTGCTCTGGCCCCGTTGATCGATCCCTGCTGCTTGCTTTGACGTCGCCGAAATCCTGATCACGCTACTCCCCTTCAAACTCCGCCGAGCCAAACTTCAACACGCTACAGTTCTCCTTGATCGTCCGCTGCAGGTTCTCATCGAACCCTGTCGTGCTCTTAGCCTGGATGTCGATTGAGATGCTGACGTCCACGCCGACCCGAGCGGTGAACTGCTCGATGATCTCATCGACGATCTGCGCGAAATCCATCTTTGCCTTGACCGGATCGACCTCGATGCTGCCGTAGAACTGCGTCTTGGCCGGGGTGCCGATCGAAGACCTCGGGGTGGATCGGATAGGCGGCGCACAGGCGCTCAAAGTAGACGTTGGACTGGGTCTCGTTCGGTAGCTTGCTGCTGTGGGCGCGGTAGAAGTCGGAGAACTGGCGCGCGATGCCCTCGACCTCGGCGCGCTCGCCCGGGTGCTCGAACAGCCGCCGGCGGACGATCTCGAAGGCATCTTCGCTGGCCACCGGCTTCCACACCGATTCGACCCGTCCAAAGTATTTCTCTAGCGCGTTGAGGGTGTGCTGGCCCATGCTGCCGCCGATCTCGAGATCCGATTCCGGCAGCGAGGCGAGCAGGAGGGCGTTAGGGACGGCCTTGAGTGCCTCGGTGAGGGCTTGGATGAAGCTGAGATTGGAGTCGAAGGTGCCGGCGCGGTAGTGCTGGCCAGGCTCGAACTGACGCAGGAAGGCGACCAGCTCACCGGATCGCCGCCCTGCCCGGCCAGGCGCTGGGCGACCGAGATCAGCAGCAGGCGCATGCCCTCGGTGATGAAGGTGCGGGCGAAGAAGGCCTCGGCGTCTTGGTACTCGGGTGGTGCGGTGCCGTTGGCGACTTGGGAGATGTCAGCGGCGAACTCGGATTGCTTGAAGGTGCCTTGCAGGACATCCTTGTGTGGGCGGGCGATCTCGCGCCAGGGTTTGAGGCTCATCGTTCACCGAGGCGTTCATGCGCCCATTGTGAGAGTAACTCTCCCTCTGAGAGCTGAGCTTGGCGCGCCTTGGAGCGCAGCGCGCGGGCGTCGCGGGTGGAAAGACGCACTTGAAATCGGTCTGCTTGTTGAAACACGGGGGCTGTGACTTCTTCAAGCTCGTCGTCGAAATCGGTCAGGTCATGGGCTTGCCAAAACTCAGCAAGCTCCGAGATTGAATCGGTGTTGGGTAGGTGTTTCATGTGCACTCGCCGGTATGGTACAGGCTGGCAGCCAGGAATAAGTCTGCCGAGCCATCGTCGAAAGACTCAAAGATCGTCGCTGGGCCGCCTCCGCATCGAGCGGTGGCTGTTGATGCGCCCGCGTTAAGGGATAGGTGCCCTCGCCTTCCTTGCGGATCATTCTCACCGTTGCAGCGCCTCCTGCCGGCGGATGCTGCGCTCGATCTTCTGAATTTGTGGATGATGCGGGTTGATGCGCTGTTTGAGCATCTCGATCAACTCACAAGCGCGCTCGCTGCGAAAATACCCCTGGTCGACCAATTCGGTCAGCTCCTCGAGCAGGGCCTTTTCGGGTACTGGTGGCTGCGGATCAACCTGCATCACGGCTTGCAGGACATCCTGGCTCGGCTCGCCGTAAGAGAAGGCTTTGGGCTCGGTGGCAACGGCGATGCCCCGATCGCGGAAACCAAGCAGACGGATGCATTCCCGCCGCACGGTAGTCAATACCTGGGGGCTGTGCGTGGTGACGATGAATTGGATGCGCGGAAAAGCGCCGCGTAAGGTGGCGATAATCTGCTGTTGCCAGGCCGGATGAAGGTGCATATCGACCTCGTCGATCAGGACCAGACCGGGCGTTTGAGCCGGCGCCGCCATGCTCAGGTGCGGGTTCAGCTTAACGCAGCGCCAAGCGAGATCGGCAATCAGCGAGACCAAGGCACGCACCCCATCGCTGAGTAAACTGACCGGCAGGATGGCGCTGTCGGCCTGATGCATGGCCAGCTCATCATGCGAAAAACTGTAGTGCAGATGACTCCAGCCCAAGGGCTTTAGGACACCTTCAACCGTTGACTGGATCGCCTTGATCTGCGCGCCGATGGCTTGCCCAGCATAGGTCTCTGGCATCTGCTGCTCCTGTAAAGCGGCCAAGGTCGCGCTCTTCATCCAGACCTGCAGCTGGAGGTAACTGGATGCCGAGGTTAGGCAATCTTCATATCCCATGGAGCGGCTAGCGCTGAGCACCTTGTTGCGTTCCAGCAGCTTGTGCTGTTTCCACAGCCGGCTTGTGCCGTAGTACGCAATCGCGGGCAGAGTCACTGGCTCTAGCCTGCGCACTTGCGCCATCATCTGCTTCCCGTGCTGGACCAGCTCAGCCACATCCCTGCTGGTGGTGCGGTTCTTCGGCCCGGTCAACTCGCGGCTCTGAGCGCGGACAGGCGGGATCTGAAAGTCAACCTCGATTCGGACCGGGTATTGCTCCTCGCTCTCCGGTGACTGCGTTTGGCTGCTGTAGCGCGCATCCGTGGCACTGAATCCATGCGCTTTGCCCATATCGAATGCGCCCACGAAACTGCTGATCAGGATCGAAAGCGCGTCAAGTACCGTGGTCTTGCCCTGACCGTTCGGAGCAACCAGTACGGTTAGCTCTGGATGAACATCGACGCTCAGCGCGGAGAACCGTCTGAAGTTAGTCAGGGTGAGCTGGCTGATGATCATAATCGTTCAGCTCCTGCAAGACGTTGAATTCCAGTGATCAGCACATTGAAGCTACGAGATCGATTAGTCGACGGATTCAGCTCGCGACCAATCGCACGCGATCCGGCGACTTTTTGGTAGGTCGGGGCAAGCCGCTTCAGTTCCTGGGCCGCGTTGGGCAGGCGATCCGATTCGCGATACTTCGCGCTGCGATCCTGCTTGGCCAGGTTCCGCGGACCAATCGCACGACCCACCGCTGCCAGATCGCCGAGATAGAAGCTCTCTAGCTCACGACAGGCGATCCGCACCAGGGCACTGGGCTGCCCCGCCGCGCAACAGGTCGCAACCAGACTAGACTTGATCGCCTTGCAGTCGCCGGAATCCTGATCACGCATGACGATGAACTGACTCTTTGGGTACCGCCAGGCCCGTAAGCGGATGGGTAGGCGCTTCTCCAGATCCTGCTTGCCTTCAAAGACGACGAATTGGGTCGTGTACTGCTCTGGCAGCACCTTGGGTAAAATCCCTTGCAACAGTTCTTTCGCCGACGGCTCTTCAAGAAAGAAGACCAAATGTGTCATTGTGGTCCAGCCCCCCGAAAGAATCCCTCCTTCCAGAGATAGCCCATCTGATCCCCCTCGGCCATGAAGGCGGCAATCTGTTCATCATCGCGCGCACGCTTGATCTTGGTCGATCCCTGCTCCCTGATGAGCCAATAGACTTCGTCAAGCCGTGTTGCATTCAAAAAATCAGGCGAATGGGTGGAGACCAAGACCTGCCCGCCCTGCTCGGCATAGGCGCGGAATTCTTCGGCAAGCTCCCACAGCAAGGTCGGGTAGAGCTGATTCTCAGGTTCTTCAATACAAAGCAGTGGATGCGGATCGGGGTCATACAGTAAGACCAGATACGCAAACAGCTTGATCGTGCCATCGGAGACATAGCGATCAATAAAAGGATCGGTAAATTGCTCATCCTGAAAACACAAGATGAGACGACCATCTTGCGTCAAGACTGGCTCGACATCGCTGATACCGGGAACGCGATGCTGCATCACCGAGACGATCTTGGCAAAGCGCTCCGGGTCGTTCTCAAACAGATTGCGCGCAACGCGCTGGAGGTTATCGCCGGTCACTGAGAGATGATTTGATTCCCCAATCGCATCTTTACTGCCTCTGGCAAGATTGATATGGACATCGGAGACATGCCAATTTTCGAGCAGTTGACGCAGGGCATTCGCCGCCTTGAAGCGCTCGAACTGCCCGAGGCCCTTAATCGCTAGGGCATCGCGGGCGACAGTTTGCTGTTCGCGTTCAAGTGCATCATCCTGCTGATCGAAAGCCTCCTCATTCGTTACCGCCGAGCCCACCCCGTTGACGAAGTCAACGAAATGTAATGCTGAGCCATGGCGTCCGCGCTTGTATCTCAGGATCTCGCGTCTCACCACCGGCTGACGCTCATCGAGTCCGATCTGAAGCAAATAGGTCACGAGACGCTCGACATCGGCAATCTCCATCCGAAAGCGCAGCTCGATCTCGATTGATTCACGTTGATCGACGCCGCGACTGATGACCTCATGAAAGCCTCCACGTGCCTGCAGCGCCTGACGGACATTGAAGGTCAGACAATCCTTGAGAAAGCCAAAGACATCGAATAGGGTCGATTTCCCCGAGCCGTTGGCCCCGACGATGACACAAAAGGGTGGGAGATCGTCGATGCGGGCATCGTGAAAATTCTTGAAGTTTTTAAGCCGGATTGATTCAATAATCATTGGATGCCCTCACAGCACCAAGCCGATCTGCTCACCCTGCGAACTGGTCTCGTAGGAAGCAGCGACGATGGCGCTCCAGGAGGCGTTGCTCCGGAAACCAACCGATCTGCTCGCAGAGTGTCAGCAGTGTCTCGGTCTCCGCGAGCGACCCTTGAGCAATCGCTAGAAACTGCATCTTTTCCCGATCCGACTCTCCCGTCCAACCCTCGGCAATGTTCGCTGGAATCGAGACGGCCGCGCGCGTGATCTGCGAGCGCATCCCGTACGTTTCCTCTCTCGGCAACCTCGGTACCAGACGATAAACCTCCCTCGCCGCCAACATCGCCTTCTGCCAAACAATCGCCTCCCGATAATGCATCACACGCACTCCTGACTCCTCTCAACTCACTCCTCTCCTCCAGCGGCAGCGCACCACCGCCGGCGAACGGATCATGGAAGGCGGGGAGCTTGTCCGGATTGAACAGCTTGGCGGCCTGCGGATGGTCGCGGTTCAACTGGCAGGTCTCCCGCCAGCTTTCGCGGATGGCCTCACGGGCGCGCTCGAGCACCTCCTCGTTGTTGGTGTTCTCCCACTTGACCAGATCGCGGATGATGGCGAACAGCTTCTCGCGCTTGATCTCGGCCTCTTGCTTGTTGACGCCGTATTTGAAGCCGCCGTCCTGCTGATAGCTGGGGTCGTTGACCATCTGCGCGAAGATCACCGCCCGCGCTGCCGCCAGCGGTCGCCGTGCCCACCAGAGATGCAGGGTGCTCGGGTGCCCGTGGCGGATCGACTTCTCGCGCGCTATGGCGGCGTTGATGTCGTCGAGCGGTAGGGCGACCTCGATCAGCTTTTTTGGGGATTTGATGGTCATCGCTTATGTTGCAAAGGCATGGAGCCGTTTCAGCCGGTCTTGAACAACGGCCGCATCTGTTGCTGATAATTGGCCCAATTGCCCGAGAATCAGTGATTGATCCAGCGTGAACAATTTCATCCGTACAATGGACGCAACAGATAAACCGGCCTCTCTGGGCGAATCCAACGACACATCGAGCGGCCAGCTTGAGCGTTTTGCCGTCGTAATCATGGCGAGCACCAGGTGCCCGGACGGCGCATTAAACGCCTGTTCGTCGGAGATGACCAAGGCGGGGCGGCGCTTGCTTGCGGTCTTATCGGTAAAGGGAAAGGGTACGCGCACCACCGCATAGCGGTCATAGCTCACGCCATGCCTCCTCGTCTTCTGCGCTGTTCCACTCCCCGAGCGTGTCGCTGACCGCCGAGAGATAAGGCTCTTCGCCGCCCGGCAGGCATCTGATGGTCATGGTTGCATCAGCCAGATCCTCAGCATCTTCGAGATAATGCTCCACAAGTGCGGCAACCACTTGTTCTGGAGTCTGACCACGAGACCTCGCTAATCCAGCCAGTGCAGTTGCGGCCTGATCAGGAATCTGCACGCTAAGATTTGTCATGTGCTTATTACCTCAAACATTCAGCCAGCTGATTCTTTTTCAGCAGACGTTGGAAATGTGATTCAATCGGTCAAAGCTCGTCGTCGAGCAACGGCAGGATCTCCAGCTGTCTCAACAGTCTAGCGCATCTGGGGCAACGGCCCGCGCCAGCAGCTCATCCAGACGATAGTTGATGCTGGCCACCCCGAAATCTGGCTCGCTACTAAACGGATTGCGCAAGTAAAACGGCCCCTCGGGCTGCTCGCCATCGACGATCACGATCGCCAGAATGAACTGCTCGGCCTGATTCAGCCCGTAGAGGATCTCGTTGCGGCTAACCGTGATGGTGGTCTGGCCCTTGGCGCGACCCTTGACCTCGATATGGCGATCGGGCGGCAATGAGCCGTCGGGGCGCTGTGGCGGACGGGCAGTGAGATCCCAGCCGCACTTCTCAGCGCTGACGTCCTTGACCTGATGGCCGAGCGCGATCTCGGCGGCGGTGACCGCTTGAATGGCGATCCGCTCGATGCGGGCGCGTGCCTCGGCATCGGCCTTCGCATCCGCTAAGGGCGCTGTCTCGCCTTTGCGCGCGGCGAGCAGTCCTTGCGGGATCACCAGCGCGCCGGCCATCACCACCGGGGTGCTGGAGACGACGGTCTTCATCGCGTTCAGCTCGGCAGTGCGCTGCTGCAACCGCGCGCTCAGCTCATCGCCCCGGCGCTTGGCCATCTCCGGCTGCAGGCGCGGCTGCTTGCCAGCTTTGACGTTGTCGGTCAGCTTCAGGTAGCGGCGCCTTGCCTCTGGCTTTTCATACGCTGGCTTTCCTGTCGCGAGCTTCCCGGTCGTCTTGGGCTAGAATGCAGCGTCATCCGCAACCAGACGCCGGCCGCCCCGTTCCGTGGCACGAGCGCGGCAAGCCCCCAACGAGAACCGAATCCGCATGCAATGGGAACCCGTGATCGGGCTGGAGATCCATACCCAGCTCGCGACTGAATCGAAGATCTTTTCCGGTGCCTCCACCGCCTTTGGTGCGGAGCCGAATACCCAGGCCTGCGCGATCGATCTCGGCCTGCCGGGGGTGCTGCCAGTGCTGAACCTAGGCGCGGTGCAGCGAGCGGTGCAGTTTGGGCGCGCGATCGGTGCTGAGATCGCGCCGCGCTCGGTCTTTGCGCGCAAGAACTACTTCTATCCGGATCTGCCCAAGGGCTACCAGATCAGCCAGTACGAGCTGCCGATCGTCGGCAAAGGCAAGCTCGAGATCGTTCTCGACGATGGTTCGCAGCGGACCATCGGTGTCACCCGCGCGCATCTTGAAGAAGACGCCGGTAAGTCACTGCATGAAACCTTCTCGGGTGCCGGTGGCGGTCTCACTGGGATCGACCTCAATCGTGCCGGCACCCCGCTGCTGGAGATCGTCTCCGAGCCGGATCTGCGCTCGGCCGAAGAGGCCGTGGCCTACGCGCGTAAGATCCATCAGCTGGTGCGCTGGATCGGCATCAGCGACGGCAACATGCAGGAGGGCTCGTTTCGGGTCGATGCCAATGTCTCGGTGCGTCGTCCCGGCGCCCCTTTTGGCACCCGTGCCGAGATCAAGAACATCAACTCCTTCCGCTTCCTGCAGCGGGCGATCCTGTTCGAGATCGAGCGCCAGATCGAGCTGCTCGAGGACGGCGGCACGGTGGTTCAGGAGACCCGGCTCTATGATGCCGACAAGGACGAGACGCGCTCGATGCGCAGCAAGGAGGAGGCCAACGACTACCGCTACTTCCCCGATCCCGATCTGTTGCCGGTCGAGCTCGACGAGTCCTTTGTCGAGGAGGCCACCGCCGATCTGCCCGAGCTGCCCGATGCGATGCGACATCGCTTCCGCGACGCTTACGGCATCAACGACGCGGACGCCATTCAGCTCACCAGCAGCCGCGCCACGGCGGCCTACTTCGAGCAGGTAGTCGATCACACAGGCGATGCCAAGCTCGCTGCGAACTGGATCAACGGCAGCCTAGCCGCGGCACTGAACAAGGCGGGTCTCGAGATCAGCGACAGCCCGCTCAGCAGCGGGCAGCTCGCCGGGCTGATCAAGCGCATCCAAGACAACACCCTCTCCGGCAAGATCGCAAAGCAGGTGTTCGAGGCGATCTGGGCCGGCGAAGGCGACGCCGATCAGGTGATCGAGGCCAAGGGCCTAAAGCAGATCACCGACAGCGGCGCCATCGAGCAGATGATCGATGCGATCATCGCTGCCAACCCGCAGCAGGTCGAGCAATATCGCGCTGGCAAGGAGAAGGTCTTCGGCTTCTTCGTCGGCCAGGTGATGAAGCAGAGCCAGGGCAAGGCCAACCCACAGCAGGTCAACGACCTGCTCAAGGTGAAGCTCCAGGGTTGAGTCAGATTCGTCACCGCGATGAGCGGCGATTCGCTGAGCAGTTGTCCATCATCAGGCGGACAGCAACAGCCGACGAGCAACACCGGTTTAGCCACAGCTGCAGACTAAGTGGCCGTCCATTTTCTACTTCCCGATGATCGCCCAATACTGGTCCTCAAATCGGGAAGAAGTTGATGGACGGTTTCTAAGCTGAGCCTCGAACCGGTCTTTTGGCCGGAAGCAACTGAAGAAAGCCGGGGAAACTGCCCTCACAAGGCAGTCCCCGGTCTCTAGCTTCAGCCCGGTCAGCTCAGTGCCCACCACCCTTCAGCGACGAGACAATGCCTTCGATCGTATCCTTGGCATCGCCAAAGATCAGCGAGGTGTTGTCTTGATAGAACAGCAGGTTATCGACGCCTGAGTAGCCCGGACGCATGGAGCGCTTAAGGAAGTAGACTTGCCGCGCCTTGCCAGCATCCAGAATCGGCATGCCGTAGATCGGGCTGGTCTTATCCTCCTTGGCCGCGGGGTTGACGACATCATTCGCGCCGACCACCAGCACCACATCGGTGCTCGGGAAGTCCGGGTTGATCTCGTCCATCTCCAGGACCTGATCGTAGGGGATGTCGGCCTCGGCCAGCAGCACGTTCATGTGGCCCGGCATCCGACCCGCGACCGGATGGATGGCGAACTTCACCTCCACATCCCGCGCCTGCAGCAGTTCCATCATATCCTTCAACGCGTGTTGACCCTGGGCTACGGCCATGCCGTAACCGGGCACCACGATGACGCGGTTGGCATCCTCCATCCAATACACCGCATCCTCGACCGAGGCCGATTTAACGCCCTTCTCGGACGCGACCGCGCCAGCGCCGCCGCTACCGCTGCTATCGGTTCCGAAGCCGCCGAAGATCACGTTGATGATGCTGCGGTTCATCGCCCGACACATGATGAACGAGAGGATGGCACCGGAGAAGCCAACCAGCGCGCCGACGATGATCAGCAGATTGTTGTGCAGCGTGAAGCCGGTCGCCGCCGCCGCCCAGCCCGAGTAGCTGTTCAGCATCGAGATGACCACCGGCATATCGGCGCCGCCGATCGGGATGATCAGGGTGCCGCCGAGGGTAAAGGCCAAGAGTGTCATCAACACCAGCGAGACCCAGCTGCCGGTGCTCGCGAAATGTACCGCCAGCGCAATGGTGGTGATGGCGATCAGCGCGTTCAGCGCATGCTGACCCAGGAACTTGATCGGCGCCCCGGACATGATCCCCTGCAACTTGGCAAAGGCGATCACCGAACCGGTGAAGGTAATCGCGCCAATGACGATGCCGGCCGAGAGCTCACCCATGAGCAGGGAATTCAGCGTGCCGGCCTGGGCGCGATTGATGAAGGTGCCGATGGCGACCAGCACCGCGGCCATGCCGACAAAACTGTGCAGTGCGGCCACCAACTGCGGCATCGCCGTCATCTGGATGCGCAACGCCAACACGATGCCGATCACCGCTCCGATAACGCCGGCGATACCGATCAACCAGTAGCCCTGGACCTCGGCGCCGCCGAGGGTCGCACCAATGGCGATGGCCATGCCAAGCATGCCGAATAGGTTGCCGCGCCGGGCCGTGGCTGGATGAGTCAGGCCCTTGAGGGCAAAGATGAACAGGATCGCCGAGGCCAGATAGGCCAGCGCCTGGGCGGTGGGAGACAGCGTCAGATCCATGAGTGATCAGCCCTTTTTCTGCTTCTTCTTGAACATCGATAGCATCCGATGGGTCACCAGAAAGCCACCGAAGACGTTGATGCTTGCGAGCAATACGGCGATGAAGCCAATCAAGGAGGCGCCGATGCCGGCCTCGTCGAGCCCGGTCACCAGCAGCGCCCCGACCAGCACGATACCGGAGATGGCATTGGTCAGCGCCACCAAGGGCGTATGCAGTGACGGCGTGACACCCCAGACCACGTAGTAGCCGATAAAGCAGGCGAGCACGAAGACATAGAGCGCAAGGATGGATTCAGACATCCGGGGGACTCCGTTAAAGTAGTGAATGGCAGGTGCTGAGTGGCGAGTGGCGAGTAGCGAGTAGCGAGTGGCGAGTGGCGAGTGGCGAGTGGCGAAAACCTCGTCCGACGCTTAGGGCCGCTCTTCTCGCTCGGGCTTAACGGCTCAGCATCGGCGTTGGTGGAAACTTGCCTCAGCGCTTTGCCGACTCAGCGCGCGATCAGCATGGCCGCAGTAATTTCATCCTCGGTCAGGTCCCGGAGCACCGGACCGCTGTCTGAGGGCTCGACCATGATCTCCAGCAGATTCGAGAGGTTTTTGGCGTAGAAGGCGCTGGCATCGGCCGGAACCATCGACGGATAGTTGGTATGGCCAACGATGATCACGCCTTGGTGGTCGATGACCTGATCAGGCTCTGAGAGCTTGCAGTTGCCGCCATTGGCAGCCGCAAGGTCGACGATCACCGAGCCGGTTCGCATCCGCTCCACCACCTCAGTGGTGATCAGCTCAGGCGCTGGCCGGCAGGGGATCAGCGCAGTGGTGATGATGACATGGGCCTTGGCCAACTCGTCCCCGAGCAATTGCTGCTGGCGGGCCTTGGCCTCGTCAGACAGTTCCTTCGCGTAGCCGCCCTCGCCCGCGCCACTCTCACCGAGATCGAGTTCGATCGGCTTGGCGCCGAGCGAGGCGATCTGCTCTTTGGTCTCTGGACGCACATCGTAGGCGAGCACATCGGCGCCGAGTCGGCGCGCGGTCGCGATCGCCTGCAGGCCGGCAACACCCGCCCCGAGCACCACCAAACGCGCCGGTTTGGCCGATCCGGCCGAGGTCATCATCATCGGGAAGAAGCGTCCGTAGTGAGACGCCGCCTCGATGACCGCCCGATAGCCGGCAATATTGCTCTGCGACGAGAGTGCGTCCATCGACTGCGCGCGTGAGATGCGCGGCATCCGCTCCATCGCCAGCACCTGCACGCCATTCTCGACCATGCGTGAGAGCAGCGGATCATCGCCGCAGCCCTCAACCAGGCTGATGTAGACACTGCCAGAACGGACCGCACGCGCCTCATCGTCACTCGGCCGCCGCACCTTGAGCACAAGGTCAGCCGAGAAACAGGCATCGCGTTCGACAACCTGGACCCCGGCCTCGGTGTAGGCCGCATCCCTGTAATGTGCCGCTACGCCAGCGCCAGCCTCAACCAGCACCTCGAAGCCCTTGGCGACGAGTTTCTTCGCCACCTCGGGCGTGGTCGCGACGCGCCGTTCGCCGGCGAGCGTCTCTTTTGGAATACCGAGCTTCATACAGTCGCTTCCGGGTAATTTCGATTCAGGGGGCTCAGTGCAGGGCTTCGGCCAGCGCCCGCTTGTGCGCGCCGCTTAAGACCTGCCATGAACTCGCGCGAGTCGGCCAGCCTGCGTCAGCCCCCCGCATGCGCATCTGCATCTCGGCGCCAGCGGTCAGCTGGCTGAGCAAGGCTTCGATGAAAGCGCGGCATTATCGGCGCTCGGCAGCCTGATCTCAATGGCCGCGTCAGTGTTGGCCGGAATTGCGAAGACCGCGCAGCACCTGTGCCGAGATCTCCTCGATCGACTGGCTGGTGGTATCCAGCACCGGCACCCCGAGCCGGCCCAGCATCTCATGCGCCAGACGGATATCGTTGCGACAGCGTGCCAGTGACGCATACTCGCTGCCCGGCCGTCGCTCCTCACGGATCAGATGCAACCGTCTCGCCTCGATGGTGAGGCCGAACACCTTCTCTTTCACGGCGCAGACCTCGGGCGGCAGGGCCTCACGCTCGAAATCGTCCTCGGTGAGCGGGTGATTGGCCGCGCGCAGTCCATAGTGGATCGCCAGATAGAGACAAGTCGGCGTCTTGCCGGAACGCGAGACCCCGACCAAGACCACGTCCGCGTGGCGGAAGTTGTCCGGACGCATGCCGTCGTCATTGCTCATGGCAAAGTTGATCGCCTCGATGCGCTTGGTATACATGCTGGGCTTGGTGATCGCATGACTGCGCCCAGACTCGCGACTCGGCGAAACACCGAGCTCCTGACTGAGCGGCTCGACGAACTGCTCGAACAGCTCCAGGTGAAAGCAATCGCCTTCTCTCAGGATCGCGGCGATACTGGCATCGAGCATGGTCGAGAAGACCAAAGGGCGGGCACCGTCACGCTCCGCAGCCTCATGCAATCGCTGCGTCAGCGCGCGCGCGCGTGCCTCGGTGTTGATATACGGCATGTAGACCTGCTCGAAATCGACGCTGTCGAATTGCGAGAGGAGACTATGACCGAGGGTCTCGGCGGTGATGCCGGTGCTCTCGGAGACGAAGAAGACGGTTCGCTTCATAGGCTTGTGATTCACGTCAATGCGGTGTAGGTGGTCGAGGCAAGATAGTAGGCGACGACAAGAACATTAGGAGACTGACCCCTCATGGCGACCATCAGCAACGACAAAGCGCTTCGTGATCTGCTCGAGCAGCTCTCCGTCGAGCAACAACGCCTGCTCGGCTTGCGGTTTGCGCAGAGCCTCATCCACCTGAGCCGCGATGAACGGGTGAAGCGGGCCATCGAGATCGGACTGCGCCCCGATGCCTCCGAATCGGAACTCGAAGACGCCTATCGCGGCGCCAAGGCCTGGTCGACCAAGACCTATACCGACTGCGGCAAAGACACCGACTGGCTCGCTCAAGGCGACCATTTCGTTGCCGCCGCCGTTGCCGCGGCGTTGACCCCCGACAGCATGCTCCCAGACAACAAGACCAACCGGGCCTGGAAGGCGGCCATGCATGCACGCATGGCCAACAACTGCGAGTTGGTCGAGGGGGAAGGCAACGCCCACCTCGACGAGGTCAAACGGCAGTACGAGATTGCCGGCGAGTTCGCCAGCGCGGATTGATCTCGCCAGCGGCCCACACTGCCGTCACCGCTGCTCAGCCCCGGCGGCAGTGGCCTCAGCCGCAAGCATCTCGTCATACACCGACCAGGCGTCAGCGGCACGCTCAGCCGAGATCTTCTCGATCGCGTGGCCGAGATGGATGACGACGAAATCCCCGACCGCCAGCTCCTCCGGGTCGAGCATCAACAGGCTCACCTCGCGCTCGACCCCCTTGGCCTCACAGCGCGCGCCAAACCCATTGATCTCAAGAATCTGCATCGGGATACCCATGCACACGGGACCGCCTCCATCATCATGTCGCAATGCGTTGAGGCTAAGCCGCGGGCAGGGGCCATCGCAAGCGGCTTACATCAATGCCCGAGCCGATGAGCCCATTTCACGCACTCGCTGACGACCAGAGTGCCCAACACACCAGCGACAGGAGCCGCCAACATGCCCGCCACAGGTACCTTGATCCTCGGACTTGGCAACATCCTGCTCACCGATGAGGCCGTCGGCGCGGTTGTCTTGCAGGCCTTGGAGCCGATCGCCGCCACCGACCCCGACCTCAACCTCTATGACGGCGGTACCCTTAGCTTCACCTTGGCCGGCCCCATTGGCGATGCGGCGCGGTTAATCGTTGTCGATGCCGCCGCGATGGGCGATCCACCAGGCACCGTGCGCCTGTTCGAAGGCGAGGCCATGGACCGCCAGCTCAGCACACACGCAAAGAGCGTGCACGAGGTCAGCCTCGCTGATCTCTTCGATATCGCTCGACTCACGGACACGCTGCCCAGCCAACGCGCCTTGATCGGTATCGAGCCGCAACAGGTCGACTGGGGGGATCAACTCACCCCGCCGGTGGCTGCAGCCGTGCCTGAGGTCGTCGACCAGATCCAGGCGTTGCTGCAACGCTGGCGCAACACTGCGGCTGCCTAACTGCCGAGAACAGAAGCATCAACAGAAGCATCGCCTGCGCTCACGCCGTGGCGGGGATGGCGATGATGGCCTGCAGTTCCGTGTAGCGGCCTCACCCGCGCTCGCGCCGTAGTGGGGCAGATCTCTGCAGCTGAAGGCGCGGCGAGCCAGGACTGCTGACACAAGCCACCGCATAAATCACAGGCTGGTTATCCAGGCCATGAGATTTCGCAGGAATCAGCAGGGTTATTAGCGCAGTTGCGACAAAGGGTGCGATAGGTCAAACACGGCTGAATAAGCGCTGACTAACATAAGAGCCAACCGATGGAGGAGCCTGATGGCGGAACTCGCCGGCATTCCAATTCATATCGAGCAGCCCGAAGCCGAACCGCAGCAATTCGGCAACGCGCTGCCCATCCTCAATGAGATCCGCCATGCGCTGGCTCGGTTCGCTGAGCGCGCTGAGCCGACCCGCATTGATCTCGCCGCGATACCCTTCGGCCCCGGCGACGAAGCGCGTTTGATGGCGCTGCTTGGCCGCGGCGAGGTCGAGGCCACCATCGACGCGCTCGGCCCCACCCGCGTCTGGGAGACCCGCTTTCCTGGGGTCTGGGTGCTCGACTACGCCAATGTCGAGGGCGAGCGCATCGCACTGCAGATCGAGATCGACGAGGTTCCCCAGATGCTGCGCACCCAGCGCGCCGACATCACTGATTCGTTGGCCGCGCTCGACGCAGCACTTGCGTCCGCAACCGCGGCCGATCCGGCGGCTGAGTCCCGCCACTGACCGCTGAATTCCAGCAATGGCAGGAGAAACGATGGCCACATCGAAGACCTTAGGCGAAAGCCTGCGCCAGCACGGGGTGTCACGCCGTGGATTTCTCAAATTCTGCGCCGCGACGGCGTCGATGATGGCGTTGCCACCCAGCATGGCGCCAGCGATTGCACAGGCGCTGGAAAAGGCGCGGCGGCCATCCGTCATCTGGCTCTCCTTTCAGGAATGCACCGGCTGCACAGAGTCGCTGACCCGCAGCTTCTCGCCCACGGTCGAGAACCTGATCTTCGATGTGATCTCACTGGACTACCATCACACCTTGCAAGCTGCGGCGGGCGATGCCGCCGAGCATGCTCGCGAGCAGGCGATGAATACCAATGCCGGTGAATACCTAGTGGTGGTCGACGGCTCCCTACCCGGCCCCAATGCGAACCCGGGTTATTCGACCATCGCCGGCATCAGCAACTACGACATGCTGATGGATACCATCGATGGCGCCGCCGCGGTGGTTGCGGTCGGTACCTGTGCCGCCTTCGGCGGTCTGCCGAAGGCCGACCCCAACCCGACCGGCGCCGTCTCGGTGCAGGACCTGGTCAAGGACAAGCCAGTGATCAACGTCTCCGGCTGCCCGCCCGTGCCCATGGTCATCACCGGCGTGCTGGCGCAGTTCCTCACCTTCGGCACCCTGCCCGAGCTCGACGAATATGGCCGCCCGCGCGCCTTCTTCGGCCAGTCGATCCACGATCGCTGCTATCGTCGGCCGTTCTACGACAAGGGCAAGTTTGCCGAATCCTTCGACGACGAGGGCGCCAAGGCCGGCTGGTGCCTGTACCGGCTCGGCTGCAAGGGACCCATGACCTACAACGCCTGCGCGACCATGAAGTGGAACGGCGGCGCCAGCTGGCCGGTCGAGGCGGGCTATCCCTGCCTCGGCTGCTCCGAGCCCGATTTCTGGGATGCTGGCGGCTTCTACAAGGCGCTCTCGGTGCCGACCGGCTCACCCGGTGATGTCTTGCTCACCGCGGGAGCTGTCGGCGCCGCGGTCGGCGTCGGCGCGGGCCTGATGAGTCGTAACCAGGGCAAGCAGGCCGTCAAGCATCACGACAAGGTCACCGCCGATCAATTAGAGGAGAAACTCTGATGACGCCGATGGATTTCCTCCTCCTGACCAAGGGGCCGCTGTTCAGTCTTGCGATCGCAATCTTCGCGCTCGGCATCCTGATCCGGCTGTTCGAGATCTTCGCCCTCGGCCGCGCCCATAACTATGCCGCGGCGCGCGGCAACGAGGTCATTCCGGGCCTGAAGACGATGTACCGGCGCTTCAACCCAGACCCCGGCACCCTCTGGCACGTTGGATTCGTGATCGCCCTCTTGCTGTTTATCCCACACATCGAGCTGATCAAGAGCACGCTCGGGGTCAGCTGGCCGGGGCTGCCGAACCCAGTGGTTGACGCGGTCACCGCCATCACGCTGCTCGGCCTGGTCGCCGTGCTGATTCATCGCCTGACCCATCCGGTGAAGCGCTTTCTGAGCACACCGCAGGACTACCTGATCTGGACGGTGACCTTCTTGCCGGTGCTGACCGGCTATTTGGCCTACCACCGACTGATCAATCCCTATCCCTTAGCACTTGGGCTGCACATCTTCACCGTCGAGATCTTCTTGATCGTGCTGCCGTTCACCAAGCTCACGCACATCTTTACCGCCTTCGTTGCACGCTACTACAACGGCGCCATCTTCGGCCGCAAGGGGATTCAATCATGACCCAGGGTACCCATTCATTTTCCGTCGAGCGCGGGCTCAATGCCTGGCGCGAGGAGATCGACGCGCCGGTTGCGGCCTTCTTCTCGAGCTGCGTGCACTGCGGCCTCTGCGCCCAGGCCTGCCCGTTCTTCGTCGAGACCGGCGACCCGAAGTACACGCCGATCCACAAACTGGAGCCGATGCGGCTGCTCTGGGAGCAGGAATTCACCCTCTGGGGCAAGCTGAAGAAGACCGTCAAAGATCGCGTCGACACCCAGCTCGGGCGCGCGCCAAAGCCATTGATCACCGACGAGATGCTGGAGGAGTGGGAGCCACTGCTCTACGACTCCTGCAGCATGTGCGGACGCTGCTCGATGGTCTGCCCGGTCGGCAACGATATCCATTACATGATCCGCAAGGCGCGCGAGGGCATGGTCGCCTCCGGCCATTCACCGGAAGGTCTGGTCGCTGCCTCAGTGCGCGCGGTGAATACCGGCAGCCCGATGGGCCTGCAGTGGAAGACACTGGATGTCCAGATCAAGCATGTCGAGACCGCCACCGGCCTCGAGGTACCGATCGACAAGCAAGGTGCCGACTATCTGGTGCTGCTGTCATCGATGGAGATCATCAACTTCCCCGAATACCTGGAAGCCATCACCAAGATCTTCGACCACGCCGGTGTCAGCTGGACCCTGAGCAAGACCTGTTTCGAGGCGACCAACGCCGGCATCCAGATCGGCTCCAAGGACATCGCCGCGACCCTGGTGCAGCGCGTCGTCGATGCCGCTGAGCAGTTGCAGGTCAAGAACGTCATCAGCCCCGAGTGCGGCCATGCCTACACGGCGATCCGCTGGGAAGGCCCGAACGCGATCAAGCGCGCCTATCCGTTCAAGGTCTACCACATCATCGAGGTGCTCGATCAGCTGCGCGCCGACGGCCGCATCAAGACCGAGGGCAAGGAGATGGACCGCCTGTCGATGCATGACCCCTGCAACCTGGCGCGTAAGAGCGGCGTGGTGCAGCAGCAGCGTAGCCTGATGGATCTGGTCGCCAGCAACTTCGTCGACCTCAAAGAGCACGGTGAATTTCAGTGGTGCTGCGGTGCCGGCGGCGGCGTTAGCTCCAACGAGCGTGCCGAGCCGCTGAAGCTGGCCGCGTTCAAGCGCAAGAAGGCACAGATCGAGGAGGTCGAGCCCGAGCGCATGGTGACCATGTGCGCCACCTGCCGCACCCAGCTCGAAGAGGGCCTAGAGGAGTTCAACATGGACATCCCCGTGGTCGGGCTGACCGAGATCATCGCCGATCATCTGGTCGAGAAAGAGGTCGAGAACAAGAAGGCTGAAGAATCATGAGCGAGCGCGTCGTCGTCGACCCCATTACCCGCATCGAGGGTCATCTGCGCATCGAGGCGGAGATGAACGGGCAGGATATTGCCAAGGCCTACTCGTCCGGCACCATGGTGCGCGGACTCGAGATCATCCTGCGCGGGCGCGACCCGCGGGACGCCTGGGCCTACGCACAGCGCATCTGCGGCGTCTGCACGCTGGTGCACGGCATTGCCTCGGTACGCTCAGTCGAGGATGCGCTGAACTATCCGATCCCGCCGAACGCGCAGCTGATCCGCAACCTGATGATCGGCGCCCAGTACATCCATGACCATGTGATGCACTTCTATCATCTGCATGCGCTGGACTGGGTGGACGTCGTCTCGGCGCTCAGTGCCGACCCAGCCGCGACCTCGCAGCTCGCGCAGCAGATCAGCGCCAAGACCGCGGCTGATCTCGGCACCAGCAGCTGGGGCAAGTCGTCGCCCGGCTACTTCAGCGATATCCAGAAGCGGCTCAAGACCTTCGTCGACGGTGGCCAGCTCGGCATCTTCGCCAACGGCTATTGGGGCCATCCGGCCTACAAGCTGCCGCCCGAGGCCAACCTGATGGCAGTCGCGCATTATCTCGAGGCCCTGGGCTGGCAGCGCGAGGTGGCCAAGCTGCATGCGATCTTCGGTGGCAAGAACCCACATCCGAACTTCATCGTCGGCGGCGTCGGCTCGCCGATCGACCTGAACTCGGACTCGGCCATCAACGCCAAGAAGCTGTCTCAGGTCCAGGATCTGATCAAGAACATGCAGGCCTTCGTCGAACAGGTCTACATTCCGGATACCCTGGCCATCGCCGGCTTCTACAAGGATTGGGCGCAGAAGGGTGAAGGCCTCGGCAACTTCCTCTGCTACGGCGACCTACCCTACAGCGGCTCGAGCGCGGACAGCAGCGACCTATCCGATCTCCTGTTCCCGCGCGGCGCCATCCTCAACCGCGATCTCAGCACGATCCATCCGGTCGATCTGCACGCGGAGGGCGAGATCCAAGAGTTCGTTGCCCACGCCTGGTACGACTACAAGGACGGCAAGCAGGCCGGATTGCACCCGTATGACGGCGAGACCAAGCTCGACTACGACGACCGCGGCGGTCCCAAGCCTCCCTACAAGCAGCTCAATGTCGACGACGGCTACTCCTGGCTCAAATCGCCACGCTGGAACAACAACTCGGTCGAGGTCGGGCCACTCGCGCGCATGCTGCTGCTCTATGCGGACAGTAGTGCACCGGCGCATGCGCAGGCCAAGGAGCTGGTCGACTATTCACTGACCACCCTGGGCCTACCCGTCGAGGGGCTGTTCTCGACGCTCGGGCGCACCGCCGCCCGCACGCTGGAATCGAAGATCGTCGCCGATGCCATGCAGACCTGGTACGACGCCTTGGTCGCCAACATCCGCGCCGGTGATACCCAGACCTTCAATGATGCCCTCTGGGAGCCGTCCAGCTGGCCGAAGCAGGCCCGCGGCGCCGGCTACATGGAGGCCCCACGCGGGGCGCTTGGGCACTGGATCGTGATCGAGAACGAGAAGATCGCGAACTATCAGGCCGTGGTGCCCTCGACCTGGAATGCTGGCCCGCGCGATCCCTCTGGCATTCCCGGTGCTTACGAGGCAGCGTTAGCCGACAACACCCAGCTGCATGATGCGCATCAGCCGCTGGAGATCTTGCGTACTATCCACTCCTTTGACCCCTGTATTGCCTGTGCAGTCCACCTTTCGGACCCGGAGACGGGCGAGGCGATCGAGATCAAGGTGAGCTGAGCCAGATCAGCTCAAGCAGATGAGCTGAGCCCACTCCCCGCGCGGAGTGGGCTCGGTTGACCATGTCCACCTCAGCGTGATATTGAGCCCATCTTTTTCGGCTCCACGGCAACCGGCCGGCTTACGACAGCGCTCCTGCCCTTAGGCGATTTCTCGCAAAGCGCACCCTGCCTTCCTGGTCTTTTCGATGGTCTTCTCGCTCGTCTTCTCGCTCGCCTGCTGCGTCGGGTCGTCAGCCACATCGCCCGGCGATGCTCCCGACGAGACGCCTTGATGGCAAACGACAATCCCGCACCATTCGGAAAGCGCTTTTCCGGCAATCGCCTTAAAGTCGACGAAAAAGAGGTATCATCACCCACCGCGGGCAGCGCCTCCATTGCACTCCCGCGCTCATCCCAGTAAAACACACCGTTCGGGCAGTTGACCTAAAGAGGCTATAACATGGACTTGGCGACCATTATCGGGATGCTCGGCGCCACGATCATGATCGTAGCGGCAATATCGCTTGGAAGTTCGCCGCTGGTCTTCGTCAATCCAGTGAGCCTGCTCATCGTTATTGGCGGTAGCATCCTGATTGTGCTCTCGCAGATGAGCTTTTCGGAGGCACGCAATGCATTGAAAGCGGCCGTCAAGGCGTTTAAGTCCAGCTTACCGGACGTTGAATCGACCATCGACGAGATGCTCGATATCGCCAAGGTCGCACGCAAGAGCGGCCTCCTTGCGCTCGAGGATCATGAAAGCAGCTCGAAATTCCTCGCTCAAGGGCTGCAGATGCTGGCCGATGGATACGCACCGGACATGCTCAGGGAGGTGCTCGACAAAGAGCGCTTGCTGACACTAGAGCGCAATCGCTCAGGTGCCCGCGCATTCACGCTGCTTGCCGATGTCGCACCAGCAATGGGGATGATCGGAACCCTGATTGGCCTGGTGGACATGCTGTCGAACATGTCGGACCCGGCCTCGATCGGGCCAGCGATGGCAGTCGCCCTGCTGACCACCCTCTACGGCGTGCTGATTGCCAATGTGATTGCGACCCCGATTGCCGAGAAGCTAGAGCTCCGGACCTTGCATCAAGAACAATTGCAATCGCTCTGGACCGACGCCCTGCTCGCCATCCAACAGGGCCGCAACCCCCGGATTGTCGAGCAGATGCTGATGACCTACCTGTCCCAAGAGCGCAGGGAGAAGCGTAACGACGCCGATGCAGATCAGGCGGCGGAGACAAGCGACGAGGCCGGCAATGTCTAAGAAGCGCGTTAAGTGCTCCAAGATACCATCCTGGATGGTGACCTATGCTGACCTGATGACCCTATTGCTCTGTTTCTTCGTGCTAATGCTATCGTTTGCGGAAATCGATGCGATCCGCTTCAAACGCCTCGCCGGCGAGCTCTCCAAGGCCTTTGGTGTGCAACGGGACGTCCCAGTAGAGGCGATCCCGATGGGCACTAGCCCAATCATGCGTGAGTTTACGCCGGGTCGCGTCGAGCCCATCCCGTTCGAGGAAATTCGCCAAAAGACCAGTGTTGAAAAACCCACGCTCGCCTCAGGCGAGATCGACTCCCGCGTCGTTGAGCGACTCAGCGAGCTTCAGGAGCGACTGACCGAAACCATTCGCGAGGTCGAGACGGGCGGCAATGTGGCCGTCGAGCGCGATGGGCTGGATATCATCATCCGCATCGATGAAAAAGGGAGTTTTCCGTCAGGATCGGCCGAGATCAGCGGTTCCTTCGAGACCTTGCTCGAGGCGCTCTCAAGCGAATTGAGCGAGATGCCTGGCTATATCGCAGTCGACGGCCATACCGATAATGTCCCGATCAACAGCCAGCGGTTCCAAAGCAACTGGGATCTCTCGGCGATGCGAGCTGCCGCGGTGACGAATGTTCTCCTCAAGAACCCAACCCTTGAGCCGTGGCGCCTAATCGTCCTCGGGCATGCCGAAACGCGCCCTCTAGAGCCGAACGACACGGCCGAGCAGCGGGCCCGCAACCGGCGCGTCGAACTCAGTCTGCGTGCTGGTGAGGAGATCGAGCGGGAGCTCGGCATTAGGGAGTGATCAGGGAGTGATCAGGGGACCGAACCCTGAAACGGATTAGCCCAGCAGATCAGATCATTTCCGCTGTATCGTTGCGCAGTGTTGTGCAAGGTTGTGCAAGGCTGTGCCCTTTTTCATCAACCAGGCTCCTCGACTTGCAAAAGCCGCTGCACGCACAACCCAGCCAGGGTCAAACCGAAGAGCCCAGGTAGATAACTGATGGTGCCGTTAACAGCTCGCGCTCGACCTCGCGACGTGGGCTCAGGCGCAAGCGGAGGACGCGGTGGCTCGTCTGACCAGACCGCGGTAATGCCTCGGCCGTAACCGCGCCTGCGTAGTTGCTGGCGCACCTTACGGGCTAGCGGGCAGCCGTTGCTATCCATCAGGTCGCCGACGCGAATCCGGGCCGGGTCAATCCGGCCGCCAGCACCCATGCTACTGACGAGCGGCGTGCTCGAATCAACCGCAGTACTCAGCAGCGCTAGCTTGCTATTCAGACTGTCGATCGCATCGACGACCTGATCGTAGCCACCATTGGCAATCAGCGATGGCAGTTCATCGGCAGCGAGAAACGCTTGGATCAGGGTCACCTGGCAGGCCGGATTGATATCGAGGACGCGCCGACGCATGACCTCGGACTTGTGCTCGCCGAGCGTGCTCTGTAACGCACAGAGCTGCCGGTTGATATTAGACGCAGCGACCGTATCGCAATCAGCCAGGATCAGCTCACCAACGCCGGCACGCGCCAGCGCCTCAGCCGCATAGGAGCCGACACCACCGAGCCCGGCGACCAACACCCGCGCGGCGCGCAAACGCTCGACACCCTGATCGCCGATCAGGATGCGCGTGCGCTCGGAGAGCCCAGCCGGTGCGCCAGTCGTCGCCAGCGCCTCATCCTCTGACATCAAATCACCTCCCTACTCGGCAGCAGCCGGCAGGCACGTCACTGTTCCGTGCTCGTCTTCTGCCGCATTCTGTATTGTTCGTGGCGCTCATGGGCAAATGCTCTAGCGCCTTCACCCGCGCATCACCCGAGGAGGTGTCGGCGCGCGTTGGCGGTCGTTTGCGCAGCAATCCGAACAGGCTCCTCACCGCGCACCGCCGCCAAGGCCTGCGCGACCTCGGGCAGATAAGCCGGACTGTTGCGTTGATAGTGGTGCGAGGCGACAGTCAGATCAGGCGCATCGGTCTCGAGCACGATCGCCTCGAGTGGCAGCTCGGCGGCCAGGCGGCGCAGGCGGCTCGAGCGTTCGAAGGTGAGCATGCCGCCGAAACCGATACAGAAGCCGAGGTCGATATAGCGTTGCGCCTGCTGCAGGCTGCCATTAAACGCATGCGCCGTGCCGCCAATCACCGGCGTCTCAGTCAACAGCCGCAGCATCTCCTCATGCGCCTTGCGCACATGCAAGAGCACCGGTAGCCGCGCCTCACGAGCGATCGCGAGCTGGGCACAGCAGAGTGCCAGCTGCCGATCACGGTCAGCATCCTTGGCATGGAAATCGAGCCCGATCTCGCCAATCGCGACCGGTTTGGCGGTGGCCAAGCGCTGCTCGAGTGCGGCCAGATCGCCGTCGGCGTGCCGCTCCAGATAGACCGGATGCAGGCCAAGCGCGGGATAGAGCCCAGCGTCGCTCGCACAGATCCCGAGCAGCTTATCCCAGCCCGCGGCATCGATCCCGGGTACCACGATCGATTCCACGCCGACAGACCGCGCAGCGGCCAAGACCTCGGCGCGATCGACATCGAATGCGTCAACATCGAGATGGCAGTGGGTATCGATCAGTGTCATCAGCATGGAGCCAAGAAACTGTCCATCAACTCCTTAACGATTTGAGGACCACGCTAAGGCAATCATCGGGGAGCAGAAAGTAGGCAGCTGCGCAGGGCGGCCAACTCGGGTTGTCGACTGCTCGGGTTGTCGATTGCTCGGATTTTCGACTGGTCGCGCCGACTCAATCGCCCTCGACCGCGCGCGTATCGCGGATGTAGTAGTGCTTACTTGGCCCGTCGCCGATCAGCCGCGCCTGCACCTCGAACAGCTTGGTCGCCTTGATCAGCTCGCTGAGCTTGGCATAGCCGTAGCTGCGCTGATCGAACTGCGGCGCCCGCTTGTTGATGGTGTTGCCGACGCTCGAGAGCTCGGCCCAGCCGTCATCGTCGGCCGTGTCTTCGACGGCACGCCGCATCAGCGTCACCAACCGCGCATCGGCGCGCAGCTCCTTGGTACCGAGCCGCTTCGGCGACTTGGTCGCAGCGCCCTCGCCCTTGAGCAACTCGGTGAAGATGAACTTATCGCAAGCAGCGACGAAGGCGTCTGGTGTCTTCTGCTCGCCAAACCCATAGACCCGAAGGCCTGACTCCCGAATCCGCGCCGCCAGCGGTGTGAAGTCACTGTCGCTCGAGACCAGACAGAAGCCATCGAAGCCGCCGCTATGCAGCAGGTCCATCGCATCGATGACCATCGCCGCATCGGTCGCGTTCTTGCCCTTGGTATAGGCGAACTGCTGGCGCGGCTGGATGCTGTGTCGCAACAGCACCTCCTTCCAACCGCCGAGATTCGGACGCGTCCAATCGCCGTAGATACGCTTGACCTGCGCGGTGCCATAGTTCGCAACCTCCTCGAGCAGGCCATCGATGACCGATGCCTGCGCGTTGTCGGCATCGATCAGCAACGCGAGACGCTTTTCAGTCGTTTCCGCCATCGGGCTTCAGCTCCAAAAGATGAGGGGATCACCAGCCGCGATCACCAGCGGCGATCACCAACCGGGATCACCACATCAAGTCGTCAGGCACCTTGAAATCGGCATACTCGTCATCGCCGTCCTCCGACTCTGGCTGATTATGCACCAGTACCAACGCCGGCTCGGCGCTCGCGAGACGCTCGGCGACGGCCGCCGGAACCAGCTCGTAGAAATCGTCATGACGCACGATGGCTAGGCCCCCAGCAACCAGATCGCGATGCTGGGCAGCGCTGACGTAGAGTCGCTTCAAGGCCTTGCCGTCGGTGAAATTGTAGGCGGTATCGGCCACCGAGCGCGCGATTCGGTTATCGCGCACCAGCTGCCAAAGCGCGATCTGCTCAGCCTTACGCTTCGCCTCCTCGTCGCGCTGGCGATTCAGCTCCTGATCGCGCTTGCGCTTCTCGGCGGCAGCCTCAGCCGCCTGCTGGCGCTGGGCGGCGTCCGGAGGCTGGGCTCCAGAGCGCTTCTGCTTACGCTTCTTCGACTTGGTGCTCCGGGCCTGCTGCTCGGTCGCCAGCCCGGCCTTCACCAGTTGATCCTGTAGGGAGCCCGCCATGCGTTCCAACCTCCGGCACCGCGAGCCCAGGGCCCGTCAGCAGCAAGATATCAAGTAACCTTGAATTGTAACGCCTACGCCCAGTTTCCGCGCCATCCGGTCGCCGCTCGGCCAAATCCGGGCCCAATGGCTGCGCTGAGCACGAACACTCAGGCCCATCCCTGGTCGCGCTGCCAGCAGACGAAGCACTTGATGCGCGGCAAGCGGTATACAATTACGCGCCACAGCCGCGGCTTCCAGCATGACAGGAGGCCCATCCGTCCAGCCCCCTAGGAGCTCAGCCATGAATCACCGTTTTTCCATCCTCGGTCTTTTGATCGCAATCCCATTGGCCATCGCCACCCCGACCTTGGCCAGCGAGATCGGTTATGTCGACATGCAGCGGGTCTTGGAGGAAAGCCAGCTCGGCAAGACGGCTCAGGCCAATCTGCAAGAGCGGTTCGGTGACGAACAACAAGCCTTCGCCGAAGAAGAGGCCGCCATCCGCCAGCTGCAACAGAAGCTTGAGCGCGACAAACCCTTGATGAGCACCGCTCAAGTCGAAAAGACCGAAGAGGAGATTATCGGTCGGATCAAGCAGTTCGAACAGGACTTCGCAAAGATCCAGCAGCAGCTCGCGCAGGCCCAGCAGCAGGAGGGCCAGAAGATCTTGAAGCCCGCCCGCGATGCGGTGATCAGCGTCGCTAAGAAGCGAAAGATCGACGCGGTCTTCGAGGCGAACCAAGCCGGCGTCGTCTATCTCGACGAGGATGGCGACCTCACCGACGCGGTGATCAAGGCGATGGATGCTGGCGCAAACTAGCCTAGCAACCGATAACCGTGGGAAAGTCACGCGACACTTGACCAAAATTCCTGCATTTTTGCTAACTCAGATCAGGTTTTTCCGCCCCAGCCAAGGGCAGTTCATGACCGCTGGTTTACAATTCTGAGGAGGGTCTTGTGCGCGTAGGTAAACGCCGTGCTGTGGCCCGTCCATCACCCATTCAATAAGACATCAGCACCGCCGTTGAAGCGGTGCCGTTCCGGAGGTTCACAAGCCGATGCTTGGAGAAATTCACGATGTGCTCCATGAGTTTCCGGAGCTCGAAGGCAAGATTGACGAGATGCGCGCGAGCAACTCTGCCTTTTCCGAGCTCATGGATTCTTATGACACGCTGGATGCGAAGGTTCGCAAGCTCGAGGAGCTCGGCACACCCGTTGCCGACGAAACCATCGAGGAGCTTAAGAAAGAACGTTTGCTGCTCAAGGATAGGCTCTACGATCTTCTCCGGACCTAATCCCGGATCAGCGTCAGCACAGGGGCAGCGATTGCACGCTGAGTACCCACCCGCAGCCTGACCTCGCCCGCCGCGTCCGACAATCAGCGCTAGCTAAAGGCCGCGGCGGCCCTTCTTGATCCGAGCGCATTGCCCATGCTGACAGCGCAAGGCACCGCCTCGAGCCACGGATAGCACCTCATGCGATCCTCTCCCTCGTCAGCCGACGCTCTCGATCGGCCGCGGAGTCGCCGTTTGCGACCACTGGTCCGCTTGCTTGGCTTCGGGCGTCCTTATCTCGGCCGTCTGCTGCTGGCCGTCGCGGCCTTGCTGTTCGCCGCTGGGGCGCTGTTGGCCTTTGGCCAGGTGATTCGCCATGTGGTCGATAGCGGCCTGGCCAATGGCTCACCGGCTTCGCTGAACAGAGCCTTGCTGCTGTTCTTGCTAGTCGTGGTGCTGTTGAGCGGCGCCGTCGGACTGCGTAGCTGGCTGCTGAATTGGCTCGGCGAGCGGATCGTCGCCGATGTGCGGCAAGCCGTGTTTGAGCGTGCCTTGGCGCTCAACGTCGGCTTCTTTGAGACCACCCGCACCGGCGAAGTCATCTCACGACTGACCAGCGATACCGCGCTGTTGCAGACAGTGGTCGGCTCGACCTTCGCGATGGGCCTGCGCAGTGCGCTGCTCACGGTCGGCAGCCTGGTCATGCTCGCGATCACCAGTCCGCAGCTCACCAAGCTGGTCCTGCTCGGGGTTCCGCTGGTGCTGGTCCCAGCCTGGGTGCTTGGCCACCGGGTGCGACGGTTGTCGCGGCTCAGTCAGGATCGGATCGGCGATGTCGGCGCCTATGTCGACGAAAGCTTGCACGGGATTCGCACGGTACAGGCCTTCTGTCACGAGCCGATCGATCGCGCACGCTACGGCGAGCGCGTCGAGGAGGCCTTCGGTACGGCGATGCAGCGCTCGCTGGCCAGCGCGCTGTTGAGCACACTGGTGACCCTGCTGACCTTCGGCGCGATCGGCGTCGTGCTCTGGTTCGGCGGCCGCGAGGTGCTGGCTGGGCGCATCACCGGCGGCGAGCTCTCAGCCTTCCTGTTCTACGCCATCCTGGTCGCCGGCAACGTTGGCGCCTTATCGGATATCGCAGGCCAACTGCTGCGTGGCGCTGGCGCCGCTGAGCGCTTGATGGAGCTCCTCGAGACCGAGCCAGCGATTACCCCACCCGCTCACCCGCAACCGCTGCCAATGCCGGTTCGGGGTCAGGTCAGCGCCGAGCGCCTGAGCTTTACCTATCCATCACGCCCCGAGCATCCCGCCCTCGCCGAGATTGATCTCGAGATCGCGCCTGGCGAACAGATCGCGCTGGTCGGTCCGTCCGGGGCCGGCAAGTCGACGCTGTTCCACCTCTTGCTGCGCTTTTATGATCCTCAGCAGGGGGTACTGCGGCTCGACGGCATCGATCTGCGCGCGATGGAGCCGGCCGACTTCCGCCGCCAGATCGTCATCGTTCCGCAAGACCCGGTGATCTTCGGCGCCGATGCCATCGAGAACATCCGCTATGGGCTGGAGGCCGATGCAGCGGCCGTTGAGGCCGCGGCCCGAGCCGCGCACGCGCATGAGTTCATCCAGCGGCTACCAGACGGCTACCGAACCTTCCTCGGTGAGCGCGGCGTACGCCTCTCCGGCGGCGAGCGCCAGCGCATCGCCATCGCGCGGGCCATCCTTCGCGATCCCGCCGTACTGCTGCTCGACGAGGCCACCAGCGCCCTCGACGCCGAGAGCGAGCGCTTGGTACAGGACGCCCTTGAGCACCTGATGCAAGGACGCACCAGTATCGTCATCGCGCATCGATTGGCGACGGTCCGCAATGCCGACCGCATCCTGGTCTTGGATCAAGGGCGCATCGTCGCCAGCGGCCGACACGAGCAACTCCTTGCCGACGGCGGCCTGTACGCGCGGTTGGCAGCCTTACAGTTTCAAACGCTCGAGGCAGACTGACAGCCTGTCGCCAAGGCGCGCCGGTCCAGACAACTGACGATCATGGCGCGGCGCTACCCTGCCCAAGCCCTGCGCTCGAGCCCTACGCCCAAGCCCCTGCGCCCAAGCAACCGGCACTGAAGCACATCGTGCTCCCACCGGGCTCCCACCTGGCTCCCACCAGCTTCCACCGGACTCTCACCTCGCCAAGAACGCACACTGACCCTGCCACAGCTCAATCCCACGATCGTCTCTAACGCCGGGCGCCTTGCTAATCCACCCTACCTGGACTAGCCTCCAGCTTGCCCGGATGCTTTCTTTAATAAGCAGATAAGTATCTGCTTATTAAAGAAAAAATGATCGAAAACAGCAGGGGCCTCAGTCATGCGCTCAGAGGGGAACTGTCATTCGTCGCGGCTTCGAGTCCTCCTCGTTATCGGTCTCCTGTGTTGGCTGCTGCCGCTGATGGCTGCAGCACAACCGCTGCGCTTCGCGCCGCTTCCGCTCGAAGACCCAAAGATCATCCACGAGCAGATCGGCGGACTGATTGACTTCCTGGCCGAACAGGCCGAGGTATCGATTCAGTGGACCCATTTCCGTGACTATGGCGATTTGCTCACCGCCTTCCATGAAGGTGAGATCGACCTGGCCTACCTTGGCCCCTTGCCGCTCGCCATCCTGCAGCGCGATCACAGCCATGCCCAGCCCTTGGGCTGCTTCCGCGAAGCCGATGGCGCCCCACATTACACCTGCTCCTTGGTGGCCTACGCTGATGACAGCCTGTTTCCATCTGAAATCCAGGGCAAACGCATCGGACTCACGCAACCCTACTCGACCTGCGGCTGGCTGGCGGTCTCGGAGATGCTGCGCGCTGCTGGCCGACGCCTCGATGGCGATACCAATCAGTTCACCTATGCCGGAAACCACGCCAATGCAGCGCTGGGCGTCGTTCGGGGCCGTTTCGATGTGGCGGGCGTCAAGACGGCCATCGCCCAGCGCTATGCACACCTGAATCTGGAACCGATCGCCGAGAGTCAGCGCTGGCCAGGTTTCTCGTTGGTCGCCAACACCGCCACCTTGTCGGCTGCGATGGTTGCGCGACTACAGGAAGGGCTGGCAAGCCTAGAAGACTTGGAGCACAAGCCAGCCCTAGCGCAACTGACAGCCTCATGGGGGCCACAGGTCCGGCACGGGATTGTCGCGCCCAGAAATTGTGACTACGCGGCAGTTGCGGATGCGTTGAGTTACCTGCCTTGGCCGATTCCAGGTGCTCCGATTCCGGAAGCACCCTTGCCACCAGAAGAGCGCATCACTTCGCTGCAGCGTACATCGGGAAGACCAGCAGAAGCAGCGGCGCCGATGACGCCACTGGCGGAAGCTCGATTACAGGCTGTTCAACGGCCATGAAGGTCTGGTCGTTTCGACGGATCAAGCGGGCGAGCGTCATCGCGCTGCTAGTCTTCTTGCTCGCGGAATCCCTCCTTGCCTGGACGCTGTGGATGGTCTTTCGCAATGAGACGACCCACCTGCTCACGCTGTATCGGAGTGAACTCGAGCGCAGCTACGAGGATATCGTCAACGATTATGCGCGGCTGATCACCTTACTGAACCTGCAGTCCGTCGACGTGCCGGCGGTGCGCAAACTGCTTGCGCAAGCCGCCTCGGCCTCGGTTGAGGAGCGGCGCGCGCTGCGTGGAAGCCTGTATCGCGCTCTAGCGCCGACCTATGACCTGCTGCGATCACAGGATCTGCGGGTGCTGCAATTCGTTGAGCCAGACGGGCGCTCGTTTCTGCGCTTCAACCGTCCCGATCTCTATGATGATCGCATTGCCTCGCAACGCCCGATCCTGGCCGAAGTCATTGCCAATCAGCAGGCCGCACAAGGATTCGAGAATGGCCGCGTCTATCCTGGCTACCGGTATGCCTATCCGCTGTTCCAGGATGATCAGTTCATCGGCGTCGTCGATTACAGCCTCTCGTTCGATGCGTTGCGCAGGGCCGCTCAGCGATTAGGCGACACCGCGTCCGGCAGCGACCAGACCGGCCGACAATCCGCCAACCGACTCCTGCTGAGGCGCGACCTCATGCAGAAAATCGCTCATCCCAGCGCGCTCGCGTTGTTCGAGACGACACCCCTGCACCCGGATTACCTGGTCGAGGACGATACGAGCTCGCTACGCGATGCAACCCTGGTCGAACCGAAGCCGCCATGGGTGGCCGCCCTCGATCTCAATCTGGCCTCAGATCAGGGTATCCACCTAGCGATGGAACGAGGTGACCCTTTCGCGCGCAATACCTGCATTGGACTCAGCCGATGTTGGGCCGTGCTGGTGCTCCCGGTCCGTGACAGCCAAGGCCAGATCGCGGCTTCATTCGTGTCATATCTCGAAACGCCGGAATACGTGGTACAACGCGACTGGTTTATCGGTCTGTTCCTCATCGTCACGCTGGTGCTCGGCTTCTTGGTACTGACATTAAGGCGCTGGATCAGCTCGCGTCAGAGCCTTCGCACCATCGGCGATCACATGGCCGAAGGGCTCTATGTGATGGATCGTGATGGCCGTATCCTGTATTCGAATCAGGCCGCCTCGGAGCTGCTCGGCTATTCGCAAGATCAGCTCAGCCGGCAGAGCGCACATCAGTTGTTCCACCTGCACGGCGAGCCCGATGATGTCCCAGCCTCTGAATGCCCGGTGCAGCAGGCACCCTTACGTGGCGAGGTGTACCGCAGTGATACCGAGGTCTTTCGCCATCGCGATGGGCAGCGACTGCCGGTGAGTGTGGTTGCTTCGCCACTGTACGTCGAAGGTGAGCTCAGTGGCTCGGTGGTGCTCTTTCGAGATCTGCGCGCAGAAAAAGCGGCGAAGGAAAAGCTACAGACCGCCGACGTCGCCTTCCGTCATCTCGCCGAGGCGGTCTGCGTCACCGATCAGCGAGCCAGTATCCAGGCCGTCAACGCGGCCCTGACGCGCATTACCGGGTATCGCGAAGACGAGGTGCTCGGCAAGAATCCTAGCATCTTCGCCTCAGGTCGTCAGGACAAGGCGTTCTATGAAAGACTGTGGCACGAGCTACTCACGCGGGGGCATTGGGAGGGCGAACTCTGGAATCGGCGCAAAAACGGCGAGGAATTTCCTGAATGGCTGAAGATCAATGCGGTACGAGACCCGTCAGGAGAGATTGTCGGCTTCGTTGGCGTCTTCAACGACATCTCCGAGCTCCGCGCCAAAGAGGCGCGGCTGCATGAGCTGGCTTACTTCGACCAAGTCACCGGTCTCTATAACCGCAATGCCTTTTTGGAGGCACTCGAAGAAGAGCTGAGTCAAGCGCAGGCGTCTGCGAGCCAGTTTGCCTTGTTGCTCTGCGACATTGACCGCTTTAAGCGAATCAATGATTCACTCGGCCATGCCGCTGGTGACCAAGCGTTGAAGAAGATTGCTGGTCGTATACAGCAGGTTCTTGGGCCAACCGACTGTGCAGCGCGCTGCGGAGGCGATGAATTCGGACTGATGATGCGCTGCCTGGAGCACCCGGCAGCCCCGTCACACACAGCGCACGCCCTGCTCGCCGCCTTACGTCATCCCATCAAGATCGCTGGTAAGCGGGTTGACGTCAGTGCCAGCATCGGCATTGCGCTGTTCCCCAAGGATGGGCAGGACAGCGCCACCTTGATCAAATGTGCGAATGCCGCCTTATTGCAGGCCAAAGCACAGGGACGCAATGGCTATCGGTATTTCACCGCGGCCCTCGACGATGATGCCAACAGCCGCTTCGAGCTGGAGTCGGCGTTGCGCAATGCGCTCAGGAAGCGCCAGTTCCGCGTGCATTATCAGCCCAAGGTCTCTTTGGTTGACGGACGTGTTGTTGGCCTTGAGGCGTTGGTGCGCTGGCAGCATCCCAGCGAGGGACTGCTCAGCCCTGGTCGCTTCTTGGCGGTTGCGCAAGAGACGGGGCTGATGCAGCCGATCACCGAATGGGTGCTCCAAGAGGCCTGCCGCCAGTGCAAGCAGTGGCAAGCCGAGGGGCTGAGCGTCGGGCGGATATCGATCAATCTCGATGTCGGCTTCTTCCAGCCGTCATTGCTCGAGAAGCTGTTGCTACAAACCGTGCGCGAGTCGGGCATCGACCCACAGGATCTAGAATTCGAGATCCTCGAGGCCGCGATGCGCGACGAGCCGGAGATCGCCGAGTTTTGGCGGCATCTGGTCGGCGCCGGCTTCGAGCTCTCGATCGACGACTTTGGTACCGGTGAGTCTTCACTCTCGCGCCTCAAGCACCTGCCCTTCAGCACGCTGAAGATCGATCGCAAGTTCGTGCTTGATATCGTCGAGCAGGAGCGTGATTGGGCAATGGTCCGCACCATCATCGGGATGGCCAAGAGCATGGGCAAAGAGACCGTCGCCGAGGGCGTAGAGACCGAGCTGCAGGTGCGGTATCTGATCAACGCCGGCTGCGACATCGTACAAGGCTATTACTTCTGCAAGCCTTGTCCGGCCGCGGAGATCGTCACGTTCGTCAAAGCAGGATCAAGCATTGAGCGGGTGCAGACGCTTCGCAAGCAGCTGCGGCCCACCAATCAGGTCGTGCGATACCTAGAGCCCGCTCAGCGCAAAGCCGCTGAGCCGCGGCTGAGCTGAATCGCTGCGCCCAGCCTAACGCGCATGGCGCAGCGCCCCACCCCGGACAATGCCGCGCTCGAGATTCACGTGAATCAACGGCTCGCGCTCACCCGAGGAACGGCTCAGGATCAGTCGCTAAACCCATAGATGAAATAGATCGTTTCGAGCAGCCGCGTCGGCGCCGAGTCCTCACCAAACCAACGCTGGAAAATCTGATCGATCTCACCGCTGCGATAGACCTCAGCGAGGCCACGGTTGACTTCCAGCCGAAAATCGGCATCGTTGCGCGGCAACGCAAAGGCATAGGGCTCGACCGAAAAATTCGCATCCACGATGGCAAAGTCCTCGGCCTTGCCGGTATCCGCCACCTGGCCGATCAACAACAAGCGGTCGCCGGCAACCGCGTCCAGCTCATCCGCCATCAGCCGATCACGCCCGTCCTTAGCATCGCGGATCGGTAGCAGTTCTAGCTCGATACCCTGCTCGCTCAGCGCTGGGCGCAAGCGGCGTTCAGTCGTCGTCTCCGGCACCACACCAACCTTACGGCCGGCGAGATCGGCGAGCCCGCGCAGACCGCGATCACTCTTGACCAAGATCCCGCCAGACTCGACGAAGACGACATTGGAGAAATCGACCTGGCGCTGCCGCGCTAGGCTCATGGTGGTGGTGCCGCATTCAATGTCAGCCTCGCCATTGGCAACGGCGGCTACCCGGCGCGGCGTATTGCCCTCGATCCAGGCGATCTCGAGCGCGTCGAGACCGAGCGCCTGCTGCACGCTGGTGACGATATGCCGGCATAGATCGACTGAGTAGCCGCGCGGAACACCTTCAGTATCCTTGAACGAGATCGGATAGGCCGTTGGCGAGTAGGCGATGCGGATGGTCTGCGCGGCCTTGATCCGATCCAGCGCGCCGGTGTCAGCAAAGGTCGTGCCGAAGCTCAACAAGGCCAGGACAGCAGCGATGAGTCGCCACATTGGCCAGTCAGGTGGCAAGCCCAATCGGCAGCCATCGGCCGCGGGATGATGAGCGAGCCTCAGAAACGCAATCGGCGCAATCACCAGGGCCATGAGAGAGTCTGAGTCTATAATGAGCGGCATCGTGGGGGCCGTAAGCAAAGCGCAAGGGGACTGCGACAGGCTATTCATCACCAGCGCTGTATCCCTTGATGTGCTGACGAATCTCCTGCGGCCGCGGCAGCCCGCGGATGGTCAGCTCTGGCTCATCACCAGCGGTAAAGATCTGCAGGTCGCCAGCACCAACGATACGCTGGAACAACGACTGCCCAATGCGCACCGTGCGCACCGAGCCCATGTTGATCTCGGTGTACTCCTTGCTCAGCAGACCATGGGTCCAGACCAGCTCGCGCTCATAGATCTCGAGCTGATCCATCAGCGTGGCCAGCCACCAGCGCAGTAGTTGGAAGCAGCCAATCGCCAGCAGACCATAACCCACCCAGCGCAGGTCGAAGCCCTCTGGCAATTGAATCGGCTGCGTCGGCTCAGGCAGAAAAGGGATCGCCCCGGTGAAGGCGATGACTGCCCCCAAGAGTATCAGCACCCAGGCAACGAGGGCGCCAAAGGGGTGCGAGCGCCAGATCGAAGGGTTTGCCTTATAGAGCAGCTCAGACATGATGATTGACCACTATGCTTTGTTGATCCTAGGGCTTGGTTGATCCTAGGGCTTGGTTGATCCTAGAAACTGCAGATGACAGAGATAAACTTAGATGAAAGCCATCAATAAACATGGCCTTCGCAAGCAGACCAAGGACCAAGACCGAAGTCGCCACTCAATGCGCAGCCATGATGAGCCCCCAGGAATGAGCATCCGGCGCCGCCCTGACAGCAAGGCTCGCAATCAGACTTGCGGGCTATCCATCTGCTGAAAAAAGAGTCGCGAATTGATATCGTTCAGATCGAGTTCATCGGGGTCGAAATCGCCACCAATCCACTCCTTCAATTCATCGTGCTCGGGATGCTCAGGATTGGCCAATGCATCCAGAAATGCGTAATAACCCCAGACTCCGCCAACATCCTCAGGCGGACAAGCCCCCTTGCCTTTGAGGCACTGTGGCAACCGTTGCGCCTGGTCGAAAGGCAGGATCTTCTCCAACGTGATCTTGTGATTCCAGCCATCGCCAAAATCATACTCGTAGATCATTGACGCCTTTTCCTTCTTTAGGAGTTGATCAAGCCGATATTGTCGCTCGTCCGCCATCTCCATAAAATCATCGTAAGGGCTTGGTGCGCCATAGTATTGACCCTCTACGATGAATTGGTGCAGATGAGAATCCGTCCACCCCATCAGGGCCTGCAGGATCGCATGCAAGTCTGCAAGCGGGGTTCTGTTCAGCACTAGGACGCGTCGCCAGATCGGCGGCTTAGTCTGCTTGAGCGCGACCTTCAACTGATAGATTTTACGTGATTCTTGGACCATGGACGGCACCCTCATCTGCGCAATAGATCGCTAAAAATGCATCAAGATCAATCACAATCCCCGGCCCATCAGACGCGCTTAAATCTCGATAGTACCGCAGATCCACCTTCGAATCCGTCCTTGTACTGGCCTTGGCATCAGCGCTGTCTCCAACCCCAATACAGGGCCAGGGCGGCGGTGGCTGGAGCCAGTGTCCAACAGCGTCCCGCATGTGACGCCGATCACTGGAAAAATCCCGCAGATAGTCTGCACTGGGGACCAGCCGAAACAGGGGCCGCAGCGGGGCCGGCCATGCGGCCGCCCGGGGGAAGCTGTGCGCGACCCAGATGCGCGCCGCCACCGGTTGCGGCAACTGAGTATCCAGATCCCAGATGCGCCGCTCCTGATCGAGCGCAATGCAATGGTAATCCCACCAAGCAACGCCATCGGCCGCGCCAGCCTGCTGCTCCGCGATCGGGCAGATCCCAGAGAGACTCGCGACAAAGATCACCAGCTCGATATGGACGCCTAGCGGCGGTTCGGCGCAGAGCCACCAGATGTTCTCCTCGCAATAGAACGGCTGATAGCGCCGCTGCTGGCGGACCTGCTCCTGCTCGCGACCGCGGTGACGGATCTGCTCATGCGGCTCCTGCAATCTTAGCTTGTGAGCCTGATCAGCGTGAAACGAGCACATTGAGCAGAGCCATCAACCGGTGTTGCGCATGCCAGCGGCAATGGCGTTGATCGAGCGCAGCAGTGGATCGAGCCATTCCTTGCGCGCCTCCTCGTTCGGCTCGTTGCGATAGCGCTCGAGCAGGGTGATCTGGATATGGTTCAAGGGGTCGAGATAGCTGTTGCGCCGCGCCAGCGAGAGCTGCAGCTCGGGCGTCTCCTCCATCACCGCATGCAGGCCAGCCACGTTCAGCACCTGGGTCAGGGTGCGTTGATATTCATCGGCGATCGCCCGGTAGATCGCCTCGGCACGCGCCTGATCCGGCATCAACTGCGCGTACTCATGGGCGATCTGCATCTCGGCCTTGAACAGCGACATCTGCGTGTTGCTCAAGATCGCACGGAAGAACGGCCATTCCTGATACATCCGTTGCAGCTTCGCCAAGCGTTCCAGGTCTCCTTGTCGCCATTGCTCGATCGCACTGCCGATGCCGAGCCAGGCCGGCAGGGTATGCCGTGCCTGGGCCCAGCCGAAGACCCAGGGGATGGCACGGATCGAGCCCAGCGAGCGGTCGGCCTTCTTCCGATGCGAAGGCCGCGAGCCGATGTTGAGTAGCGCGATCGCGTCGACCGGGGTCGCCTCATAGAAATAGTCCAGCAGCCCCGGGGTGTCGCAGATCAGGCCGCGGTAGTGCGCCTCGCCGAGCCGCGCCAGCTCTTCCATGATGCCGAGATAATCCTTGCGCGGCTTGATCGGCGGCTCGATCACACAGCGGCTCGCCTTCATCAGGCCGCTGATCCCCATGGTCAGCTCATAGAGAGCCGTTTCTGGGTTGGCATAGCGATAGGAGAGCACCTCACCCTGCTCGGTGAACTTGATCTGCCCGTGCACGGTGTCTTCCGGCTGCGACAGGATCGCCTCATGGGTCGGGCCACCGCCGCGACCGATGGTGCCGCCACGACCATGGAAGAGCCGGCACTTGACGCCGCGCCCCTCGGCGAGAGCAATGATCTTTTCTTGTGCCTCATAAAGATTCCAGGCCGAGGCGAGGATGCCGCCGTCCTTACAGGAGTCCGAGTAGCCGAGCATCACCTCCTGCAGATTCCCGGAGGCCTTGAGCAGCGCCGCGTAGGTCGAGTTGTCGAATAACGCCGACATCACGGAATCGATATGCGCCAGGTCTTCGATGGTCTCGAACAGCGGCGAGATGCGCAGATGGCAGAACCAACCGTCCGGGGTCTGCCCGGCGAGCCCGGCCAAGCGCGCCAGCAGCATCACCTCCATCACATGGCTGGCGCTATGCGTCATCGAGATCACGTAGGCGCCGAAGACCTGCTCGCTGATCTCAGCACGCATCCGCGCCATCGACTCGAACACCTCGAGCGTCTCGCGGGTCTCAGGCGTTAGCGTGCCCTTATCGATATGGAAGGGATGCGGATGGCCGATCGCCTCGGCCAAGGCCAGCAACTTCTGCTCCTCGCTGAAGGCATGATAGAGCGGTGCACCGGGCTGACGCGCGAACAGCTCGATCACCGCCTCGGTGTGGCGCGTCGACTCCTGGCGGACATCCAGATGCACCAGATGGAAGCCAAAGGTCTCGACCAGGCGCAGCAGATCCTTCAGCTCGCCATCGGCGGCATTGGCGTCGCCGTGGCTGATCAGCGAGTCGCGGATCAGGTAGAGGTCGTCGAGCAGCTCGCCCTCGTGCGCATAGCCCTCGGGCAGGATCTCCGGACTCTGGTCATCATCGATCCGCGCCCGCACCCGCGCCAGCGTGGTCTCCAGCCGATGCCGAACGATGAACAGCTTGCGTCGATAGGGCTCATGAAAATAGCGCCGATGGGTCTGGCGCATGGTATGCAGCCAGTAATCCTCGTCATCGTCGAGGGCATCGAGGAACGGCGTCGAGGGCTGCACCAGCAAGCTCGAATGGCTGAGGATGCGGGTCAACCGCCGCACCCGCGCGATGTAATGCTCGAGCACCAGCTCGCAGTGCATGCGCACCGCCAGCTCGGTGGTCTCCGGCTTCACGTAGGGATTGCCATCGCGATCACCGCCGATCCAGGAGCCAAAGCCGATGAAGCTCGGCACCAGCACGCCGCTGTTGCTGCCGTACAGACGCCGAACCGCACGCTCCAGGTTGCGGTACACCTGCGGCACGGTCTCGAACAGCGACTCGCGGAAGAAGTACAGCCCCTGCCTGACCTCATCGGTCACCTGCGGCTTGTGCACCCGCACCTCATCGGTCTTCCAGAGCACCTGGATCTCGCTCAGGATCTGGCCAAGGCGGTCTTGCTGCTCTTCCTCATTGAGCTTATGCCGGTGCAGGTCGAGGGCAGCCAGGAAGATGCGTCGATGGGTCTCCAGCGTGGTGCGCCGCTTGGCCTCGGTGGGGTGCGCGGTGAAGACCGGCAGATAGGCGAGTTCGTTCAGCAACCGCTGCAGCCCCGCTGCATCGACACCGTCGGCATGGAACTGGCGCAGCGTATGATCGAAGGAGCCGCGCCAGAGCCGACCGCCGGCGCTGACCAGCGAGCGCCGGTTCAGATAGGCGTGCACATCTTCGACCAGATGCGCCAGGCTGAAATAGATGGTGTAGGCGCGGATCACCTCGGCGAGGGTCTGCGAGTCGAGCCCGTTGATACGCTTCATCAGCTTCGCGCGTAGCTCAGGGTCGTCCTGCTCGCGCAGCGTCAGAAAGCCCTCGCGCAGGCGCTCCACCACCACGAGCACGCGCTTGCGGCTGTGTTCGCGCAGGACCTCGCCGAGCAAGGTGGCGAAGAGTGCGATATCGCGCTCGGAACCGGATAAGGGCTGGGTGTCGTTCATCGCGATACTGCGTTCGGGATGGGAAAGATGGAAGCCTAGCCGCGGTTTTGGCTTAGGCCGCGCGGCGGCTCGCTCAAGCGGGCTGAGGTGCAGGTAGCGCGCGGACTCTTCGATCTGCCGCCGATGGTTCTGCAGGATTCATCCGCTGCGGGAGCTTGAGTCTACCCTGCCACCACCCCAATGAAAACCGGGTTGAGCGCCCAAGCCCCCGCCTGCGCTCGACGCTTGTCGTCTAGTCGCCGATGCGTCTATGGTCGCAACGACGGCGGTGGCAGCCAAACGCTGGCCCTGGCCCTAGCCCTGGATTTCGCTGCCGGCACGCAGTCATCGCACCCACAAACACCCCCGAAACCACTCAGGAGACCCTGCATGCGCCCGAATCATCATCTCGCCCACCTGCCTAGGCTCGCCACCGGCCCTGTCCCGGGACTTGCTGTCAGCCTTGCCGCCAGCCTTGTTGCCGGCCTTATTGTCAGCCTGGCTGTCGGCCTGGCTTCTTCCGGCGCCGCTCAGGCCGCGGTGCAAACCAAGGCCATCAGTTACGAGGACGAAGGCGTCCCGCTCACTGGCCATCTGTACTGGGATGATGCGATCGAAGGTGATCGCCCTGGCATCCTCGTTATCCATGAGTGGTGGGGCCTCAACGATTACGCCAAACAGCGCGCACGCATGCTGGCTGAATTGGGCTATGTCGCCTTCGCGGCCGATATGTACGGCAACGATCAGGTCACCGACCAGCCTGCTCAGGCCAAGGAGTGGATGCAAGAGGTCACCGTCGACCCCGAGCTTTGGCGTCAGCGCGCCGATGCGGGACTGGCGCAGCTCAAGGCGGCTACTGATGTGGATGCGGAGCAGATTGCTGCGATCGGCTACTGCTTTGGTGGCGGCACCGTCCTGCAGATGGCCTATGGCGGCGCCGATCTCGACGGCATCGTCAGCTTTCACGGCTCGTTTCCTGCCGCCCCTGAAGAAAGTATTGGCAAGATCAAGCCTGAGATCCTAATCCTGCACGGTCAGGCCGATAGCTTCGTCGCGCCCGAGGTCGTCAGCAACTTCCAGAACAAGCTCGAAGAGGCCGGAGCCAACTGGGAGATGGACATCTACGGCGGCGCGCGCCACGGCTTCACCAACCCGAACGCCGGCGACTATGGCCTCGAGAACCTGCAGCATGATCCGCAGGCCGATACCCGCTCCTGGCAGCGGATGCAGCGCTTCTTCGATGAGATCTTCGCTGATTGAGGCGAGCCAGCACGGGCGAGCCAGAATAAGCGAGCCAGCACGAGCAAGGCGCGGTCGAGGCCGCGCCTTGCTCCCCGATGGCTCAGCCAGCAGCAGTCAGACTGACGCTAGCCGACCCGCAAGAGCGCGCTAGGCGCTACTTTCGGCGGTTGCCGCATCGCGTTTGGCGCTGCGGCCTTCACCAAGCACGTAGCGCCGCTCATGGCTCAGCCCCATGTAGAGCGCGAGACACATCGCCAACAGTACCAGCGTGAACGGCAGACCCACGGTGATCGCCGCCGCTTGCAAGGCACCCAGCGCATCGGCGCCGCCCCCGAACAGCAACGCACCCGCGATCAACCCCTCCATCGTCGCCCAGAAGATGCGCTGTGGCACCGGCGCATCGAGCTTACCGCCGGCGGTGATGCTATCGATCACCAAGGAGCCGGAGTCTGATGAGGTGACAAAAAAGACCAGCACGAGCACGATCGCGAGTGATGACGTCCACATGGCCCAAGGCAGATTGGCCAACATCTGGAACAACGCCAGCGAGACCTCGCCGACCCCATCGGCGAGCTCGCCGACGCCAGCCTGCATTTGATCGATTCCAGCACCGCCGAAGGCGCTCATCCAAACCACAGTCACGAGGGTTGGAACCAGCAGCACCGCGACCAGGAATTGACGCACCGTGCGCCCCTTGGAGACGCGAGCGATGAACATGCCAACGAACGGCGACCAGGAGATCCACCAGGCCCAGTAGAACACCGTCCAGCCGTTGTAGAACTTCTCGTCCTCACGCCCAATCCAGTTACTCAGCGGGATGATGTTCTCGGCGTAGGCGCCAGCGGTGCGCGCTATCTCACTAAAGATGCCAAGCCCAACGCCAACCGCAATCACGAAGAGCAGCAGCGCCAGTGCCAGCAGCATGTTGATGTTACTGAGCAACTTGACGCCGCCATCCAGCCCGCGCACCACTGAAATGATCGCAATCGAGGTCACGCCAATAATGATCGCGATCTGGGTATTGATCCCGCTATCGATTCCGAACAGATAGCCGAGCCCGCCAGCAGCCTGTTGCGCGCCGAAGCCCAAGGAGGTTGCCAGACCAAAGATGGTCGCCATCACCGCGACGACATCGATGACGTGCCCGAACCAGCCCCAGGAACGATCCTTGATGAACGGATAGAAGGCTGATCGGATGGTCAGCGGCAGCCCCTTGTTATAGCTGAAGAAGGCCAGCGAGAGCGCCACCACGGCGTAGATGGCCCAGGGATGCAGGCCCCAGTGGAACATGGTGGCGCCCATCGCCAGGTCAGCACCCTCAGGCGTGCGCGGCGCGACCCCGAGCGGCGTCCCCCACCAATCGCTAAAGTAGGCGGCGGGCTCGGCCACGCTCCAGAACATCAGCCCGATGCCCATGCCGGCCGCGAACAGCATCGCGAACCAGGAGATGAGCGAGAACTCCGGTTTCGCATCAACCCCGCCAAGGCGGATACTGCCGACCGGCAGCACGATCAGCAGCAGGCAGAAGAGCACGAAGATGTTCCCGGCGACCAGGAACAGCCAATCGAAGTTGTCGATCGACCAGCCCTTGGAGCCATCGAACGCCTGCTTGGCCTCGCTGGGAAAGATCAGGGTACCGATCACGAACAGCAGCACCAAGATGCTGGAAATGATGAAGACTGGGTTGTGCATATCCATGCCCCAGGTTCTGATATTGTCTTGCCCGACCTCGTAGTCGGTCTTGTAAAGATCTCGCATTTTGTCCGCTCCGAAGGGATGGATTGCGGGCCCCAATCGAGTCTAAGGCCATACAAAAACCTTCGTACCCTAACAGTCTCAGGCCCCGGTTTTCAAATCGCGTCCTGAATTCTCGCTCCTGAAAAGGGGCTTTTCGCGCAAAAGATCGCTCGCTCCCGATGAAACACTGGCTATGGCTCTCCGTTGTCGTGATCCTCTTGGACCAGGCCAGCAAGTGGCTGGTGCTGAGCATGCTCGCCCCCTACCAAGTGCTCGAACTGCTGCCCAACCTGAATCTGACCCTCCTGTTCAACCGGGGCGCCGCCTTCAGCTTTCTCGCCGACGCCGGCGGCTGGCAACGCTGGCTGCTTGCTGGCTTCGCGCTCCTGATCACAGTCGTCCTGGTGGCCTGGCTGGTCAGGCTACAGCCCGGCAAGTGGCTACTGGCCTCTGGCTTAGCGCTGATCATCGGAGGCGCCATCGGTAACCTGATCGATCGTGTCGTCTTCGGACACGTGGTCGACTTCATTCAGGTGTATCTGCCACTGATCCCCATGCGCCTCTTCAATCCTTGGCCGGCCTTCAACGTTGCTGACAGCGCGATCAGCATCGGCGTCGTGATCCTATTGATCGAAACCTTTCGCGACGAGCACCCAAAGCCCGGCGTTGAAGGCTCGAGCGCATAGGAGCACGCCCCAAGACCATCATTCGCGCCGCACGGCGTCAGCACGCAGCGCTGAAGCCCGGCCGCCATCCACCCAACCCTGGAGATGAGATGAAGATCGCCATCCTCTCACGTAACCCGAGGCTCTACTCGACGCGCCGGCTCGCCGAAGCCGCACGCGAGCGAGGCCACGAGGCGCGCGTGATCGACGTGCTGCGCTGTTACATGAACATCACCTCGCACGCGCCTTCGATTCACTACAAAGGTGAGCAGCTGACCGGATTCGATGCAGTCATCCCACGTATCGGCGCCTCGGTAACCTTCTACGGCACCGCGGTGCTGCGTCAGTTCGAGATGATGAACGTCTACCCGCTGAATGAGTCTGTCGCGATCACCCGCGCCCGCGACAAGCTCCGCTCATTGCAACTGCTCTCACGCCGTGGCATCGGCCTGCCGATCACCGGCTTCGCCCATACCCCGGACGATATCGAGGACCTGATCAAGATGGTCGGCGGCGCTCCGCTGGTGATCAAATTGCTCGAGGGCACCCAGGGTATCGGCGTGGTGCTCGCTGAGACCCGCCAGGCCGCCGAGAGCGTGATCGAGGCCTTCCTCGGCCTCAAGGTCAACATCCTGGTGCAGGAATATATCCGTGAGGCCAAGGGCGCCGATATCCGTTGCTTTGTGATCGGCGAGAAGGTGGTCGCGGCGATGCGCCGGCAGGCGAAACCGGGTGAGTTCCGCTCCAATCTTCACCGTGGCGGCAGCGCTGAGCTGATTCGCATCACACCGGAAGAGCGCTCCACGGCAGTCCGCGCAGCCAAGATCATGGGGCTGAATGTGGCCGGTGTCGATGTGCTGCGCTCCAACCACGGCCCTGTGGTCATGGAGGTCAATTCATCCCCCGGCCTGGAAGGCATCGAAGCGGCCACCGGCAAGGATGTCGCCGGGCAGATGATCGCTTTTATCGAGAAGGACGCCCTCGCTGGCAAGACGCGCACCCGTGGCAAGGGCTAGCGCACACCCGGCGGGGATACGCATCGGCGGTCATCTGGTGCGCCCGGGCGAGCGCGCGCGCATCGACCTCCCACTGCCGATCCTGTTCACCCAGAACCCGGTGGTGCTGCCGGTGCATGTCTTGCACGGTCGCCGCCCAGGGCCGCGGCTGTTCATCACCGCCGCCGTGCATGGCGACGAGATCAACGGCATCGCGATCATTCGCCGCCTGCTCAGCAGCACCGCGCTGCGCTCGCTGCGCGGTACCCTGCTGGCGGTGCCGGTGGTCAATGTCTACGGCTTCGTCCGCCACTCGCGCTACCTGCCCGATCGGCGCGACCTGAATCGCAGCTTTCCCGGCTCCGAGGGCGGCTCGCTCGCCGGCCGACTCGCGGCCACATTGATGAGCGAGATCGTCACCGAGAGCGACCTTGGGATCGACCTACATACCGGCGCCGCGCACCGTGAGAACCTACCGCAGATCCGCGCCCGGGTTGAAGAGATCGGGATCGCTGACCTCGCACGCGCATTCGGCGCCCCCGTGATCCTCGACGCGGATGTTCGCGACGGCTCGCTGCGCGCTGCGGCGGCTGCGCTTGATGTGCCGGTCCTGCTCTATGAGGCCGGCGAGGCACTGCGCTTCGATGAGCTGTCGATCCGCGCCGGCGTGCGCGGCATCCTCGGCGTCATGCGCCGTCTCGGGATGATCCGCGACAGCAGTCGACGCCAGCGCTCACCGCATCAACCGATGATCGCCCGCTCCAGCGTTTGGGCCCGCGCTCATACCAGCGGCATGTTGCGGTTTGCCCGCCCACTCGGCGCCTGGGTTGAGAAGGGCGAGCGGCTCGCCACCGTCGCTGACCCCTTCGGCAACGGCGAAGAGGCGGTCACTTCGCCCGCCGCGGGTATCGTCATCGGCCGCATGAATCTGCCGCTGATCACCGAGGGTGAGGCACTGTTCCATATCGCCCGTTTCAAGACCGACGCCGTCGCCGACACGGTCGAGCAATTCCAAGCGCTGCTCGAGCCCGATGACCTGCTCGAGGAGCCGATCGACTAAGAGGGTGAGCGTTTCTACAGCCGATCAGAAGCCGGCCACGACCTTGGTCACCAACCCAGTGTCGAGGGCCTCACCGAGCGAGATCCAGTACATCTTGTTGTTCGGCACCGCCGCTGCCGCCAGGGCAACACTGTCATCGATCCCCATTTCACGTAGATAGAGGGCGGCGCTCACCACCGAGAGCTGCCCGCCTTCATGGCTGCTGAGGTGCGCGGGAACCTTGCTCTGGTGGATACCGAGGCGAACATTGGCGGTGACGTAACGCTCGATGCCGCCAGCCAGCACATCGACACAGGCCGAGGTGCAGAGTTCATCGACGCCGACCGGAATGCCGTTTTCGCGCAACCAGCGTCCTAGCCGCCGTGCCTCATAGAGCGAGCCGCCCGGGCTATTGATGACCAAGCCAACGGCCCGCTCGGCACGCAGCCGCGCGATGACCTTATCCGCAAAGCCATCGTTGATCTCGCCATCGACGATCAGCCACGTCCGATCAACGCCGCCGTTCTCATCGAACCGCACCAGACCAGAGGTTGCGCCGGTGAGACTGACAAGATGAGCGCAGGCGCTGCGGGCAATCTCAACCATCTGATCGCGCTGTGAGGGGCGAGCCGCCGCGATCCGCGCCAGGTAGTTAGCACGCGCGATCATCTGCTCGACCTCGAACCCGTACTGATCCAACGCCGCAATCACCACTGCGTCGGTGGCCGCACGATCTCCGTTCTGCACCACGCGCAGCAGATGGCAGGCGGCGATCTCGCTCAAGAGTTCATCCGCGTCGATCCCCGCTGGCAGGCGCTGACGACCGTCTGGCAGACCCGCGCAGCCAGCGAGCAGCAGTATCGTCAGCCAAGAGACCGCCAACAGCAGGCCGGGCTTGGAGAGCCGATCAGCGGTCGAAAACCGCCATCCGGAGGCGCGAAGCCAGTTCAGCCAATTCGCCACCCGATTAAGCGTCGGCTTGCAGCAAAACGTCACCCTCGCAACACTCAAGACGAACGCGACGCTCAGATGCCGCCAACTGCTCATGCCCATGTCTGCGGGCGCCAACCGCCTAGGACACTGCCCAGGCTCAAGGCCCTGCCCATGTCCATGTCCATGTCCATGTCCATGCTCATGCCCATGCCCATGCCCATGCCCATGCCCATGCCCATGCCCATGCCCATGCCCATGCCCATGCTCAGGATCATGCCCAAGCCCAGATGCCGGCCAGTGCACAGTCCCTAGTCTCGAACCGGAATGCCATCAGCACTCAGCTGCGCCTTGACCGCTGCAATTGGCACCTCGCGGCGGTGGAAGATCCCGGCAGCAAGCGCCGCCTCAGCACCGGTGCGCTCAAACACCTCAGAGAAATGCTCCGGCCGACCGGCGCCGCTCGAGGCGATCACCGGGATGCTCACTGCGGAGCGCACCGCTTCGATGAGTTCCAAATCGAAGCCGCTGCCGGTGCCGTCGCGATCGATCGAGTTGAGCAGGATCTCGCCGGCGCCGAGCTGCTCACAAACACGTGCCAGCTCCACCGCGTCCACATCCCGACCCTCACGCCCGCCCTTGACCGTGCACTGGAACCAGCAGTAGCGCTCGCCGTTCGGCCCCGGAATCGCGGTCTCGATGACGGTTCGCTCGGTCGCCTCTGGCGACGGCACATAGACGCGCCGAGGGTCGACCGAGATCACCACGGCTTGATTGCCATACACCCGAGCGATCTCCTCGATCGCGCTGCTGCCGTCGCCGCCACCCCGTGCGCGGACGGTCTCGACCGTTTCGACCGCATCGGAGCCAATCGAGATCTTGTCCGCGCCGGAGCGAAAATACTCACCGGCCACATCGAGCGCACTGTAGACATGGCCATCAGCATCGGTGAAGGCGCGGATGCCACCGCCAATGGTCAGGGGGACGAAGACGTTCTCGGAGGTTCGCCGCAAGACCTCGAGCATCGGTTGATCGGCGAGTGGAAAGTCGCGAAAGGCCGTGATGTTGAGGAAGGTGATCTCGTCGGCGCCCTCCTCGTAGTAGCGCTGAGCCAGCTCGACCGGCTTACCGAGGTTACGCACCTCGCCACCGGACTCGCGGACGTCGTACTGATCGCCCTTCGTCACCACCAGATCTCCGGCGTCATTACTGCGCACGTCCAGACACGCAATGACACGCTTCGTGAGCTGGGTCGGTAAGGCGCCGTCTTGCTCGCCGTCTTGCTCACCGTCTTGCTCGCCACCTTTCCCGCCAAACGACGGCCGCCGATCCTCGGAGCCGGCGGCGACCTGCGTTGGCGGCCCTGCCGCAGCGGCCAGTGACGGCTGATCAAGCGCGCCACCCAAGAACCGCCCCAATACCTCGAGCCCAGCCTGGCCGCTCTTCTCCGGGTGGAATTGCACCGCCGCAACCCGACCACGCTGGACCGCACTGACGAAGGCGCCACCATAGTCGGTCTCAGCCAAGACCCAGCGGGCATTCTCGGCGTTCGCTTCCGCATGATAAGAATGCACGAAATAGAAGCGCTGCTGCTCTAGGCCCGACAGCAAGGCACTGTCGCGCTGCAGCCGCAGGCCATTCCAGCCCATGTGCGGTACCGCGAGTCGGCGCTCAGAGAACCGCCGCACAACACCCGGGATAACGCCTAGCCCAGGGATACCGGGAGACTCTTCGCTGCCTTCGAACAGGCTCTGCAGCCCGATGCAGATGCCGAGAAAGGGCCGATCCGCAGCGAGGTATTCCTGCAACGGCTCGGTGTAGCCCAGGGCATTGAGCCGCTGCATGGCTGCCCCGAAGGCCCCGACGCCGGGAAAGATCAGATATTCAGCGTTGAGGATGTCGTCCGGTCGACGGATATCGGTCAGCTCGAAACCGAGCTTCGAAATCGCATTGCGCAGACTGCGCACATTGCCGGCACCATAGTCGAGGAGCGAGATCATGAGGATTAGACAGCCAAGCCGATCATTCGAAGGCGAAGTTTAGCAGCAGGCGGGCCTCATCTGATATCGATCCCCTCTGCCTCGACCACCCGCGCCAATGCCGCCTCCATTGTCGCCCGGGCGCGCGCGGTTGCCGCATGGAGGAATGCGTGCAGGGCGGCATCGTCGGCATTGCGGTTCTCGCACTCGCGACTGTACTGCTCAAAGGCGACCAAGCTCGAGACCAGCTGGACCAAATGGTGGGGGCACTCGCAACGCACCGTTGGCGAGGCGGTGGCAATGCGCGCCAAGCTCGTATTGTCGTAGAGCCGACGAGGAATCGGCGACGCTAGGTCAACGCCTTCGAGGATCGCCTCAGGCGAAGGAAACTTATCGCTACCATGCAATGCTGCACACCAGCGCACGAGCTCGGCCGCATCGACCGGCGCACGCTTGGCGACGATGCGCTGCGCCTCGAGCCGCTCCACCGCGGAACGCGGCGCGAAGCCATAGACGACGAGTCCCTGGGTTGCACCAGACTCGGTGAGTAGATCGGTAATCTGTGCGATGCGGTCGAGCTGGATGGTCGGGCGCTCGAGCACCAGCAGATCGATCTTCAGGTCGGCAGCGGCACGCCGAAAGCGATGCTCGTCTTCGAACGCGCCCACCAGCTCGACACCGTCTTCGAACACGGCTGCGCGCTCGCTATCTCGGGCCAACAAGGTCGGCAGCGTGGGCCCCAACACCGCAACCCGACAGGGTGGCAGGTCACCCTCGACGGTTGGGGCCAAACTGAGACCGCGCGAGCGTTCGTGTAGCTGCGGCAGCGTGAGCGGCGCGACATGGCTGATCGCGTCGCCGTTGTCGACCAGCCGCTTTATCAGCGTCAAGCGGCCTACGTCTTCCGCCGAATACAGGCGAGTGCCCGCTTCAGATCGGATCGGCTCCACCACCGCATAACGCCGCTCCCAGACACGCAAGGTATCGGGTGGAATACCTGTCAGGCGCGCGACTGCGCCAATCCGATAGGTCTGAGCGGCAAACGAATGCTCGGGCTCTGTCAAGGCCACACCTCCTTTGAAAAGGTTTTGTCTATGTAAAATCTGAAATTTACCATTGACAGCAGCATCGGTAACGCCTAATTTCATTTCAAACCTTGGTCAAAATCCCACAGCTTCGACATGAGTCATCGGTTGGCGATTCTAATAGGCACTGTCTACGGACTGAGGATATGGTGCCGCTGCGGCCTTCGACCAAGTTTTGTTCAGGCATATCTCGACAACGCCCCGACGCACCGATGTACCGATGTCGGGCCCGCCACCACTTCCCCACCGCCACAGGAGACGCACAGTGTCCGCAACCAAGATCGCGACCCAGCGCCTGCGCGAAGCCCTATGGGCTGTCGCCGCAGCTAGCGTTGTACTGACGTCGACCGGCGTCGCCGGTGTCCACCAGACGGCCTGCCCTAGCGCGGCCACGGCCAACGCCGCAGAAACGGCGCATCAGCTTGCGAGACCGGGGCCTGGGCTGCTCGCCGTCGTGCGTCATCTTGCTCAGATGCCTAGCGCGTCGCCACACAGAGCAATGAAGCACTTGTTTCACGATAACCTTCAGGATGTCTCGCCCCCCGAGAAACCGGAGCGATTGCTCCAGAGTCATGCCCTGCCCGATCTAGAGGGCTCAGCAAAGGATGCATCGCAGGACTCATCAACGCAGACGCCGAGGTCACAGGACATCGAGCAACGGTGGGAGGCTCGCCAAGAACCGCTCAGTGATCAAGCCTTGCGCGAGCGTATCGCACGTTACCGAGTATCGCCGGAGCAGAACCAGCGCCACGCGGCGATGCCGAACAGCGCTCGAGGGCATTGCGCAGACTAGCCTCGGATCTTGTCTCGGATCTGTTGCAGCCAAAACGATCCGGGCGCCAGGCTCAAGTAGACCATCAATAGAACGGCAGCCTGATACCAGAGCACACCCATCCAGGCCGGGGTGACGCCGGTCTCGAGCCAGTTTTCGGCCAGACGCTGCAGATTGAAGAACGCGAAGTAGGTCAAGAAGGCGAGCAGCAGCCGGCCAGTGCCGCGTTGTCGTGGCGACAGGGTGGTGAGTGGGATCGCCAGTAGCGCGAGCACGTAGATGGCCACGGGCGCTGAGAGCCTGTGGCCCAGCTCGGCCCGATCCAGCAAGGAATCAGAGCCGATCAGATCGCGTGTCGGAAGCGCGGCGCGTCGGCGTCTCTCAACATCGACCTCAGCCTCTGGCTCGAGAAAATAGGTGTAACGATCGAACTCGGCGAAGTCATAGTTGGCAGTGCCGGGGATGCCATCGTAGCGCCGGCCTTCTTCGAGGACGATACGCTGCTCGCCGGTGTTGGCGTCACGCTGATAGCTACCGCGGTTGCTGAGCACCAGGCGCGGCTTTTCAGCGCGTCGGTCCTGAATGAAGACGTCTTTAAAGCGATTCTGATCGTCAATGCGCGCGGCATAGAAGGTGATGTTGCCCTCTTCTTGCAGATAGAAGCGCCCGGCGCGCAGACCTGCGACCTGGGTAGAGGGCTCGCTCTTGGCATCTTCGATGATTTGCAGTTGCAGTGAGGCGTAGGGTTGGCCAATCAGGGCGAACCAGCCGGTTACGACGGAGAGCGGGAGTGCGAACAGCAGGAATGCCCGGTAGAGTCTGAGCGGTCCGAAGCCGCAGGCGCCAAAGGCGATGAGTTCGCTGTCGCGCGCGAGCCGACCGAGGGTGACGAGTGCGGCGATGAAGAAGGCTGGTGGCAACAGGCTGGCGGTGTCGCGCAGTATCTGTAGGCCCAGGTAGTGCAGCACGGCGTTGTTGCTGAGGGCGCCGAGATTAACGTCTTCGAGGGTCCGCAGTAGGAGGATGCTGACCATGACCATGAGTAGGGTCAGGATGATGGCCGAGAAGACCTTGGTGATCTCGGTGAGGAGGTAGCGGTCGGCGACGCTTAGCACGATGTCGATTTGGCGGAAATGCTGGCGATTCTGGTTAACGCTTGCGTGGCTGAACGGGCGGCGGGTCCGAGTGTTCGCTGGTATGAGGCGATCGGTAACCCTTGAGCGGTTGGAGGCTGCTTGGCGGTTGTTACGGCTCTGCTGTTGGTTGTATCAGGCGCTTGCGTGGCTGCCCGGGCACCGGGGTCGGGTGGTGCCGCTCGGGGGACGCCGTGAATACATCCTTGTAGGCTTGAGCGCCGCATCCTTGCGGCGCACACCCCCGAGCGGCACCACCCGACCCCGGCGCCCTCTCTCGGTGGCTCCTTGCGCTCGGGTCGGGGTAGCCGAGATGACTCCTTGCGCTCGGCTCCGACTAGCCGAAGTGGCTCCTTGCGCCCGGCTCTGGCTAGCCGAGATGGCTCCTTGCGCCCGGCTTTGGCTAGCCTGCCTTGTCGGTGTTGGCAGCCGGCTTGGTTCATTCTGGGGCTGTGATGCTCAGGATGCCTGAGGCGGTGCGGGCTCTGAAACTGGGTTGGTACATGGCTTCGACTTGGGCGGCTGGATGCGCGAAACGGCCTGGGGAGATGGCGCGAAGGACATAGGCAAGCTGGAAGCTCGAGGGGTCGTTGCGCTGGCGGTCGACAGCGGCGACGAAGCGGTCGCTGCCAAAGGCGACATGGGCCGGCTCTGTCACCAGGTTGAGCCAGGGTAGGCCTTCGATGGCACCGGAGCGCAGTAGGTGGGGGTTGTCGATCTCGAAGCCGGCGGGCAGTGGGTCGTTGATGAGTAGGCGCGCGGCGCGGCGTTGGTCGGCGCTGACAGTGATCAGGGCGACAAGTCGATCGCCTTGCGTGAACTGGGCCGGGTCGAGGCGGCGGCCGTCGAGGTCGTAGTAGCTGCGCTCGATGCTGTAGCCGTTGCCGCCGGCTGGCGCTGGTACTAGGGGGATTCCGCTTCGGGTCAACATCGCGGTGAGTGGGCGATCGCCGGCGTTGGCGATCGCGAGCGCGGGTACGGCGTTGACGATCTCGAGAGCGAGTCCGACGTCGGCCGCCGCATCGTTCGCCTGGGCGGGCTCAGAAGTCAGGTCGGTGAGCTGGCCGCGGCGGAAGAAGGCGCCATCCCGGGGCTGGCCGTTGACGCTGAGGCGAGGTTTGGCTGCACCCTCCATCAGGGCATGGGCGGCGAGCAGCATCCAGGCTTGGTCTTGGGTGCTGGGGTAGTCGGTGTTGGCCCAGACGCGCTCGAGCTGGCTGCCGAGGGCGCTGATGTCGATGGCGTTGCCGCCGACCTCGGCGGCGAGGCTGAGTAGGGCGGCGCCGTCGCGCAGGTGGGAGCCAAAATCGGCGCGCCAGCTTGTGCTGGCGGGCTGCTGCTCCCAGAGCGTCTGGGCCGAGCGCAGGGCGGTGGCCGCGCGCTCGGTCTCGCCGAAGAGCGCGAGTGCGGCGCCAAGCTGGGCGCGCGCCATGGGTGTGGCGAAGGCATTGAGCTTGGTCTCGAGGTAGTAGCGCAGATCGCCGACTGGAATGCGGGCGTTGCGGGCCAGCACAGAGAGGGCGTAGGCAATGCCTTCGCCGCCGTCCTTGAAGTCTGCGGCATAGCTGAGCTGGTTGCTCAGGTTGTCGAGTGCGTTGTTGAAGGCTGTCGACTGGACCTGGTAACCCTGCTCGCGGGCACGGGTCAGGAAGTCGGTGACATAGGCGTCGAGCCAGAGGTCGCCCGGACCCGGCTGCCAGAGCCCAAAGCCTCCGGTCGAGGACTGATGGGCGAGGATCTCGGCGATCGCTTTGCGGATGCGGGCGGGCACACCGGCATCGTCGGCGTTAGCTGGCAGGCTAGCGCTGGCATCGTCGGCGCCTACGTCAGTAGGGAGGCGAGCGCTGGCATCGGCATCGCCGGCGTCAGTAGACAGGCTGGCGCTGGCGCTGGCGCTGGCGCTGGCACCTTCGGCGTCAGCAGGCAGGCGAGCGTTGGCGCCGGCATCGCGTCTAAGCGCAGATTGGAGCGCAGCGCCGTCTGCGGTGAGGCCAGCGCTGGAGGCGATCTGATCCAGGTAGAGCAACGGCAGCGCGCGGCTGGTGAGCTGTTCGACGCAGCCGAACGGATATTGGTCCAGCGACCAGAGCAGACCCGGTACGTCGAGTGCGCCGGCACCACTGATCGACAACGACCAGGAGGCGCTGCCGGGCAGCAGGCCAGTGTCTTCGGCCAACAGGGTCTGTAGCTGGAAGGGTGGCGCCCCGGGCTCAAGCAGGATGGACTGAGTGCGCGCAACCGCGGGCTCGAGGTTGCGGACGCCAAGCAGCAGCTGCTTCGTCAGCTCTTCACCAGTTGGGGTGACCAAGCGGATCAGGAGCTCGTTGTCGCTCGGGGCCGGGACTTCGCTGAGCGCCTCAAGCGTAAAGGCGAGTTGGGCGCGACCCTGCTCGGGGATCTCGAGCAGCATCGGCGTGCCGTCGTTCTCGACCCGCAGCGCGTTGCCATTGCTGGTCAGCGAGACCTCGATCGGCCCCGCTGGACCCTCGACATGGGCCAGTTCGAGCAGGATGCGCGAACGGTCACCAGGCGCGAGGAAACGTGGCATCGCGGCACTGACGACGATCGGATCACGCACCAGCACATCGGCAGCGGCCTGGCCGATGCCGGTGGCGGACCAGGCCATGGCCATCAGCCGCACCTGGCCATTGAAGTCGGGCAGATCGAAGCTCGCCTCGGCTCGCCCATCGGCGCTCAGCCGCAGCGGCTCGGTCTGGAAGGCGACCAGTGCCTCGCTCGGCGGTGGCCCCTCGAACGACATCAGCTGGCCGGCACCGCTGCCAGTGCGCAGCCGCCCCGGCTCGCCCTGCATCCGATCGATGAGCTGTCCGTAGAGATCGCGCAGCTCAGCACCCAGGCGACGCTGGCCAAAATACCACTGGGTTGGCGACCAGGACTTGAAGCGAGTCAGGTTGAGGATGCCGACATCGACCGCGGCGAGGGTTGCAAAGGCGGCTTCGTCCGGCGCCAGATTCTCGATCTGAACGCTAAGGTTGAGCGGCTCGCGCGGACGGGCTTGCTCCGGTGCGTCGAGGGCCAGCGCCAAGCGGCGCTGTTGCGGATCGACGCCGGCCCAGTGCAGGCCGATCGCCCGCCGCGGCATGCGCCGCGCCTGCAGGTCCATACCGCGATAGAGGATCGCGGTGACATAGGCGCCCGGCCCCCAGTCCGCGGTCACTGGCACCGCAACGCTGGTGCCGGCCTCCGGCACCTCAGCCGGGTGCATGCTGACCAGCCCATCACCGCCGATCACCATCACCAACGCCAGCCCAGGGAAGCGCGGCTCGAGCCGCACCTGCGCCTGCTCGCCGATCCGATACTCGGGCTTGTCGAGTGAGACCTTGAGGACGTCAGGGGTATCGAAGGCCTTGGGCGCGACGTACCAGCCGGCCTCGAAACCGAAGCTCGCGGGGATCAAGGGGCCGTCTGCTCGGCCCTCACGAACCGCGTTCAGGCTGTCGCGATTGCTGCGCTGGTTGCCATCGTGACCCGCGCCGCGCTCGTTCATTTTGCTGCCCGCATTGCCCGCATTGCCCGCATTGACTGCGTTGCCAGCAGCACCTTCGACTCGCAGCTCATAGCCGCCCCAATCAACTGGCGCCTCAAGTTGCGCCAGCGCGCTTGGATCAGCGCCGACAGCCAGATCGCCGCTGGCGACGCGGGTGCGGCTGACGATCGGCTCGTAGCGCCAATCACCGTCGGTGCGATACCACTGATAGGAGGTCTGCACCCGAGACAGGGTCCAGCGCAGCCCATCGGCAGCCATCGGCGCGCCATCGGCGCCGAGCACCATCACCGCGAAACGCGCGTTGCTGCCTTGATCGACCGCCCCCTCGAACAGCGGCTTGATGCCGACCCGGGCGCGCTGATCGAGGACCGGCAAGCTCAGATTGCGCTCGACCGGGCGGCCGCCGCCATCGAGCACCTGCACATCGATCTGCGCCTGCAACGGCCGCGTGCTCGCCACCAGCACTGGCAGCTCGACGCCGAGTTGGGCCTGGCCCGCGGCATCGGTCTCAGCGCCGGGGAGCGGCTCGCTGCGATCTTCGACTGTTTCGCTCGCGAGGCCAAACTGCCAGCCCGGCCAGTCAGTTAGACCATCAGCGAGGGTCACTCGTGTCATCCCGCTGACCTCCAGATTCGCGGCCGGAGCGCCATAGAGAAAACGCGCATCGATGCTCAGGCTCGGCGGCGCGGCCGGATCAAGCGCTGGTGCCGATGGCTCGACGCTGAAGTCCAATCGCTCGGGCTCAAAGTCCTCGACTAGGAAGTTGGTCCGCGCCAGCACCTCGGCTTTGGGATCGGCATAGGCCTCGGCCTGCCAGGTGCCGCGCATCGCATCCTTGAGTAGCGGCAGCCGCAGCTGATAGCCGCCAAGGCCTTGGTCCTGGATCAGCGCTCGCTGTTGCTCAACGCCGTCGGGGCGCTTGAGCACGAAGGTCAGTGGCACCCCGGTGACGGCATCGGCACGCGGATCGCGGGTCAGTGCGGTCAGCACCACCGATTCGCCGGGACGATAGATCCCGCGCTCGCTGACCAGATAGGTGTCGATCGGCTGCGCTGCCGGGCGACCGTTGACGCCGCGATCACTGAGGTCGAACGGGCTCGCCTTTAGGTCAAGGAAGCCGTAATCGGTGTCCTCCCCCTCGGCGACTAACAGAGCTGGCCGGTTACCCCCTTGACCACGCAGCAGACCCGGCTCGAAGCGGGCATGGCCCTGGGCGTCGGTCTTGGCCTCGCCAAGGACTTGCTGATTCCGCGCCAGCAGCTGGAGCCGCACATCCGCCAGCGGCTCGGCGCTTGAGAGTGAGCGCACGAAGGCATGCAGGCCATCATCAGCCGAGAGCGCCGTCAGCCCTAGGTCGGAGACGACAAACCATTGCGTTGCCTGATCATCGCTCGCGAGGGCATCGGCTGGGCGCGCGGTCAGGATATAGGCGCCGGGCCTGAGTCCCTGAGTGGCCGACCCTGTCTGTGTACCATCGCTCAGCCCCGCGAGTAGTTCGGCTACTGGCACCGAGGTGGTGACCTCTTGATTCAGCTCCGAGCGGGTCTCGATCTGGCCTTTCCAAAGCCGCTCGCCGCTGGTCTCCGCGATGTCATCGGTCTGATACGCGCTGAGCTGGGCGAGCAGGGTCTCATCGTTCAGGAAACCGCCGAGGGCGCGATCTCCCACCCGATAGAGCGCGGCGTCCAGCAGGCGGGTGTTGACGGTGACCACCGGCAGCGCCGCCGCACCGCCGCTCGGCAAGACATAGGCTCGGCCGGGGAAGCGCACCGAGGGCGAGCGGTCGCGCACATAGACCTCGAGCGTCACCGGCTTGGCCAGGCGCTCACCATCGTTGGCCGGCAGCCCGGCGCGCACCCTGATCCGGTAACGCTCGCCATGCTCGACACCGTCGATACAGAGCTGCTCGGCCTCGGGCTCGATCGCCAGCCCTGGGACATCAAGCTCGAGATAATCGGCCAGCTCGACGCCGTCGCGCGCGAGTGGATCGGAGAACCGGATGCAGATGCGCGGGTTGCGTGCATCGGACGAGACCTGATGGTCGATGATGCGAAAGCCGTGCTCGGCCACCAGCTGGTCGAGCCGCGCGCGCAAGGCCGGATCATCGACGAGCGCGAGGGAGGCGCGCTCGGCACGGATCGCCGGGCGCCAGGCCGAGCGCGCCTCGAGCGAGCGCCCGATCAGCGCCAGCGTGCGTGCGCGCTCGCCGACCTCGGTCGCGCTCAGGTAGGCGTTGATTGCAGCTGCGGTGGCCTCCTGCTGGACCTGCCGGCGCTCGGACCAATCGTTGGTCTGGACGGCCATTGCCGCTTCGGACAGGCGCTGCCAGAGACCAACGTCATCGGGGGCGAGCCGCAGCGCGATCCGGTAGCGGGCGGTTGCCGCGCGCGGGTCGTTGTCCGCTAGGGCTTGTTCGGCCTGGCCCCGGATCTCGTCGAGGCCGCCGCCCGCGCCGCTCTGATCTTCAGCATCGGCAATACGTCGGCGCAGCTCATCGGCCTCGTCGCGATAGCCGATCGGCAGAAACGCCAGCTCCGAGCGACGTTGAGCGCGCTGGTCACCGGTCTCGAGCGGACCCGTCTGGATATAGCCCGAGACCGCGCCATCGAAGGCGCGCAGCTCGCCGAAGCTCGACTTCAGGAAACACCAACCGGCATTGCGATTGAAGGTAAACGCCCGGCAGCGCTCATCGGCTAGGCAGGCGGCCTCGCAGTCATCGAGGCCAACCTCCTGCAGGGTGTCGTAGTCGTGGCCGAAGTAGTCGGCTCCGCGGATCACGACCAGTCGGCGCTGAGGCTCGTCGCCGTTCTGCTTGACGGCGGGCTTGGCGGCAGTCTGGGTGGCGGGCGGCTGGGGCTGGGCGGCAGTCTGGGTGGCAGCCTCATGAGCCAGTTCCGCCTGGGCACCAGCCTGCGCAATCCTTAGGGTCGAATCAGCGGCGTGATCGCCTGTCGTGGCAGAGGTCTGTAGCGCCATCGCCATCGAGGCAACCATCATCGACAGCGCGAGTCCTCGCGCAAGCAACGCAGAGATCTTGCCGAGCCGAAATACCATCGCCCTCTCCTAATCGCTACCGAACAATGCCACCGAACACTGCCCGAGAGTGTAGACCGAAGCATGCAGCGGAAGAAGGGCTGTACGAGCAAACAGACACCCGAGACGCGGATACGGCGCTCAGGGTGAGGCGATCAGGATGAGGCGATCGGGATGAGGCGATCAAGGTGCAGTGCTCAGCCGGTTAAAGGCTGTGGTCGCCTGGGTGACGAAGGACTCCTCACCAGGCGCATCTTGGGCGTGCTCGATAAAAAACGCAGCCAGCCCCAACCGCTCGGCCAGCTCAAAGCCGCGCTCGGGGCCGAGCACCAGCAGCGCCGTCGCCCAGGCATCGGCCTCCATGGCCTGATCGGCCAGGACCGTCACCGAGGCCAGTCGATGGCCGACGGGGCGTCCGGTCGCTGGATCGATCGTGTGGGAATAGCGCGCGCCATCGACCTCAAAGAAGTTGCGATAGTCGCCAGAGGTCGCCATCCCAATGTCGCGCAACGCCACAACGCGGAACATCGCCCGTTTACTGGTCTCAGGGCGCTCGATCGCGATCTGCCAGGGCTCACCACGACCATTGATGCCGCGCCCGCGCAGCTCGCCTCCGATCTCGACCAGGTAGTTGTCGACGCCCACCGATTCGATCAGCGCAGCCACTCGGTCCACCGCATAGCCCTTAGCAATGGCGGAGAGATCCACATAGAGATCCGGTCGCGCCTTGCGCAACGCGGGAGGCTGCAGCTGGACATCGAGCTGCTGCCAGCCGACGCGCGCCCTGGCGGCCTGAAGCTCAGCCGCGCTTGGCAGGACATCAGCCGTCAATGTCGGCCCGAAGCCCCAGAGGTTCACCAGTGGCCCAACGGTGATATCGAAGGCCCCAGCACTCGCCTCGCTGACCGCCTGCGCCGCGCCGACCACAGCCACCAGCTCCGGCGAGACAAGGAACCAGTCGGTCACGCTGCTCGCATTGAAGCGCGAGAGCTCCGAGGTCGGCTGATAGGTCGACATCAGGCCATTAATGTCTGATAACTGTGTGCTGACCTGCTGCGCAAGGGCGTCACGATCAAGACCCGCGGGTGGCTCGACGATCTGCAGGCTATAGGTCGTCCCCATGGTCGCGCCACGCAAGGCGAGCACGCGCTGCTCCGAGCCTGGGCCGCAGCCGACGAGTAGTAGGGCCACCCCGAGCAGGAGCCAGCGCGCTGATGCTTGGAGTAGCAAGCGCGGGCGAGCGCGCGGGCGAGCGCGCCATCGAGTACAGCCGTCACAAGGCTTGAGTATCATGCAGACAACACCGGTATCCAATTGAATCGACATACCCTAGAACCGCAGCGGAAGGATGCGCGCAAAAGAACGCGCCGCAGCCGGGGGGCGTTTGGCGGTTTTTGTCGCTTAGGCCGGTGTGCGGCGTTACTGCGACGGGCCATCAGACGAGCTGAGCGATCACTGCAGCCCGATCGACAGGCATTCGCCGAACTCACATGAGCTTGATCACCTGTTGATTGCGCAACCCGAGCACCTGCTGCGCGAGATCGATGGCCTGGTCTGCGAACTGATCCAAGCTTTCCCAGCGGTCTGCCGTATCGAGCACGTCGGTCAGGCTCGCGCTGATCACGCGCAAATCATAGGCGCCCTCTCCACGACGATCCGCCGGCGCTTGCTGACTGGTGACGTAGAGCACCGGCTCCTGCTCACCCATCGGCACCAGCGCCAAGATGAACCGATAGCGGTGATCATCATCAGTCTCGATCTCGCCCAGTATGGTCGCCGTGTGGTCACCAATCTGGTAGCGCCGCTTAGGCAGCGCGGTCTTGATTTGTGGTCGATCCTGCATCCTGTGCGTCTCCGGATGTTTGTGTCATCGGTTCAAAGGTTCCTCATCAAGCCAGTGGTCACAGGGAAGCAACCGCTGCCGATGGTCGGGGCATCGTCATCTTCCGGCGTTACGGTGGATGTAGGGACGAAGCGCACTCGCCTCCAGTATCAGGCTGTCACCGAGGGCGCACTTCGAGCGTGCGCAGCAAGTGCCGCACAAGACCCGGCCCACCATAGATCAATCCCGTGTAGAGCTGCACGAGATTGGCCCCCGCCTCGAGCTTCGCGACCACATCCTCTGGCGTAAAGATGCCGCCCGTGCCAATCAAGACCGGATCGGGGCCGAGGGCTTGGCGCACCAGGGCCAAGAGCTGGGTACTGCGGGCAAAGACTGGCCGCCCAGAGAGGCCACCACTCATGCCCTCGGTCGAACCGCTGAGGCCGTCGAAGCGGATCGTCGTATTGGTCAGGATCAGCCCCGCACATCCGGCTGCAATCGCGGCCTCGGCACAGGCGATCGCGTCGGCATCGGCCAGATCCGGCGCCAGTTTCAGCAGCACTGGGCGCGGCTGGCTGAGCCGCTGATTCGGCCCCTGCACCGCCTCCACCAGCGCCTGCACCTGCTCCACGGTTTGGAGATCCCGCAGCCCCGGTGTATTCGGACTTGAGATATTGACGACCAGATAATCCGCCAGCTCGGCGAGTAAGGCACTGCTGCGCTGGTAATCCGCGGCAGCCTGCTCTGAAGGCGTCACCTTCGACTTCCCCAGGTTGACCCCAAGCGGAACCTGCAGCAACGCCCGCTCGCGCAGCCGGGTCAGGCGCACCGCCATCGCCTCCGCACCCGCATTATTGAACCCCATGCGGTTGATCAACGCCGCATCGCCAGGGAGCCGGAACAGGCGGGGCCGCGGATTACCAGGCTGCGGCAAGGCCGTGACCGTACCGACCTCAACGAAGCCGAAGCCCAGCCGCTGCCACAAGGGAACCGCCTCGGCATCCTTATCCAGCCCAGCCGCAAGCCCAACCGGGTTTGGAAAACTCAGCCCCATCGCGTCGACATTGAAGGCCGGCGCCCGTGCCAGGTCCGACGCGGCAAGTTGGCCGCTGAACGCCTTCGACCAACGCGCCGCCAGTGCCAGTGCAATCCCATGCGCCTGCTCCGCGTCAAGACGGAACAAGAGCGGACGCAGCAAACCCCAGATCAGGCCAGCCGGCGCGGCAAGATGGGATCGTGCAGAGATCGAACCTGAGCGCTCAGGTGACATAGATTCCCCTCAGGGTAGCTCTGGATGTGGACCGGCGCGCACTCCGCGACGCCGGAAATAGACGATTAGCAGGTGCTCGAGCGCAATGTGCGTCAAGTCGGCAGCACCTCGCAACCCTTGCCGGCCAAACTCGGCACACTGACTGCATCAATACTTCGCTGCGGCTTCGATCCGCGCTGGGTTCGGGGACCACTCGGGAGGCGCCTCGCCCCGCTCCCGGCAAACTGAACGCCTTCAGCCTCGGAATTGCCGAGCGCCGTCACCAACTCTCTGTGTTAAAAACAGGTGCCGAGTCAGTAGCACCGCAACCCAACACCCAGAGGAACTTCCGCCATGTACAGCGTTTCAGCCAAGGTCAGTACCAGCTTCGACGACAGCATCGCACGCGTGACCGAGGCGCTGAAGACTGAGGGCTTTGGCGTGCTCAGCGATATCGATGTCGCCAAGACCCTGAACGCCAAGCTCGGCGTCGAGCAGCCGCCCTATCGAATCCTCGGCGCCTGTAACCCGCAGCTCGCACACCAGGCCGTTAGCGCCGAGCCTGACATTGGTGCGCTGCTGCCCTGCAATGTCGTCGTGAGGCAGGACCCAGATGGCACTGTTCATGTGCTGTTCATGGACCCGATGACGGTCCTAACACTGGTTGACAATCCCAAGGTTCAGGAGCTTGCAAGCGAGGTTCGCGAGCGGCTCGACCGCGTGCTCGCGGCCATCAGCGGTTAAATATCAGCCGCCTGGCTGGGCCTTCAGGCACTGTTGGCCGCTTGCTGAGCACGCGCAAGTTGGTAGACACGCTCGAGAAAATGCTCCATGCCCGCACGCCGGTTTGCGCTGAGATGCTCAGCGAGGCCGAGGTGGGCGATGTAGTCGCTGGGGTCGGTTTCCAGCACCTGCGCGGGCGTCTGATGCTGAAACGGCACCAGCAGCAGTGCCACTAGCCCCCGCACCAGCGAGGTCTCAGCATCGGCGCGGTATTCGATGTGCGCCGGGTCAGCAGGCTCAGGGTCGGCCGTAAGCCATGTGCGCGTGTTGCACCCTGGGACCAGATTGCTATCGCGGTGCTCTTCGTCGGCCAGTGGCACGAGTTGGCGCGCGAGATCACCGATAAACTCATAGCGCGCATCCCAATCGTCAAGCAGCTCAAAGGCGTCGATCACATCATTGGTCGTCATGAAGGGCTCCGCTTAGGTTCGGGTTCTGAGTCTAACGGCTCAAGTCCGGCAGCGTGCACCGGCGCTGCATCAGCGATGTTCCTCGAGCGACAGCCTGCGCGCTCGTTGGCGATCTCAGCGCGATGCAGGGTACGCGCATAGAACGCGAGCAGGCGTTCGGTGAGCACTGGCGCCGACCAGCTGCGGGCATAAGCGCGGGCGCGCGCTGAGAGCTCGGCGCGCAGTCCAGGCTCGCGCAGCAGCCGCACGCATTGCTGGGCAAAGTCGGTCTCTTCATGTGCGGCGATCAGGCAACCTGCGCCATCGCGCAGCACCTCGCGGGTGCCCATCTCGGCAATCGCAACGACCGGCGTGCCGAGCGCCAGGGCCTCGAGCAGCACCAGCCCTTGAGTCTCGGTGCATGAGGAGAAGACGAAGCCGGCACCGGCGCTGTAGCAGTCTTCGAGCGCGCCGTCACGCGCGAGGTAGCCGGTGAACAAGATCTGCTCGTGCAGCCCGAGTCGGTCGCGAAGGCGCTGCAGGCGTTTGAGCGCGGGGCCATCACCGGCAATGACCAGGAGGATGTCGGGAATCTCGGCCTTGACCTGGACCAGCATGCGCAACAAAAAGTCGCAGTTCTTCTCGAACGCGAGGCGCCCGACATGCACCAGCAGTGGGCGGCTGGGGGCAATGCCCCAGCGCTGGCGAAAGCGTGCGCCGTCGCCTTGGCTGAACTGGCCGAGGTCGATCCCGGTCGGCACCACCTCGGCGGGGGTCTGGATGCCGTAGCGGGTCAGCACATCGAGCATCGCTTGCGAGGGCACGGCCAGCGCATCGACGTCGTTGCATTGGGCGGCGGAGAAGCGCCGCGCAGCGTAGCGCAGCCAGGCACTGGGCACCAGCGGGATGTACTTATCCAGGTATTGCTCGAAGAACGTGTGATAGCTTTCGACCACCGGCAACGCGAGCCAGCGGGCCAGCGCGAGCCCGGCGTAATGGGCCACGAAGGGGGTGTGGATGTGAACCAGGTCGAAGCGCTGTGCGCGCAAGGCGGCTCGATGCGCTGGCAGCAGGCCCCAGCGCATGATGCGGTCTTCGGGGTCGAACGGCAGGTAGCGCGAGGGAATGCGGATGACCTCAAACGGGTCTTGCGTCGCCTCGCCATAGCTGGGCGCGATCAGGGTGACCTGATGGCCCTTTTGGACGAGCTCGCGCCCAACCGTCTGGATCGACGTCGAGACCCCGTTGACGCGAGGAAAGTAGACATCCGAGATCATCAACAGGCGCATCGAGGGTTTCGACCTCTACGGGGCCCGCAGATCGCAGGCGCAAAACGTTAAATATTAGCAGCTCATCGCCGTTCCGGCGCTTCTACGTAAGCCTACATGCCGGCGGCGTCTACCCTTCAACCGTCCCCGAGATCGACAACAGGTTCTTCGTCACAGTTCACTGGCTGATTTGCGACCTCAGCCCGATGCAAGGTACGCGCATAAAACGCGATCAGGCGCTCGGTGAGCACCGGCGCCGACCAGCTGCGGGCATAGGTGTGGGCCCGCGTTGAGAGCTGCGCGCGTAGCGTCGGCTCGCGCAGCAGGCGCAAGCACTGCTGGGCAAAATGGCGCTCGTCATGCTTGGCAATCAGGCAGCCTTCACCGTCGCACAGCACCTCGCCTGCGCCCATCTCGGCGAGCGCGACCACGGGCGTACCCAGGGCCATGGATTCCAGTAGCACCAGGCCTTGGGTCTCGGTGCACGAAGAGAAGACAAAGGCGTCTCCGGCACGATAGCAGTCTTCGAGCGAGCCATCGCGGGCGAGGTAGCCGGTGAATAGGACTTGCTGCTGCAGCCCGAGCTGGTCGCGCAGGCGCTGCAGGCGCTTGAGCGCGGGGCCGTCGCCAGCGATGACCAAGAGGATGTCGGGAATCTCGGCCTTGACCTGGACCAGCATGCGCAGCAAAAAGTCGCAGTTCTTCTCGAACGCGAGGCGCCCGACATGCACCAGCAGCGGCCGGTCGGGGGCGATGCCCCAGCGCTGGCGAAAGCGCGCGCCATCGCCCTGTCCGAATTGCTCGAGATCGATCCCGGTCGGCACCACCTCGGCAGGGGCCTGGATGCCGTAGCGCTTGAGTACCTCGAGCATGACCTGGGAGGGCACCGCCAGCGCATCGACGTCGTTGCATTGAGCAGCGGAGAAGCGCCGCGCGATGTAGCCCAGCCAGGCCCCGGGCACCAGCGGGATGTACTTATCCAGGTATTGCTCGAAGAAGGTATGGTAGCTTTCCACCACTGGAAGCTTGAGCCAACGGGCTAATGCAAGACCTGCGTAGTGGGCAATGAAAGGGGTGTGGATGTGAACCAAGTCGAAGCGCTGCGCGCGCAATCCCGCTCGATGCTGCGGCAGCCGCCCCCAACGCATGATGCGATCTTCGGGGTCGAACGGCAGGTAGCGCGAGGGGATGCGGATGACCTCAAACGGGTCCGAAACAACGTCGCGCTCAGCGCCATAGCTGGGCGTGATCAGCGTGACCTGATGCCCCTTTTGGACGAGCTCGCGCCCAACCGTCTGGATCGACGTCGAGACTCCGTTGACGCGAGGAAAGTAGACATCCGAGATCATCAACAGGCGCATCGAGGGTGCCGACCTCTGCGGGGCCCGCAGGATGCAGGCGCAAAGGGCCAAATATTAGCAGCTCGGCATGATTCAAGCCGCCCTAGAAATAAACATGCACGTGCCATCGCGCTGGCTCTGCTGGTTGCCTGCATCAGCCCGAACGCGTTCGCCCTGAATCCTGCGCTCTGGGGTTACGGCGTCCGCAGCTGCACCGAGTATGAGCAAGCCAGTGCTGCAGCCGATGCTGGCAACCCAGCCGAGTACCAGCGCTACCAAGATTGGGCAGCAGGCTTCGTCTCCGGGCTGAGCCTCGCACTCGATGAAGATGTGCTCAGCGGCTCCGGCATCGAAACCCTGATGCGGCGCACCCTAAACCATTGCAAAGCCCATCCCAGCGACGACTTCTTTACGGCCAGCATGAATTTGGTGCGCGTGCTGAGCTCACTGCGTTGACCTGAATCTCACGCACGTCATCTTCCGCTGTGGCGTCGCGCCATGATCGTTCGTAACGCTGCAAAAACGACCGACACAGGTCGGCTACACAGGTCGGACTGAACAATGGTGGCTGGGCCAGTCGCCGGGGGCCAACCCACTGCTCAGGTTGTTTTTGCACCGTTGCTTAGGAGACCTCTATGCCGAAACATCCGGACATTGTTGAGCTGCTGGCTCAGCTCAGCCTGCCAAGCGAGCTGTCGGAGATACAGCTGCAGCAGCTCGCCGATCAATGCCAGCTGATTCCGGTCGAGCCGAACTGGCGGATCTATCGGCGCGATCTGCATGCGCTCAGGCTCTTCCTGGCCGATGGCCATGCGCTTTGCCGCTACGATGGCGTTGAGCGTCAGATCGATAGCTGCCTCGGCCTGAGTGCACCCGTCGAGCTGTTCGAGCACGCGGGCAGCGACGACGATTTGGTGCTAGCAGATACCACCTGTTTATTACTGCGTTTGCCGGTCTATGCACTCGAGGCACTTGAGGCACTCGAGGTGGATACCGCACTCGAGGTCAGCGACATCGAGCTCGACGATGTCGAGAGCGATTTTCTCGGCGAGCTCTATGAGCTGATCGACGCCAATTGCCTCGAGCTGCCGGCGCGCCCGGAAGTCGCCTTGCAGATCCAGCAGCTGACCCGAGACCCTGACGTCGGCATTGAGGAGCTGACCAAGCTCATTCAAAGCGATGGCACCGTCGCCGGCGCACTCCTGCATACCACCAATAGCCCGATTTTTCGCGCCACAAAGGAGATCTCCTCGGTGCGCGATGCGGTTATCCGCATTGGCTTCGACAATACACGCAAGCTGACGACGAACCTCGCCCTTCGTCAAGCCTTCACCGCACGACGCAAGCAGAGCCGTGACGCCATGCTCGCGGTTTGGTCTGAGAGCGTTCATTGCGCGGTGTTCAGTCAGCTCATCTCCAGTGAGCTCAAACTGTTGAATCCGGAACGGGCGCTGCTCGCCGGCCTGATCTCCAACATCGGCGCAGTGCCGATCATTCGCTTTATCGACAAGCGACCAGAATACGCCGGTACGGTGCAGCTGAATGAAATGGTGGCAAAGCTGCGCGGCATTATTGGCGTGCTCGTCATCAGCTATTGGGGCTTGGGCGCGGACATGATCAAGGTGGCCGAAAACAGCAACAACTGGTCTTATCGCGCCGCAGAGCCCGACTATGCCAGCATCGCGCTGGTTGCGCGCTGGGCCACCGCCCGCGAGGAAGGCCTTGCGCATCCGCCGGCCAGCGAGGTACCCGCATTCGAGGTGTTGAAGCTCTCGATTCCGGAGGAAGGCCAGGGGATCATCGAGATTGAGAACAACACCAACGCCCTAAAAGAGCTTCGCCGGGTGTTTGGACTCAAGAATGACTAAGTGGCCGTCCATTTTCTACTTCCCGATGATCGCCCAACACTGATCCTCAAATCGGGAAGAAGTTGATGGACAGTTTCTAAGGCCCGACAAGGCGAGCGGAGGTTCGCGGAGGTTTTGCGCCACGACGTGGCGTCTAGCAGCTTTGGCTCAGCAGATTCTCGGCAACTGCTCGCCCGCTAGCCAGTCGACGATGCGACTGCCACCAAAGGCCGTCTCCATCTGCACGAAATGATGCGCGTCCTCGACCACCTGCCCGATGATCGCCGCGTCGCGCCCCTTCGGATGGGCGCGCATCGCGGCGAGTAGCGTTTCGGCCTGATCCCCAGGGCAGATCGCAATCAGCTTGCCCTCATTGGCCACATAGAGCGGATCGAGCCCAAGCAGCTCGCAGGCAGCACTGACCTCAGGCCGGACCGGGATCAGCGGCTCGCGGATCTGCATACCAACCCGCGACTGCAACGCCAGCTCATTCAGCGTCGTCGCCAGCCCGCCGCGGGTCGGATCGCGCAGGCAGTGGATGCTCGGCACCGCCTCGATCATCACCGCGACCAGATCGTTCAAGGCCTGACAGTCGGAGACGATCTCGGTCTCGAAGCCGAGGTTCTCGCGTTTCGATAGGATGGCCACGCCATGATCGCCGATGCTGCCGCTGACCAGGATGGCATCGCCAGGTCGCGCCAGATCACCGGAGATCTGGATGCCGTCCGGCACGACGCCGATACCGGTGGTGGAGATGAAGCAGCCGTCGCCCTTGCCGCGCTCAACCACCTTGGTATCACCGGCGACGACCTGCACACCGGCCGCGCGCGCCGCCGCACCCATGCTGGCGACGATGCGTTCGAGATCCGCCAGCGGTAGCCCTTCCTCGAGGATGAAGCTCGCGGTCAGATAGAGCGGGCGGGCGCCGGCCATGGCAACATCGTTGACGGTGCCATGCACCGCCAGCGCGCCGATATCTCCGCCGGGGAAGAACAGCGGCGAGATGACATGGCCGTCGGTGCTGGCGACCAAGCGCCCGGGCGGCGGGGTGAACAGCGCTTGATCGTTGCCTTGCGCGAGCAGCGGGTTATCCAGATGCACACGAAACAGCTCGTCAATCAGCTGCGCCATGGCGCGGCCACCACTGCCGTGGCTCATGTCGATGGTGCCGTGCTTGATGTCGAGCCGGCCGGCGAAACGGCGCGCTGCTGGCGCTGATGCCTGTGCTGGCGTCAAGGCCGAGACGGAGGTGCTGGACTGCTCAGCAGATGGGTCCTGAACCGATTGGCCCTGAGCCGAGGATGGATTGAGCGGAGCAGTCATTAGGCGCTCACCGCCGAATCACGTCGGGTTGGAGCACTCGCGGTAGGCAGGTTCGCCGGCGCCGCCATCGTTGCAGCCACGCTCGATCCGGCGCCAGTCCCGACGGCAGACTGACTGGCTGGCGCCCTGAAGCGTCCGTAGCTCCAATAGGCCGCACAGGCCCCTTCTGACGACACCATACAGGCCCCCATTGGATTCTCCGGTGTACAAACGCTGCCAAAGAGCTTGCAATCGGTCGGCTCCATCACGCCGCGCAACACGCTCGGGCATTCGCAGCCCTTGATCTCGCGGCCAGTGCTGGGCGCGACCGGAAAGCGCTGCTCGGCATCGAGTTCAGCATAGGCACCGGCAATCCGTAGCGCACTCGCCGGCAAGAAACCCAACCCGCGCCATTCGAAGGTCTCGCGTGGGCTGAAGACCTCGGCCATCAGGGCCTGGGCCTTCGGGTTGCCGTCGCGGGTCACGGCGCGAGTGTATTGGTTCTCGACCGACGCCTGGCCAGCGTTGATCTGGCGGATCAGCATCAGTGCGCTCTGCATCACATCCAGGGGCTCGAAGCCGGCGATCACCACCGGCTTGCCGAACGCCGCCGGCACGAACTCATACGGCCGGCTGCCGATGACGGTGCTGACGTGTGAAGGACCGAGGATACCGTCGAGCTGCACCACCCCCTCACCCGCCGCAGTCAGAATCGTCGCCAGCGCCGGCGGCGTCAGCACGTGGTTGCAGAACACCGAGAAGTTCTCGAGCCTTTCAGCGCGCGCGCTCTTGATCGCGACAGCGGTCGGCGGCGTCGTCGTCTCGAAGCCGATCGCGAACAGCACGACTTGACGCTCCGGCGCCTTGCGCGCAATCGCCAGCGCATCCTGCGTCGAATAGATCATCCGAATGTCGGCCCCGCCCGCCTTGGCCTTGAGCAGACTGTTGCGCTCGCTGGCTGGCACGCGCATCAGATCGCCATAGGTGCAGAGCGTGACGCCATGTTCGACGGCCATCGCAATCGCCTGATCGATGCGCGCCATCGGCAGCACGCAGACCGGACAGCCGGGGCCGTGCACAAAGCGCACATTCGCTGGCATCAGATCCTGCACCCCATAGCGATAGATGGCATGGGTGTGCCCACCACAGAATTCCATCAGGCGATAGGTGCGACCAGTATCGGCTGCGGCGGCGATGCTCCTTGCAAGCCCCTTGGCGAGTGCGCCATCGCGGAACTCGTCAATATATTTCATCGGTTGATCTCCGATTGAGCCGCGGAGAGCTCTTCCGCCTGTTCCGCGAGCTCGCCAATCTCGCGCATCATGGCCAGGGTGCGCTCGGCCTCCTCGGCACTGATCTTATTCAAGGCATAGCCAACGTGAACAAGCACGAAGTCACCGATATCGGCATCGTCGATCAGCGCTAGAGAGACCGGCCGACGGACGCCACCGAGCGACACGATGCCGGTATCGGCAGCCTGATCGATCTCGAGGATCTGGGCGGGTATGGCAAGACACATAAGCGGTGCTCCGATGCGGGCTGAGTGACGAGTGGTGAGTGGTGAGTGGTGAGTGGTGAGTGGTGAGTGGTGATCAGGATACATAAAGTTTGTAGTCGACACAGGGATCGACCGCGGTGATATAGAGTCGCGCCAGCCGCTCCAGCTCCGCCCCCTCGGCACCGCTGCGCGCGATCGCAGTGAGCCCCTGGGCGACGACGCCCTGCGGGTGAAAATTCCACTCTGTCGGCGCCAGAATCTGATATTGCTCCACGCGTCCATTGATCATGGTGACCCGGTGCACGAGCAAGCCACGGGCGGCTTCGGCGGAGCCAACGCCAGTGCCAGTGCCAGTGCCGATGCCGAGTCTGGGGTCTCGGTCTGGACTAGTGCCATCGTTCATACCGACATCCGCGCCAACATCGATTCCGGTATCGCCCGCCATCACCTTGTTTGCTAGCACTGATTTAGGCTCACCGGAAGCGGTAAAGCTTGCCGACATTGCCGTTCGACCAAGGTCTTGCAACCGCGAGTTTTCCGGATCGACGTTTGAAATAGCTTCGGCCTGTGGCTCTAGGGTTGCTGAGTTTGCGACCCATGACCGAGCCGTGTTGCTGGCACCTTCGACCGTCGTGCTGAGCATCACCTCCAGCCTGCAGGCGCTCTGCGCTAAATCGACCAAAAGCGCTGCTAGCCGGGTGAGCAAGCCGTTGCCATGCCTCGCGAGCAGGTCAGCAATCAGCGGCTGCGCAGCAACGCGCGCTAAGGGGCCAGTCTCCGCGCATTCCTGCCGCCACTGTGGCGCGGCGATAAAGGCATCGGCCTCAACACTCGCCAGTGACCAGGCGAGCTGTTGCCAAGGCGAGTCCGGCAGCCTTAGAACTGAGTTCGCACCACAGCCAGCCAGCCCCTGTGCCACTAAGGCACGCACCAGGCCAGCGGCCGGCGTCCCGGTCTGCTCCGACCAGCGTTGCAAGGTGGCTAGACGATCCACCGCGTGCAGCCAATCGGCAGGCGCCGCCTCTAGCGCCTGATCGGCAACCAAGTCCAGCAGCCTGCTGGAATCAATCTCGGCGGCAGCGCCCCGCTCAGCCTGTTGCTCGTCCAATGAAAATGGGTCGCCTACCGCCTGCTGGGCCTGACGGAGCGCCATGAAGGCCTGCATGACCCGCGGCATCGCAGACGCCGCAGTCGGCAAGGCCAAGGTCGATGCTCGAGCGTTGGCTCCAGCGCCGGCGTTGCCCTTGCCGTTGCCTCTGCTTTTACTGCTTCCGTTGGCGTTGGCGTTGGCGTTGGCGTTGGCGTTGATATTTCCCATTGCTTCAGCTTTACACTCAAGCATCTTTGGCCAGTCCAGCAATAACCGCCACAGGTGCTCTTTAATCGTCTCAGCCTGCACCAATGCCCGACGTCGAGCCAAGACCGCGGCGCTCGGCTGCCGCCCAAGTGCTTGCTCGCAGGCCGCTGTACAGGCCGCTGCCTGCGCGGTGCCACAAAGACTAAACAGCGTAGGCAGCTGACGCACCACCTCGGCGGGCGACTTACCTGCAAAGACTCGCGCGGCAGTGACCGGGCGGCTCGAGCCGATCGCGACAGCGCCACTGCGTTGGTCAAGACGGATCTCGAGCTGGCCAGCGAGATCGGACATCGAACCCCTCCGAATTGAACAAGCCAATCCCCTAGTCTAACCAACGCCCACGCGACATAGCCCTGTAGACTAGGCGCTTTTCACTGATTGGATCGTCCGCCAGATGCTTGCCCCTGACCAACTCGCAGCCCTCCGCACCCCAATCCAGTTCGAGGCCGAGCTGCGCGGACACCGGCTGAGGTTCGAATCGACCTGGGGTCTGTTCTCGCCGCGCGAGATCGACGAGGGCACCCGCCTGCTGCTGCAGCATCTAAAGGTCGAGCCGACTGCAGACTGCCTCGATCTCGGCTGCGGCTATGGTCCGATCGGGCTGACCCTCGCGGCATTGACACCCCAAGGCCAGACCCTGATGGTCGACAAGGACTTCGTCGCGGTCGACTATGCCCAGCGCAACGCGACGCTGAACCATCTGGCGAACGCCAGCAGCCTACTGAGCAACGGTTTCGATCAGGTACCACCTAAGGCCCGCTTCGACCTCATCGCGAGCAACATACCCGCCAAGGTCGGCAAGGAGCTGCTCTCGATCCTGCTGCACGATGCCCACGCCCGTCTCCGCCCCGGCGGCCAGCTTTATCTGGTTACGATCAGCGGCTTGCGCGCGTTCATCAAGCGCAATCTACAAGAGGTCTTCGGCAACTACGACAAGCTCAAGCAGGGTGCCCATTACACCGTGGCCCTAGCCGAGCGCACTGACCGCTGATCTGGCAGCGCTGCGGCTGAGGGTTTAGACTCCATCGGTTAAGTATTCGGTCAACCATCCAGCCAAAACAAATCAACCCCAAACAAGCGGAACGGACACCGCAGAGCCGCCCAGAGGAGGACTCAACATTATGTCGGATTCCAAGATCTACCCTGTCCCCGCCGAAATCGCCGCCGAAGCGCTAATCGACGAAGAAAGCTATCGCAGCATGTATCAGCGCTCGGTCGATGATCCCGAGGGCTTTTGGGCCGAGCATGCGGAGAAGCATGTGACCTGGCTCGAGAAGTGGAACAAGGTCATGGATTACAGCTATGGCCCGGACGAGGTGCATATCCGCTGGTTCGAGGGCGGCAAGCTCAATGTGTCGCAGAACTGCTTGGATCGACACCTGGCCACCCGTGGCGATCAGGTTGCGATCATCTGGGAAGGCGACAACCCGGAGGAAGATCGCAAGGTCACCTATCGCGAACTGCATGCCGAGGTCTGCAAGCTCGCCAACGTGATGAAGGCGCGCGGCGTCAGCAAGGGCGATCGGGTCTGCATCTACCTGCCGATGATCCCGGAAGCCGCAGTTGCGATGCTGGCCTGCACCCGCATCGGTGCGGTGCATTCGATCGTCTTCGGTGGTTTCTCGCCGGATTCGTTGCGCGATCGCATCCAGGACTCGGAATGCCGGCTGCTGATCACCTCGGATGAGAGCGTACGCGGTGGCCGCCACGTGCCGCTGAAGAAGAATGCCGATAAGGCGCTCGAGGAATGTCCGAGTATCGATACTTGCATCGTCGTGCGTCGCACCGGCGGCGAGGTGGCTTGGCATGAGGGTCGTGACCTCTGGTATCACGACGCCATGGCCGATGCCTCCGCCGAGTGCGAGCCGGAGCCGATGGACGCCGAGGACCCGCTGTTCATCCTCTATACCTCAGGCTCGACCGGCAAGCCGAAGGGCGTGCTACACACCACCGGCGGCTATCTGGTCTATGCGGCGATGACGCACAAGTACACCTTCGACTATCGCGAGGGTGAGGTCTATTGGTGCACCGCCGATGTCGGCTGGGTCACTGGGCACACCTACATCGTCTACGGCCCGCTGGCCAATGGCGCCATCTCGCTGATGTTCGAGGGCATCCCGAACTATCCGGATATGTCACGCTTCTGGCAGGTGATCGACAAGCACAATGTCGCCACCTTCTACACCGCGCCCACGGCAATCCGCGCGCTGATGCGTGCCGGCGAGGAGCCGGTCAAGAAGACCTCGCGCAAGAGCCTGCGCATCCTCGGCACCGTTGGCGAGCCGATCAATCCCGAGGCCTGGGAGTGGTATCACCGGGTGGTCGGCGACGAGCGCTGCCCAATCGTCGATACCTGGTGGCAGACCGAGACGGGTGGCCATCTGATCACACCGCTGCCCGGCGCCACGCCGACCAAGCCTGGCTCGGCGACCAAACCCTTCTTCGGTGTGGTGCCCGCGCTGGTTGATGCCACTACTGGCACCATCCTCGAAGGCGAGGCTGAGGGCGCGCTGGTCATCACCCGGCCCTGGCCCGGCCAGATGCGCACCGTCTATGGCGATCACCAACGCTTCATCGACACCTACTTCAAGCAGTATCCCGGCTACTATTTCTCCGGCGATGGCGCCAAGCGCGATGCCGATGGCTACTACTGGATCACCGGTCGTATCGATGACGTGCTCAACGTCTCCGGTCACCGGCTCGGCACCGCCGAGATCGAATCCGCGCTGGTCTTGCACGATGCCGTCGCCGAGGCCGCGGTGGTGGGCTATCCGCACGACATCAAGGGCCAGGGCATCTACGCCTATGTCACCACCATGGCCGGCGTCGAGCCGAGCGATGAGTTGAAGAAAGAGCTGGTCAAGCTGGTGCGCACCGAGATCGGCCCGATCGCCACCGTCGACATCATCCAGTGGTCACCGGGGCTACCAAAGACCCGCTCCGGTAAGATCATGCGCCGCATCCTGCGCAAGATCGCCGCCAATGAGATCAGCACGCTTGGCGATACCTCAACCCTCGCCGATCCGGCTGTGGTAGAAGAACTGATCGACAACCGAGCCAATCTGTAACACAGAGTCCGAGAACAGGGGCGGTGCAAAGCACCGCTCCTGGCAGTCATCCATCACCAATCCTCATTTTCACTTACGCTTCCCATCCCGAACGGACTCCAGTTGGGCGCTCAGCCCCCACGAGGTTAACCTCCTTGCCTTTATGTCAGCGAGTTGGCGTCTATGTCGACGCCGAGAATGTCCGTTACAACGGTGGCTATCAGATGCGCTACGACATCCTGCGACGCTTCGCAGGGCGTGAGGGCGGCATCTTGCAACGCCTCAATACCTATATCTCTTACGATTCCGAGCGCGCGCGCGAAGACCCCGAATACGCCAAGAAGAGCCGCGGCTACCAGCAGATGGTGCGTGACTTCGGCTGGAAGATCACTGTCAAGTACGTGCGCCGCTACACGGATGAGGCCGGCAACGTCTCGATGAAGGCCAATGCCGACCTCGACATGGCCGTCGATGCGATGCTCCAGGCCGAGAAGCTCGATCAGGTGATCCTCGTCACTGGAGACGGCGACTTCCTCCAGGTGGTCGAGGCCTTGCAGAATCGCGGCTGCCGCGTCGAGCTGATTGGATTCAAGAATGTCTCGCGTGCCCTGCAGCAAGAGGTCGACGCCTTCTGGCCCGGCTTCCTGATCCCTGATCTACTGCCGGTTACCTATGAGCCGCGCAATGAGTGGGGCAAGTCTGGTTCTTGCGTGCGCGGCGTCTGCACGAAATGGTTCCCGGACAAGGGCTACGGCTTCCTCCGCTTCATCCAAGATATCTCTCCGGACCTGTGGATCACCGATCCGCGCGAGCCTGAGTCGCCCTATGTCAGCGTCTTCTGTCACGCCAATGAGATTGCGGAGGAGGTGACCGAGGAGATGCTGATGAATCGCGAGACCATCCTCGAATTCTATCTCAATGAGAGCGAGCAAAAGGATAACGGTCTGGTTGCTAACAACGTGAGACTCGCTTTCAATATTAGCCGTTGACCAAGCAAACATAGGGACCAGCCTGCACTGCACCATGGCGACCGAAGCGCCCACCATCAATCCCGCCGGGCTGGCGCGACGTCTGGTGCAGGATGGGCTCTTATCGGAAAAACGGGCGCAGACGGCGCAGGCTGAAGCCAATGGCCGACGCCAACCCTTCGTTCAATACCTCGTCGAGCAAAAGGTCCTCGATAGCCATCGAATCGCCGTTGCCGCCTCTGAGGAATTTGGCGTGCCGCTGGTCGACCTCCTCGCGGTCGACCTGCTCAACGTGCCAATGGACCTGGTTGATGCGCGCCTCGTTCGCAAGCATCGCGCATTACCGTTGTTCCGCCGTGGCAACCGTCTGTTCGTCGCCGTCTCCGATCCGACCAACGATCGGGCACTGGACGAGATCCGGTTCAATACCGACCTCAGCGTCAGCGCCATACTCGTCGAAGACGACAAACTCGCCAACGCGATCAACAAAACGCTACAAGCTCAGGACACAACGCTCTCTGACCTCATCGATGCCGATCTTGGCAAGGCCGATGGTGCCGACAATGACGCCGAAAACAATGACGCGGACCCGAACGTCGATGACGCACCCGTGGTGCGATACGTCAATAAGATCCTGCTTGATGCCATCAATGCCGCCGCCTCAGACGTCCATTTCGAGCCTTACGAACGCTACTTCCGTATCCGTTTTCGCCAGGATGGCGTGCTGCACGAAGTCGCCAATCCGCCGCTGAACATCGCCAACCGGCTGATCGCACGCCTGAAGGTGATGTCGCGCATGAATATTGCCGAGCGCCGAATACCGCAGGACGGCAGACTCAAGCTCAAGCTTGGCTATTCGCACGACATCGATTTCCGCGTTAACACCTTACCGACACTCTACGGCGAGAAGGTCGTGCTGCGTATTCTCGACTCGGCCGGTAGCACCGTTGGCGTCGACAACCTCGGCATGTCGCCGAAGCAGCAAGAGATCTTCTTGCGTGCCATCGCCCGGCCCTACGGGATGATACTGGTGACGGGACCCACGGGGTCTGGCAAGACCGTGACCCTCTACTCGGCACTCAACATCCTCAATGAGATCGGCGTCAACATCTCGACCGTTGAAGACCCCGTCGAGATCCAAGTCCCTGGCATCAACCAGGTCAACATGAACGCCAAGACGGGCCTGACCTTCGCAGCCGCGTTGCGCGCCTTTCTTCGCCAGGACCCGGACATTCTGATGGTGGGCGAGATCCGAGATCTCGAGACCGCTGAAATTGCGGTCAAGGCCGCTCAGACGGGCCACCTCGTCCTCTCAACGCTGCACACCAACGATGCGCCGCAGTCGCTGACCCGACTCGCGAACATGGGTGTCGCGCCTTTCAATATCGCCTCCTCCGTGCTGGTTATCATGGCGCAGAGACTTGCGCGGAAGCTCTGCCTCCATTGCCGAGAAGCTGAGGAGCTCCCGCGTGAGGCGCTCCTGGCGGAGGGTTTCACCGAGCAAGAGATCAATGACGGTCTCACGCTCTACAAAGCGGTCGGCTGTGAACGCTGTACCGAGGGCTATAAAGGACGCGTCGGCATTTTCCAAGTGGTCGAGGTTTCCGAGGCGATGGGGCGCACCATTATGGAAGGCGGCAATTCGCTCGATCTTGCCCGACAAGCCGCTCAGGAAGGTTATCTGGACCTGCGCCAATCGGGACTCCGCCAGGTCAAAAACGGCATCACTAGCCTACTCGAGCTAAACCGCATTACCCGAGACTGAACGCGATGGTTGCTACGACGGCACAGCAGCAGAAACAGAAGCAGAAACAAAAGCAGAGACAGAAGCCGCAAAAAAATGAGCCGGAGAGGGCCGCCGTCTTTTTGTGGGAGGGCATCGATCGTCGCGGCGCCCGCGTCAAAGGTGATCTGCGCGCATCGAGTCTCGCCTTAGCCCGCGCCGATCTCCGGCGTCAGGGTGTCAGCCCGACCAAGGTCCGCAAGAAGCCGCAACCGCTGTTCGGCAGCGGCAAAAGGAAGATCACTGCCGCCGATATCAGCGTCTTTAGCCGCCAGCTCGCGACCATGATGGCCGCCGGCGTGCCATTGGTGCAGTCGTTCGATATCGTCGGTCGCGGACACGATAACCCATCGATGCAGGAGCTCTTGCTGACCATCAAGGGCGATATCGAAAGCGGCACAAGCATGGCGGCGGCACTGCGTAAGTTTCCACTCCAATTCGACGACCTGGTCTGCAACCTGGTCGCGGCCGGCGAGCAAGCCGGCGTCCTCGATGTCTTGCTGGATAAGATCGCGACCTACAAGGAGAAGACCGAATCGATCAAAGGCAAGATCAAGAAGGCGATGTTTTACCCGGCAGCGGTGATCTTGGTCGCGATCATCGTCACCGTGGTGATCATGCTCTTCGTGATCCCGCAGTTCAAAGACCTGTTCTCGAGCTTCGGCGCCGACCTGCCGGCGTTCACCTTGCTGGTCATCGCGATGTCCGACTTCTTGCGCGACTACTGGTGGCTCATTGCGGCCGGGATCGCCGCGCTGGTCTATGCGATGATTTACGCCTTCAAACGCTCGAAGGCGTTCCGCGATGCCGTCGACCGGACTGCGCTGCGACTGCCGGTGATCGGTCCCATCCTGCATAAGGCCGCTGTCGCCCGTTATGCACGCACACTGTCGACCATGTTCGCCGCCGGTGTTCCCCTGGTGGACGCGCTGGACTCGGTCTCAGGCGCCACTGGCAGCGTGGTCTACGCCAACGCAGTCAGCAAGATGCGCGACGAAGTCGCCACCGGCCAAAGCCTGCAACTGGCGATGCGTCAGGCCAATGTTTTCCCACACATGGTGATCCAGATGACGGCGATTGGTGAAGAGTCCGGAGCGCTAGACGCCATGCTTGGCAAGGCCGCTGATTTCTACGAGGAACAGGTCGACAATGCGGTCGACGCCCTCAGCAGCCTGCTCGAGCCGCTCATCATGGTGGTGATTGGCGGCCTCGTCGGTAGCCTCGTGGTCGCGATGTACCTGCCCATCTTCAAGCTCGCGGCCGTGGTCTGAGCGATGCATCTCAAGCGCGTGTTGGAACAAGCAAGCGAAGCCGGGGGGGCGTTCACTTGAGCGAGCTCATCAGCCTCTTCGAGCAAGCACCTGCGCTGCTCTACTTGACCACGGCGCTATTTGGTCTCGCCGTCGGCAGCTTTCTCAACGTGCTGATCTTGCGTCTCCCGCGCATCATGGAGCAAGAATGGCGCGAGGAATGCGCCGAACTCCTAGCCATGGACAGCCTAGCCACGTCGCGGCCAGATGCTTCCACACCTGCTCCCACACCTGCTCCCGCGCCTGCTCCCGCGCCTGCAGCCGCGACATCGCAGCCGCCGCCGACCGCAGAGAGGGCCACGGCGCCCCGCCTCGGCCTCTCACGGCCTGGCTCGCACTGCCCGTCTTGCGGCACCGCCATCAGACCGCTCGATAACATCCCGATCCTCAGCTGGCTGCGCTTGCGTGGCCGTTGTCGCGCCTGCGAGGCGAGGATCTCGATCCGCTATCCACTGGTCGAGGCACTCACCGCCGTGCTGTCGGTGGTGGTGGTCTGGCAGCTCGGCCCGACCCCTGCGGCGCTCGCCGCCTTGATCCTGACCTGGGGACTGATCGCACTCGCGATCATCGACTTCGATACGCAACTGTTGCCGGACAGCTTGACCCTGCCGCTACTGTGGCTCGGCCTGCTGCTGAGTCTGGGCGGCACCTTCACCGATCCAACCTCGGCGATTCTCGGCGCTGCGGCAGGCTACTTGCTGCTGTGGCTGGTGTTCCAGGCCTTCCGAATCACGACCGGCAAGGAGGGTATGGGGCGCGGGGACTTCAAGCTGTTGGCGCTCTTTGGTGCCTGGCTCGGCTGGCAAGCCGTGCCGCAGATCATCCTGCTCTCGGCGCTGCCAGGCGCGATTGTCGGTGTTTTACTGATTGCAAGCGGACGCCAGCAGGCTGGACAACCGATTCCCTATGGGCCATTCCTGGCTATTGCCGGCTGGGTCAGCCTACTCTGGGGCGATGCCATCACAGGCGCTTATCTGCGCTGGTCGGGGTTGGCCTGACACCCATGACCTATCGGGTTGCGCTCACAGGCGGAATCGGCAGCGGGAAAAGTACCGTTGCCGATCAATTTGCATCCTTTGGGGTCACAGTCAGTGATGCCGACGCAATATCGCATCGTCTGACCGGGCCGGGTGGCGAGGCACTACCGGCCATCGCCGCCGCATTCGGCGCCGACATGGTCGATGCGACAGGCGCCCTCGATCGCGCGCGGATGCGACAGCAGGTCTTCGCCGACCCGGCCGCGCGCCAGTGCCTAGAGGGCATCCTGCATCCCTTGATCCGCGCCGACATGCTTGCCGAGACCGCAGCGATCAGCGGCCCCTACGCTCTGCTGATGATCCCGCTCCTACTGGAGACCGGCCAGCAATCATTGGTCGACCGGGTGCTGGTCGTCGATCTGCCGGAAGCGATGCAGATCGCGCGTGTGCAGGAGCGCAGCGGTCTGGCGCCCGATCAGATTCAACGCATTATCGCCAGCCAGGTCAGTCGCGCCGAGCGCCTTGCTGCGGCTGATGACTGGATTGATAACAGCGGCGATCCATCCAGCCTTTGGCCACAGGTCGAGCGCCTGCACCAGGCCTACCTTAGGCTCGCGCAGCCGCATGCCGACTGTTCGCCCGCCGACCTCGCCAGCCAGTCGCGATAGCATCTCGCGCGAACACGATCCTGGCCGACATACTCACCATCACCGGTGACGAATCGGCCGTGAGATTACGAGCGATTGCTCAGTCCGCAGCGGCCGATTTTCGGTGTCATGATGACCGTCCAAGCGCACAGGAGTACCGTCGAGCAGAGAAGACAACCGCAGTCACTTCAGGACTCATAGGCCATTGATGAGTTGCGCATGCGCCTAGAGGCTGGTTATCCTCGGTATTGTGGCTCCCGAGGCCGCCCTAGGAACCTGTCTGATAACGTCCGCCAAGCGTGGACTCAGTGGATAGAGAGGAGACGAAGTGATGAAAAGGCCCAGTCGCCCCGTCAGTTTATTTGCAATGCTCACGATAACGGGAGCGCTAACGCTGGCCTCCCAATCGGCACTCTCAGCCGAATGCAAAGGGATGGAAAAATCCACCTGCGAAGGTCAAGACGCCTGTACCTGGGTAGACAGTTATAAGCGCAAGGATGGCGTACAGGTCAACGGCTATTGTCGAGGCAAGGGTGGGAAGAAGTCGTCAAGCTCGAGTAGCTCGAACTAACTCGACCAGCGGCTTGCCGAGCGGATCGGATTGCCGATACGGAGTACCCGATCTCGCTTGGTCAGCGGCTGCTCCTGACTGAACATCGCGCGCGCAGCGCACAGAGATCGCCGAGCCGATACGCCCCTGCGATTACTCGTCGATGAGGTCCTCGTCCCAGAACAGATCGTAGTCTTGGTCCTCTGGCGGATTGCCATCATGGACGAGGTTACGGCGTCGCTGCAGATAGGCATCGCGCACGAAAACGTAGCGATCGAGCGCGGCTTCATCCATCAGATCGCCGGCGGCAAGCAGTCCGGCCCGAACGTCAATTGCCCGCACCACCACGAAGCCCCAGTAGATCTCATCCGCCTCCAGACTAAAGAACGGGTCGATCACCACATCGCCGGCAAAGCCAACGGTGTCGCGCACCGAGCTGGGACCCAAGATCGGCATCACGAAGTAGGGGCCGTCGCCGATCCCCCAGTAGCCCAGTGTCTGACCGAAGTCTTCCTTGTAGCTCGGGATGCCGACATTGGTGGCGACATCGATGAAGCCGACCAGGCCCACGGTGGTATTCACCACCACGCGGCCGACATCGCTCCCAGCACGCGAGAGCTTGAACTGGAGCGCATTGTTCACCGCCGAGGTCACATCGGCGATGTTGTTGAAAAAGTTGGTGATGCCGTGGTTCACTGGCTCGGGGATGATGGCCTGATAGCCCTGAGCCACTGGCTTGAAGAAGGCATTATCGAAGTCGGTGTTGAACTTGAACATCGCCCGGTTATAGGGCTGCCAAGGATCGCGTGGATCGCGCTGCTCCTTTGGGATCGAGCTACAGCCCCCCACCAATGACGCCGCCAAGAGCGCCAGGAACAGGGGGCGAAGAAGGCGCACTCTATGCATAGACCGGACTCCCGCATCTCATCGAACACCGCGATGACTCGAATGCGATGTTAGCACAGCGCTCCGGCTCAGCTGAGCATCAGTAAACGCGCGTAACCTCTACGCCTGCCGCCTGCAGGCGCTGCAACAATCCACCGGGACCAGGCAAATGCAACGCGCCCACGGCAATGAACCGACCTCCCTGTTGGAGGATGGGAGCCAGCCGCTCGAACATGCGCCGATTGCGATCGTCAATCAGCGCTCGGCGCAGACGCGCGTCGATCTCGGGATCTTCGGCCGCCAGGGTCTGCCCAAGCTTCATCAAGGTCGCAAGATCGCCGTCAAGATAGGCATTCAGCAATGCCGCAAAGACTTGCGGTAGCTGTGCGCGGTCACGAAGGGTCGATTCGAGCAATACAATTTGATCCTCGAGACTGAGCGCCTGGAACACGGACAGCTGTTCCGCGATGGTCTCGAGCCCCACGACCGGCTTGCCCGACTCGACTGCACGTTGATACAGCACGAGATCAAGGACCGGAGCGGTACTCGCCGGAGGCATACTGAGGACCAGCAAGATCGCCCAAGGCGCGAGCCGCTCAGCCGCTGCCTGTGGTATGCCACGCTCGGCCAGCGCGGTGAGGATCTCCTGATAGAGCGCAGGTGGCAACTGTTCGGAGAGGCGCTCGTCTGGACTCAACAGCATGGCTGCACGCGACGCCTCTTGCATCGCTGCGTCAGGGACCACCTCTAACACCACCCCTAGCGCCGAATCGAAGGCGGCAAGCACCGGCGCCGGCAAGCGCGTTACGCGCGGATCATCACTATGCATGGTCCCGAACAACCAGCTCGACGGCTGGACACTCGCCTCTGGGTCTAGACGAAACAGGAGTCCCTGCTCGCAACAAGGCTCAGCGAGGGCGGTCTCAGCGAGGAATCCGCAGAGGATCACCAGCACCAGCCAACGCCCGAGCCGGCTCAGCAGGCCGCGCCTCAACTGCGCACCGCTCTCCATGATCATCACCAAAGCCGAGCCGTTCATATTTTCGCGCATCCTGCTCTCCTCACCTGCTCTCCTCACCTGCTCTCCTCACCTGCTCGTCTTCACCTCATCCACCAGACCCAAGTCTTCCAACGTTTGGCTTTTGCCGGCAACCCTCTTATGCTGCCAGTATGGAAAACCAAGACCAAGATACAGCGCAGAAGGGGATCGCCGGCCGCTTCCGCGGTTTTTTACCAGTCGTTGTCGACGTCGAGACCGCGGGTTTTGACCCCCAGCGTCACGCGTTGCTCGAGATTGCCGCGGTGATGATTCGGATGGACGCCGACGGCTGGTTGGCGCCAGGCGCAACCCACGCCTGTCATGTCCTACCCTTCCTCGGCTCCGAGCTCGACCAAAGTGCCCTGGCATTCAACAAGATCGACCCGGAGCATCCGTTGCGGGATGCCCTAGCCGAGCGGCACGCCCTACCAAAGATTCTCGACCCGATTCGCAAGGCCGTTGCATCGCATGGCTGCAATCGCGCCATCTTGGTCGGACACAACGCACATTTCGACCTCGGCTTCGTCAAAGCGGCAGTGGATCGGAACGACTATAAGCGCAACCCGTTCCATGCCTTTAGCGTGTTCGATACGGTCTCACTCGCCGGTTTGGCCTACGGACAGACCGTCCTCGCAAAGGCCGCTCAGGCCGCTGGGCTTGGTTGGGATAACAGTGCCGCCCATTCCGCGATCTATGATGCCGAGCAGACGGCGCGGTTGTTTTGCACCATCGTCAATCGCTGGCGAGCGGCAACCATATCCTGATGCGATCCTGATGCGCTCAATCTGAAAGCCCCCTTCAGCGGGGGCTTGATGGTCTAGGCCTGATCAACGCGAAATCTTAGATCCCATGCAGATGGATCACTCGAGCGCAGCGGGCTACCTTGGGAACGGCTCACAAACCAGCTGAACTGCTGGCCCGCGCGATTGTTGGAACCGCTGCGCATGCTCCACCTGTGCAGCTAGTGTTCAGACCGTTACTTGCCTAGGTGGCAGTCTAGCTTGCCGTCTGCTCTTGCTTCAAAGCGGCCGATTCCATCATGGTCTTCAGCTCGCCGCTGGCCGCTAGCTCTAGGGTAATATCGCAGCCACCGACCAATTCGCCGTCGATGTAGATCTGTGGGAAGGTCGGCCAGTCCGCGTATCGCGGAAGGTTCTCGAAGATCTCTGGATCTTGAAGCACATTCACATAAGCAAAGGGGACCCCGGTGTCACCGAGTGCCTGTGAAGCGCGCATCGAGAAACCGCACTGCGGCATCTGCGGGGTTCCCTTCATGTAGATGACAGCCGGATGGCCCTTGACCTGCTGGTCGATACGCTCGATGACATCCATCGCAATACCTCGTCGAATACTGGGTGTTAGGTCTGGCCAAGGTCGGGATAGCTGCCGCGCTTATCAAGGCGCAGAGGCCTGCGCCATGCGAAGCCGCAATCTTGAGGTCGCCCGCGTTTCTGCTCAGGGCAAACTGCAGTCAAACCATCTCCAGCGCCGACTCGGATGGACGCACTCAGAGGCCCATGACCGGTGGGCAAGGGGGCACTAGCACCCATCGATGTGACGCTGCAGCCAGTACTCGAGCAAGGCGACATGCCAGAGCTTACTGCCCTGGATGCGGGTGTGATGCTGGTCGGGCTCATCCAGAAGCCGCTCGATGTAGCTGCGGCGGTAAAGCCCACGTTCGCGGCAGGCTTGGGAGTTGAGGATGTCGCGCATGAAGTCCAGAAAGGCCCCGCGCACATATTTGAGCGCCGGCATCGGGAAATAGCCCTTGGGCCGATCGATCACAGCATCCGGCAACCGCCCGCGCGCGATGGCCTTGAGCGGATACTTGCCGCCATCGCGCAGTCTTAGCTCCGGTGGGCAACGGGCAGCAAGCTCGACGAGCTGATGGTCAAGGAAGGGCACACGCGCCTCAAGCCCCCAGGCCATGGTCATGTTGTCGACCCGCTTCACCGGGTCATCAACGATGAGGGTGGTGACATCGAGCCGCAGGACCGCATCGATGAGCTCATCGGCGCCGGACTCGGCGAGGCGCTCAGCCACCAAGGCAGCAGTATGATCCGCCCCCGCATAAGCCGGAGCGACCATCTGCAAGTACTCATCGTGATCGCGATCGAAGTAGTGCCGACGCACGCGATCGGTCGGGCTACCCTCGGTCTCAGCGGCGATCCGCGAGTACCAGAAGTAACCGCCGAAGACCTCGTCGGCCCCTTGCCCCGACTGCACCACCTTGATCTCGCGCGAGACCTGCTCGGCGAGCAGATAGAAGGCGACCGCATCCTGGCCGAACATCGGCTCGGTCATCGCATCGACCGCCTCGGGCAAGCGACGCAGGACCTCATCGTTCGGCACCTGGAAGCGATGGTGGTGGGTCCCAAAACGCTCGACGACTTGATCAGAGTATTCGAACTCGCTGCCAGCCTCCTCCGGAGTGTCCTCAAAACCGACCGAGAAGGTGTGCAGATCGCTGACGCCATGCTCAGCGAGCAATGCGACCAGCAGGCTGGAGTCGAGCCCCCCCGAGAGCAGCACGCCAACCGGCACGTCAGCGATCTCGCGGCGCTTGCGCACTGCCTGCTCGAGCGCCTCATGGATGGCCTCGATCCATTCGGCATCACTGCTCGGTAGTCCCGATCCGCTCGCGCCTCGGGTCGCGTCCAGCTGCCAGTAACGCCGCTCTGTGCGGCGCCCATCGGCGTCGATGCGCAACCAGTGCGCCGGCGGCAACTTGCGCACATCATTGAGGATGGTGCGCGGTGCCGGCACCACCGCATGCAGCGTGAACAGATTGTGGAGCGCCACCGGATCGATCCCGGCGCCAACCCCACCCGCCGCAACCAGCGCCTGGGTGGTCGAGGCGAAACGCAGCCGACCATTGGCCTCGCACCAATAGAGCGGTTTAATCCCAAAGCGATCGCGCGCGAGGAAGAGCTGGCGGCGGTTGGTATCCCAGATCGCGAACGCGAACATCCCATGCAGCCGCTCGACGCAGCCTTCACCCCAAGCATGCCAGGCCTTGAGGATGACTTCGGTATCACCGTCGGAGAAAAAGCTATAGCCCTTGTCGCGCAGCTCGCGGCGCAGCTCGGGATGATTATAGATAGTGCCGTTGAACACCAGCGCGAGCCCGAGTCCCTGATCGACCATCGGTTGGTTAGAGCGTGCCGAGAGATCGATGATCGAAAGCCGCCGATGCCCGAGCGCGACCGCGCCATCGCCATAGCTACCGCCATGATCGGGTCCGCGCGGTTGTAGCCGCTCCATCATCCGAGCGATGGCGCCCAGATCCGCCGGCACACCGTCGAAACGCAGTTCTCCACAGATGCCACACATCAGCTTGTTACCTCCGCCATCAAGTTTCTCTCCTTGATATCCCCCATCTCGGGCCTACGTTTTCACCGCAAGCACTTCATTCACCCATCCCTAGCAAAACGAGCCAGGAGAGTCAGTATGGCACACGAACTTCCACCCCTTCCGTACGAGAAGAACGCCCTCGAGCCGGTGATCTCTGCCGAGACCATCGACTATCACTACGGCAAGCATCACCAGACCTACGTCAACAACCTCAACAATCTGGTTCCAGGGACCGAGTTCGACGGCAAGTCACTCGAAGAGATCATCAAGTCCTCGTCCGGCGGCGTCTTCAACAACGCGGCACAGGTCTGGAACCACAGCTTCTACTGGAACTGCTTAAGCCCCAACGGTGGCGGCGAGCCTAAGGGCCCAGTTGCCGATGCAATCAACGCCAAATTCGGCAGCTTCGACGAATTCAAGAAGCAGTTCAGCCAGTCAGCCGCCACCAACTTCGGCTCCGGCTGGACCTGGCTGGTCAAGAACAGCGACGGCAGCGTCGAGATCATGAACACCTCCAACGCCGGCACGCCGATGACAGACGGCAAGACCGCGCTGCTAACCGTTGATGTGTGGGAGCACGCCTACTACGTCGACTACCGCAACGCGCGGCCGAAGTACCTCGAAGCCATCTGGGACAAGATCAACTGGGATTTTGTTACTGAGAACTTCGCAGGTTAAACGCCAACGCGGCCCACCGCCTAAGGATCACCCGGGAAAGAGGTTGATCCTGACAGCAACTCATGCCCAGCATCACGCTGGGCATTTTTGTGCGCATGGCATAAACACAAAAAAGCCCGCATTACCGCGGGCTAAATATGGCTGGGGGACAAGGATTCGAACCTTGGTTGACGGAGTCAGAGTCCGTAGTCCTGCCGCTAGACGATCCCCCAAAAGACGTTGGATGAATTAACGAATGTGGCGAAACTCACCGCAGATGTTGCTACCGCTTATCGCCTGTCGCAAACTTTGTAGGTCAAGCACTTGCTTTACCGTCATGCTCATCACCTGTAGCAATCCCCACTGATGAAGGAATTGCTTCAGGGTATGACCTTGCTTAACGCTTGGAGAACTGCGGACGCTTACGTGCCTTGTGCAGACCAACCTTCTTCCGCTCTACTTCACGAGCATCGCGAGTCAGGAAGCCGGCGCGGCGCAGCGGCGAGCGCAGGCGCTCGTCATGACCGACCAGAGCGCGTGAGATACCGTGCCGGATTGCGCCGGCCTGACCACTCGAGCCTCCACCCGTCACCGTCGCTTTGATGTCGACGCGATCAACCATGTCGACGGCTTCGAGCGCTTGTCGCACGAGCATCCGAGCGGTTTCGCGACCAAAGTATTCATCAAGCGGTCGGCCGTTGACGTTGATCTGCCCGGAGCCCGTGCTCAGGAACACGCGCGCCGAGGAGCTTTTGCGACGCCCTGTGGCGTACTGTTTTTCCATGGTTCAGGTTTCCGAGAGTCTTATTTTTGAGTGTCTGATATCCGCTCGAGCGAGCGATCCTGTTGCTCTGCCACCCAGAAGATCAAAGTGAGTGCTTCAGGGTAGCGCGGCCAGACGCCAGCGAGCGCAACCCGGTGGCGTTAGATCTCGAGGGGCTGAGGCTGCTGTGCCGCATGGCGATGCGTTGGACCAGCAAAGACCTTCATCTTCTTGATCATCGCGCGGCCAAGCGGATTACGCGGCAGCATGCCTTTAACAGCAAACTGGATGACCCGCTCTGGGTGCTTGTCCAGCATCTGTTCCAGGCTCGCCGAGCGGAGGTTTCCGATGTATCCGGTATGCCGGTAGTACATCTTGTCGCTCATCTTATTGCCGGTCACCCGCACCTTTTCGGCATTGACAATCACGAGAAAGTCACCGGTATCGACGTGCGGGGTATAGGTGGGCTTATGCTTGCCGCGGAGCCTGCGTGCACATTCGCTGGCGAGCCGACCAAGTGTCTTGCCCTCGGCATCAATTAAGTACCAAGCTCGCCGAACTTCAGCCGGCTTTGCGCTTTGGGTTGTCATCACGGTCGCTCCCAGCGAGTCGTCAGTAAAAAGATAGACCGCCTAGGATAAACAATCCTAGCGGCCCCCGCAAGCCTCTCGAGGGCTGAATGAAGCTCAATCCCCCTCAGCCGTCATCACATGCTCGCCCCAACGCTCGAGCCGGTCGAGAAGAGCAAGGGCGTTTTCATCGCCGACGCGTTCTGCGCGCAGGCTGGCAAGCTTGGCCTCATAGTCATCGATCGTGATCGAGGCGCCGGCGTGCGGCTCGGTCAAGCGCTCGAAACGCCAGGCATCCCAATCTTCGCGCTCATCCTCGCTCAGCGTCTCAGGCCAACTGCGCGCCCGCATCCGAAACAGCAGCGTCGGCAAGCGCGAGTCCTCGAAACGCGGCTGCGCCTGAGCCAGCTCAGACGGCGTCAGGCGTCCGAGCTGATCCATCAGCCGCCGATCCTGATCCGAAAAAAATCCGCCCGTGTAGAGCATGCGCTCAGGATCAGCCGAAGATTGTAGCGCCGGCTGAGCCGAGAAGGCTCGACCCAGACGCTCAGCAATCTCGCGCCGATGTTGGTCAGCGCGAGCCGCATGCACGGCAACCTGCTCTAGATCGATCTGCCAGCGTGCGGCGGCGTCAGGGGTCAAGGTCTTCAGCGGCGCCAGCATGGGCGAGGCGTTGATCTTCACCCCTTTGGCCGGCAACCGCTCGACCCCGGTGGGGAGATCTTCGCGGCGCGTGAACAAGCGCTGCTGCAGCGCCTCGGCCGACAGATCCAGCAGTTGCGCCGGGTCTTGGCGTAGGTCGAAACAGATCACCTGGTTCTTTTGGCTGGGGTTCGTCGCAACCTTGAGCACGGGCGCAATACAGCCTTGCGCTGCCGCGTAGCGCGCCGAAACATGCAGCAATGGCGCACCGCTGGCCAACAGCTCGGCAACATAGGCCTTGTCTCGCAGATTTAGCGCGTAGGCAAAAAGCCGCGGCTGCGCTGCCTTCAGCCGCCGCGCCAGCGCCAGAGTCGCCCGCACATCAGCCAGCGCATCATGAGCACCGACATGCTCGATGGCATTGGCGGCAGTCAGCGCCTCGAGCTTGAAGGAGGTCACGCCGGGCTCACGCTCCGGCCACTGGATGCCTTGCGGCCGCAACGCGTGCGCCAGCCGCAAGACGTCGATCAAGTCCCAGCGCGAATTCCCGTTTTGCCATGCATGCGCATAGGGATCGAGCAGGTTCCTGTAGAACAACCAGTTATTGACTCGATCATCGAACCGCAGGCTGTTATAGCCGACCGAACAGCTGCCAGGCGTGGCCAGCGCCTGCTGGATCAAGCGGGCGAACTCAGCCTCAGGGAGACCCTGCTCGAGCGCCTGATCCGGCGTCATACCCGTGACGAAGCAGGCCTCCGGCTGCGGCAGCAGATCAGCCGCCGGCCGGGCGAACAGCAATAACGGCTCACCGACCACATTGAGGTCAGCATCGGTTCGAAGACCCGCAAACTGACAGGGCCGATCGAGCGCCGGGTCGCTGCCCCAGGTCTCGTAGTCGTACCAGTAAAAGCTCGCCGCCATCGGTCAAACGACGACGGATGCTAACCGCAGCCGCCCGCAATCGCCCGACACCGCTTGCCGCGCTGCGAGAACCATCGCCGAGCGCGACTCAGACCTTCTCTTTGATTCGAGCGGCCTTGCCGGTGAGGCCGCGCAGGTAATAAAGCTTTGCGCGACGCACGTCACCACGCCGCTTGACCTTGATGTCAGCGATAGACGGGCTGTGGGTCTGGAAGACGCGCTCCACGCCTTCGCCATGCGAGATCTTGCGCACCGTGAACGCGGAGTTGAGGCCGCGGTTGCGCTTGGCAATGCAGACGCCCTCAAATGCCTGCAGACGCTCGCGCTCGCCTTCCTTGACACGCACCTGCACCACCACGGTGTCACCTGGCGCGAATTCAGGCACCGATGGGCGCAGTTGCTCTTGCTCGATTTGCTGAATGATATTGCTCATGTCATTACTCACTCTGTTCCGATCCGACGCGCGGCCGCGACCGTGCCGCCTCCAGAAGATAGTCGTCGAGCAGTCGCTGCTCGACCTCACTGATGCCTCGCCCTTGTAGCAGGTCAGGGCGCCGCTGCCGGGTGCGACCCAATGCCTGCTGCAATCGCCAACGTTCAATCGCCTGATGATCGCCGCTCAGCAGCACCTCTGGCACGCTGCGATCGCCGATCGTCTCCGGCCGGGTGTAGTGGGGACAGTCGAGCAGTCCGCTGGAGTGTGAGTCCTGGCGCGCCGAATCCGCATGCCCGAGCACGCCTGGCAGAAGCCGAATCGCCGCATCCATCACCACCATGGCCGCAAGCTCGCCACCGCTGAGGACATAGTCGCCAATCGACCATTCCTCATCGACACAATCTTCAATCAGCCGCTCATCCACACCTTCATAGCGACCCGCCACCAACACCCAGCCTGGGGCCGCGCTGATCCGCTCGATTTGCCGCTGATCAAGGCGCTCGCCCTGCGGCGACAGGTAGGCGACGCGACTCTGCACACCCTCAGCGGCAGCCTCCGCCTGGGCCGCCTCAATCGCCAACCGCAGTGGGGTATAGCGCATCACCATGCCCGGCCCACCGCCGTACGGGCGATCGTCGACGGTACGATGGACGTCCGTGGTGTAATCGCGCGGCGTGTGTAGGTGGATTTGGGCAAGCTGCCGCTGCAGCGCCCGCGCCACGACTCCCTCCTCGGTCAGGGCGGCGAACTGCGCCGGAAACAGAGTGATGACATCAAACCGCATCGCTTCCGCTCAGCCGGGCCGATTCGCTGGCTTGGCCGTTAAAACTCGGGGTCCCAATCGACCAACAAACGCCCTGCCTCGAAATCGACATCGAGCACGAACTGTCCCCAGACGAACGGCAGTAGGCGCTCGCGCTCCCCGCGCACGACCATCACATCATTGGAGCCGGTCTCGATCAGATGGCTCACCTGCCCGAGCGCAACCCCCTCACGCGTCTCAACCTGCAGCCCCTGCAGATCGATCCAATAGAATTCATCCGGCGATGGCGGCGGCAGCTGATCACGTCGAATCGCGATCGCTTTACCGGTCAGGGTCCGCGCATGATCGCGATCGTCATAGCCCTGAAGCTGCGCAACGAGACCTTTACCCTGGTTTCGCCAAGTCACAACCTGCTGCTCGTCACCATCAATCAGCCAGGGCGAGTAGCTGAAGATGTTTTCGAGTGGGCTGGTCTCGGAAAAAATCTTCAGCCATCCGCGCACACCATAGACGCCGAGGATACGACCAAGGACGATCTTGTTGGGTGCAGCGGGGTCCGAGGCTTCAGCGCTACCTGTCATTGCCTGTTGGCAACCGGCACGTCAGCAATCGACGTCAATACTCAGGCCGCAACGGCAGCCTCAGCCTGCTTAGCCGCGTCCTTCAGGAGCTTGGCAACACGCTCAGACGGCTGCGCACCTTGATCGAGCCAGTGCTGAGCACGCGCTCGGTCGACGCGCAAGCGACTTTCACCTCCAGTCGCGCAGGGATTGAAAAAGCCCAGACGCTCGATGCAGCCGCCATCCCGTGGCTTACGCATGTCGGTGACGACGATCTGATAGAAGGGACGCTTCTTGGCGCCACCACGGGTGAGTCGAATCTTGACCATCGCTATTGATCCAAAATGCTCGCGTTGAGAAAACCGATGTCGTGGCGCATCGAGACAAAGCACGACGCGATTTCCACGTGACGTAACACACCATTATACCTGAGCACGCAACAGCCGAAAAGCCCCTTTGCGTCGTGGCAGCTCGTCGAAGGCCGACACGACGGCGCACGGAAATGACGCCATGCCTCAGCACGCTCGATTTTAAGCCGCATGCGCTGTTCGCAGTAAAGTAGGGAGCCGGCCTGTAAGCCGGGTTCTGTCGTGGACAGTCATTCATCTGGGACGCGGGTCACCCCGCGCCTCAAGCGACCTACCCGGGAGCCCATGCGGGCCGCATGTCGCAGCCAAAGCTGCTCGCTCCCCTATTTGGTCTTGCTCCGGGTGGGGTTTACCCTGCCGTCGCGTGTTGCCACGGACGCGGTGCGCTCTTACCGCACCTTTTCACCCTTACCGCCCGCTCGCGCGGGGTTGGCGGTTTGTTTTCTGCGGCACTTTCCGTAGGCTCTCGCCCCCCAGGCGTTACCTGGCACCCTGCCCTGTTGAGCCCGGACTTTCCTCCGCCTGACGCATGCGCCAAGCCGCGACTGTCCAGCCGACTCCCAATTGACAGTCTAGCGTTTTGCGCCCGAACTGGCCATTGCCCAAATCAACCTGGCCAGTCCGTGCAAGTCGCTGCCTCAGGAGGTCACCTTAAGTCGCTCTCTAACTTCCTACCTCCCAATCATCGCCCTACAGTGTTGCTCAAATCGAAAAAGTTGATGTCCATTTTCAAGTGGCTAATCAGCTTGATCTCGCGTCCTCAAGGCCGCTTTATACAACTGATTCCGCGCCCCCCCGGTGATCGACGCGGCGAGTGCCGCCGCCTGCTTCAACGGCAGCTCCGCCGCCAAGATGCCCAACACCCGCGCTTGCTCAGCGCGATCACGCTCATCGTCAACGCGCGGATCGCCTTCGATCATGATCACCATCTCGCCAAGCTGGTGCTCAGGGCTTGCGGCCACCTGCTCAGCAAGCTCAGCGATGCGCCCCATCAGAAAGGTCTCGAAGCGCTTGGTCAGCTCCCGCGCGACCACGGCGCGCCGCTCTGAGCCCAAGCCCTCGGCGAGATCGCTGAGGGTCGCTGCGGCACGGCGAGCACTCTCGTAACAGATCAGGGTACCCGGCTCTTTGGCGAAACCTTGGCACCAGACCAGACGTTGAGGACGCGTACGTGGCGGGAAGCCAACAAACAAGAAGCGGTCGCTCGGCAAGCCGGCCGCCGACAAGGCGCAGATCGCCGCACAGGGACCCGGGATCGGCTCAACCCGAACGCCCTCTTCACGCGCCGCTCGCACCAACAAGAACCCGGGATCACTGATCAGCGGCGTGCCGGCATCGCTGATCAAGGCGATCGTCTCACCCGCTCGCAGTCGCCTCAGCAGGCGCGGAGCCACCTGATCCTCGTTATGCTCATGATAGGACAACAGCTCGCCAGCAATGCCGAATGCCGCGAGCAGTGGACGACTGTGCCGGGTGTCCTCACAGGCGATCACATCGGCCTCGGCCAGAACCGCCTGGGCCCGCGGACTCAGGTCCTCTCGATTGCCGATCGGTGTCGCTACCACGTATAGTATTCCAGTCAAATCATCCCCCTAGTCGTCGGCCTCGTGGTTTTTATCTGACAAGCGTACACGCAGCCTGCACACTGTATGTTCTTCACTAGGGGCCTAGGAATCCAGGTATGGAAGCCTGGGCACTCGACCCAGCCAACAGGAGATGCTGGTGGCCTTATCGCGACTCGCCCATCTTGCCATCGTTAATACGATCGTTAGCACGATCAGTCTGAACCTGAGCGGCTGCTTTTACACCAACGCCGCTCAGGTTCCGATGGCTAAGACCTACCCGTACAGCGAGCAACAGCGCATGCAAGCCGCTCACCATTGGCAGGTGCTTGCCGAATATGAAGCGACGGGCATACTGCAACAGCCTCATCTGCGATCGACACCCCTATACCTGCCAAAGCACACCGATCACAGCCGCGGTGAGTTCGCCCGCGGATACCGCTCGCTCCTCACCAGTGAGCTCGTTTCAGGCGGAGCGATCGTTCAGAAGGAGCCAGGAGGCGCCGCCACGGTCGATTTCGACGTCGAGGTGATCAACCACAGCGACCGTGGCTTCATTCGTCCATACCCCGGGACGCTCACCTTAGCCGCCCTTGCCACCGGCATCTCTGTGCTCGTAGCCCCCTCGAGCAATGCCGCACTGGCATTGGTACCACCGGTCGCGGGCGCCGATGTCACCAGCGGCAGCTGGACCTCCGTGAGTCAAGAAGAGGTCATCATTACCACCAAGATCACGGATAACGAACGCGTCCTCTACTCCTCATCTAACATCTACTACATCAATCAGGGCGACCGTCGACATTATGATCCACCGCGGGCCCCAAAACCCAAGCCAATACCCCGTATACCCTTAGACAACCAATGGTAAGGGATCAACAATGAGCCAAGCATCGCTCCTGACCCCTCACCGAGCGTGGATGAGCCTACTGGCGATCCTGCTCGGCCTGCTGCTGATAGGCTGCATCCCGAGCACCAACAGAAACCCTCCGGTCACCTACTATCAAAACGTACAGCCAGCCAATCTCTCTGCCGAGATCACTGACGCCGCGAAACGCCTGATCAGCGTCCAGCCCGAATTGGCGCAATATAGCCCGATGATCGCGTCAACCTTTGTCGATATCAATAACCTGAGAGCCTCCTCCACCTTCGGGCGCATCAGCTCAGAGCTCTTTGCCTCCGCACTCTCTCAGGCTGGCATTCGCATGCGCGAGGTCAAGATGCGCGACAGTCTTTTTGTTGAGGAGAAGCTCGGCGAGCTGATTCTGACGCGCGAGGTTCAACGTCTCAATGCCGCCTATTCCGCCAACTCGATTTTGATGGGCACTTATGCCGTAGGCTCAAATCGCGTCTACATCAGCGCGCGCGTCGTCAATACCAAGGATTCCATGGTGTTAGCGACAGCCGACCTCAGCTTGCCCCTCGACAATAATCTGCGCGCGATGCTCGACGAAAAGGGCTGGTGATTATCCCTTGCTCAGGCCATTTAGCTCAAACCATTTCGCCCTACCCATGGAGGTCAGTGCACGCGATGGCTGATCACCATGAACACGACGTATGCTGCCGAAGCGCAGTCTCTCGCTTCGGCTCGACCCCATCGGTTTCATCTTCGGAGTCAATGATGCCCGCTCATCACCTCGGTCGACAGTCCCAGCAACTCACCCCAACAACGATGCGTCAAGACCGCTCGAGTCCCCAAGCAAAGGCGAAGGCTCATGTGCATCGCGCCTCGCAACCCCGGACGCTGCCGCGATCGCTGCACGCGAAAATCAGCTCAACCGCGCGGTTTGCCGTCCTAGCCTTGATCATCGGTGCCAGCCTGATCGCTGGCTGCGCGATAGACCCCGTCAAAGACGCCAACCGCTTACTCGACAGCCTACCGCCAAATGCGCTCGCGGAAGCCCGCAAATTGGAGCGCGACGACCAACCTGGCGCGGCGGCTGACGCCTATCTCGCCCTAGCCAAGACCACCGCACCGCCAGCGCGCCAACAGCTCGAGATCGAAGCAGCGAAAGCACTGCTGCGGGCCGGTGACGCACAGCGCGCAAGCCGCATCCTGTTGGCACTCGATCAAGCGGCATTAACCGCCTCGCAACGCCAGGCCGCACTGCTGCTGCAGGCCGATGTCGCACTCAGCCGAGGCCGCGCGGCCGAGGCGATCAGCACCCTCGATCGCGTCAACCCGGGCGCACTGACAACGGAGCTGAAAACGCAATACTTCGGCTCCCTAGCAGCGGCTTATCGACTCAACAAAGCGCCCGTGCGGGCCGCCGAGAAGCTCGATCAGCTCGACCGGCTGCTCACCTCGTCCGATGCACGCATGGACAACCAAGTCTCGCTACTCTTCACCCTGAGCAGTCTCAGTAAGACGAGTCTCGCGCAGGCCGAAAAAACCGCCAAAGGACGCATGCGCGGCTGGATTGAACTCGCACAGTTACTCGCTGGGCAGAGCACAGCCACCCCGGAGCTCAATGCCAGCCTCAAATCCTGGTGGGGCAAGAACCGCTCGAGCCATCCCGCGCTTGCCGGACTTGATGATGCCTACTTCGCGACGCTCGCAGGCGGCTACGCTGCTGGCACCAACGCACTGGTTCTACTGCCAACCAGCGGACAATTTGGCGCTGCAGGCGGAGCCATTAAAGACGGCATCATGGCCGCCTACGAAGCCGATCGCAGCGGCACCCGCCCCAGCCTAAGCTTTGGGACAGATAGCGCCTCAGCATACGCAAAGGATGTCGACGCCGGCGCCAGCCTGGTGATTGGGCCGCTACAGAAATCATCCGTGACCGCGCTTGCCCGCCAAGGCGCACTGCCGGTACCGACTCTGGCCCTCAACCGCGCCAGCGGTGCGACGACGCCGAACCTTTACCAACTCTCGCTCGCCCCGGAAGACGAGGCCATGAACGCCGCCAACTACGCCTTCTCAGGGGGGCTGAAGCGCGCGGCACTGGTCTATCCCCAGAGCCCCTGGGGCTCACGCATGGCCGATGCATTCCGCAGCCAGTGGCGGGCGCTCGGCGGCACCCTCGTCGCACAGCCAACCTATGGCTCAGTCAGCAACGCGGCCGAAGCTGTGGCCAACAGCGAGGCGCAGGTGGTGTTCCTTGTCGCCACAACTGAGAATGTCGCCTCACTTTGGCAAGCACTGCGGCTCACGGGGGTCGAGGTCCCCGTCATCGCGACCTCGCACGTCTACGATGGCGCATTCAATCCCTCGCGAGATCAAACCTTGGCCGGCCTCTACTTCGTCGACATCCCCTGGCTGCTCGACCAGCAACGCTCCGATAGACTCTCACGTCAAGCCCTGCAAGGAACTCTGGGCGACGTCAGCGGTCCTCTTGCGAGACTCTATGCGATGGGCATCGACGCCTATCGGCTCAGCCCGCGCATTAGCGAGATGGGCCGCCAGCCTGGGACCTTCTTTCCCGGCGAGACCGGTGGCCTGAGCGTCGACTCGCGCGGCCATGTGCAGCGACAGTTGACGCTGGCGCGCTTCACCAGTTCGGGGGTGGCCACTGCAGAGCGCATCGACGCTGTCGAACCTGAAGCCAGTGGCGATTGAACGCATGCACGGTCATCAACCAGCCCGCACGTCAAGCGCTCGATCTTGACCGCCATCTTGACCACTAAGGCAACACCCTGGCGCAAACGGCTCGGCGACTATCAGGAGCAGCAAGCCCGTAGTTATTTGGAGCGGGAAGGCCTCGACCATGTCGCCAGCAATGTGCGTTGCAAGCGCGGTGAGCTGGACCTGGTGATGCGCGATGGCGAGACACTGGTGTTTGTTGAAGTCCGCTTTCGTGCATCCGCTCGTTTCGGCGGCGCTGCGGCAAGTGTCGACCCACGCAAACAAGCGCGCCTCACCGCGGCTGCGGCCTATTATCTTCAACGCCACTCGATCAATCTGCCATGCCGGTTTGACGTCATCGCCATCGATGGCGCCGGCGCCATTCAATGGATTCGTCATGCCTTTGCTGCCAGCTCCTAATCTGATTCGAGTGCTCCTGATCGCCTCAGCCATCGGCCTAACCCCGCTACTCCAGGGCTGCGCGCCGGCGGCAGTGGTCGGAACCGCATACGGCGCCTCGGTCCTGCATGAGCGCCGGTCAGCAAGTACCGTGCTCGACGACGAGATGATCGAGATCAAGGCGAAACACCTCTTCTACCAGACCCCGGAGGTCGAGCAGGCGAGCCGTATCTCGATCACCAGCTACAACTTCCAGGTGCTCCTGACCGGCCAAGCCGACAGCGCTGAGGTGAAGCGGCGCTTCGCCGAGATCGTGAGTCAGCTACCAAAGGTCACCAAGGTCTACGATGAGGTTCACATCGGACCGCCGATCTCGCTCACGCAAGAGAGCCAGGATGCATTAATCACCTCACGCGCCAAGATCGCGATCGGCGGTGGCAGAGGCGTCAAGGGGTTCGACGCAACCCGCGTCAAGGTCGTCACCGAAGACGGCATTGTCTATCTGATGGGCCTGGTCACGCGTGAAGAGGCTGATACCACGACCGAGGTCGTACGCCGACTGCCCGGCGTCGTCCGCGTCGTCAAGTTGTTCGAATATATCGAGCCGAAATCGCTATCGAGCAGCCCATCAGCAACCGATTCGACAGCGCAGACACACACTGATGGCGCTTAATCAGTCCGCCATCCAGGGCCTGGCCGCGATTGTTGGCCCAAAGTCTCTTCTGACTGACCCAGGCGACTGCTGGCCTTACGGCTACGACAATAGTCGCCGCCAGGGTCTGCCCGCAGCGGTTGCCTTCGTCAGCAACGCGGAGCAAGTCGAGGCGCTGGTTCAACTCGCCAACCAACACAGCTTTCCCGTTACCGCGCGCGGGCTCGGCACCGGAACCACCGGGGCCACGGTGCCGGAGCGCAACGGCATCGTCATCGCCTTCGAGCGCATGAACCGTATCCTGCGCATCGACCCGGCCAACCGACTCGCCGTGGTCGAGCCAGGGGTCGTCAACGAGACCCTGCAGCGCGCCTTGGGCGAGCACGGCTTCTTTTGGCCGCCCGACCCCACCAGTGCCGCGATCTGCACCATTGGCGGCAACCTGGCCTACAACTCAGCCGGCCCGCGCGCAGTCAAATACGGCACCCCGCGCGAGAACACCCTAGGCTTAGCGGCAGTCACCGGCAGCGGCCAGCGCATTCGCGCTGGCGTCCTCACCACCAAGGGCGTGGTCGGCTATGACCTGACCCGCCTGATCATCGGCTCCGAGGGCACTCTCGCGCTGATCACTGAAGCGACGCTCAAGCTCACCCCTGTGGCGGAGGCGAAGCAAACCCTGCGGGCAACCTATCGCGATATCCACGCCGCAGCGGACGCGGTGGCGGCCATCATGGCGCAGCCGATCACACCTTGCGCCCTGGAATTCATGGACGCCGCGGCGATCGACATGGTGCGCCAATACTCCGACCTCGGCGTCAGCGCCGACACGGGTGCGCTCTTGATGATCGAGGTCGACGGACCGGCTGACTGCGTTTCGGCCACCGCCGATGCCGTCGCCTCAGCGGCCCGCAATCCCGGCCTGCTCGACCTCAGCGTCGCCCGCGATCGCGAACAAATCGCCGCACTCTGGCGCACCCGCAAGGCCCTCTCTCCGGCGCTGAGGCATGTCGCACCCAAGAAGATCAATGAAGACGTGGTGGTGCCGGTCTCCCGGATCGCGACCTTTATCGATACCCTCGAGCAGCTCGCGCACCAGTATCGCATCCGCATCGTCAACTTCGGCCATGCGGGTAACGGCAACATCCATGTCAACCTGCTGGTCAATCCAGACGACGTTGATGAGATGGCACGCGCAGCCGACTGCCTGGCCGGCGTCTTCGATTGCGTCGTCGCGCTTGGCGGCACCCTCTCCGGTGAGCACGGGGTCGGGCTCGAGAAGCGGGACTTCATCGACCGCGAGATCGACCCACCCGCACTCGCTCTGATGCGCGCCATCAAGGCGCAGTTTGATCCAAACGGCATCCTCAACCCCGGCAAGGGGCTCCCGCTCATCGCGCCCGAGATCGCGCCCGAGTAATGAGGCAGGCGGCCTGTAAGAACCTCAGCTAACGCCGGCGCTGGCGCAAATAGCCGCGGCTACCCTGTTGGACCTGCGGAGCCATGGTATCGACTGCCGGAACGCCATCCGGATAGAGCAGCGGCGCCAGCTCGTGCAACGCACGTTCGTAGACGCGGCGCTTGAAGTAGACGACATCCTGTACCGGATACCAGTAGCGGACCCAGCGCCAGGCATCGAACTCAGGCTTTTCACTGCGATCTAGGCAAAAGTCACCTTCCCCGCATTGGACCCTCAGCAAGTACCACACCTGCTTTTGGCCAATGCAGATCGGACCGCAGTGACGCCGGATAAAGCGCTTGGGCAAGCGGTAGCGAAGCCAGCCTCGCGTGCAGCCAAGGACCTTGACATGTCCTGGCAACAGGCCGACCTCCTCCTCCAGTTCGCGATACATCGCCTCGAGCGGTGTCTCGTCGGACTTGATCCCACCCTGTGGAAACTGCCACGCGTTTTGCCCGACACGGCGCCCCCAGAACAGGCGACGGTCTGCGTTGCTCAAGATGATGCCGACGTTTGGCCGGAAACCGTCCCCGTCGATCAAGTTGCTGTACCTTTTTGAGTTTCGTTGGCATTCTTCCACAATCTGCCTAGCAGCTTCAAATCCCGCGAAGGGCCACAGAGACTCCATTTCCTCCCTAGCCCACACCTGCTAACGCATTTACCACCCGATTCTGCCCCCCATTCAGACCCTGATTCAGACTCAGCGCAGACCATTCCGGGCCATGCCGGCGCCAAAGCCAGGCGAGAGTATGGCCAAATCCGAGATAATCGCAGCCTCATCAGCCAAGCTGTCTCTAAGGCCAAGCCATGCCTCTTGCCATCTTCGATCTTGACAATACACTGCTCGGCGGGGATTCCGATTACCTGTGGGGGCGTCACCTCATCGACCTCGGCGTCGTCGACGGCGAACAGTACGAGCGAGCCAACCAGCAGTTCTACGACGACTACCGCGCTGGACGGCTTGATATTGACGCTTTTCTGCGCTTCTCGCTCGCGCCCCTGAGCCAACACCCTCGCGAACAGCTCGAGCGCTGGCGCGAAGCCTTCATCCGCGAGCGCATCGAGCCGATCATGCTGCCAGCGGCACATGCCCTGGTTGAGCAGCACCGAAGCAACGGTGATACGCTCATGATCATTACCGCGACCAACGCCTTTGTCACCGCGCCCATTGCCGAGCGGTTCGGCATCGAACACCTGATTGCAACCGAGCCCGCCCTGGTTGACGGACACTATAGCGGCCAAACCGTCGGCACACCGGCGTTTCGCGAAGGCAAGGTTGAGCGCCTCCGTCAGTGGCTGGATGCGCATGCGGCAAGCTTGAGCGGCAGCGTCTTCTACAGCGACTCGATCAATGATCTGCCATTGCTCGAGACGGTGGACTTCCCGGTCGCGATCGATCCTGACGAGCGCCTGGCCGCCATCGCCCGTGAGCGTGGTTGGCCGATCCGATCACTGCGCAACTGACGGCAAAGCGCTGCCAGCAGAGCACGGCCAGCAGAGCACGGCCAGATCCGTGCTGTCATCGACCTGTCATCCTGGCGCCATTGGATCGACATCTGCCTCCGCTAGACTGATAAGTTACCCCGTAGTGATGGTCGGAGCGAACATGGGAGCAAGTGCACCTGCGCTTAGTTTCAAACGCGGTGAGCGTCTTTTCGTCGAGCTAGCCGATTCCCCGGAGGCCGTTCGAGAAGCACAAGCACTGCGCTACCAAGTCTTTGGCGAAGAGCTTGGCGCTAAGCTCAAAGCCGGCGAAAATGGGCTCGATATCGATGAATTCGACGCTTTCTGCGAGCATCTCTTGGTCCGCGAGACCAAAACCAACCGCGTCGTCGGCTGCACGCGCTTGCTCAGTAACCAGGGCGCTGAACGGATCGGCACTTTCTATTCCGAGAGCGAGTTCGAGCTTGGCATCATCCCGTCGTTGCCCGGCCGCCTGTTAGAGCTTGGCCGCACCTGCGTCTCTCATGAATGCCGCCACGGCTCCGTCATTGCGGTACTCTGGTCAGGCGTTGCCCAGTATATTCAGCAACACCAGGTCGACTACCTGTTTGGCTGCGCCAGCGTTCCCCTCGGCGAGAACGACTGCCAAGCCGCCGCCATCATGAACCGCCTACGTCGCCAGGCAATGGCACCGAAAACCATGCAAGTCATTCCCCGAGTCCCGCTTCTGACAGGTGTCGGCGCTACCGATGTGCTAGACGCACCCCTCCCGGCATTGCTCAAGGGCTACGTACGCCTTGGCGCCGTTGCCTGCGGCGAGCCCTGCCGCGACCCCGATTTTGAGGTCGCCGATGTCTTGATGCTGCTCGATATGCGCTCGCTCAACCCGAGCTACGCTCGGCACTTTCTGGAGCGCATCTAGGAATCGCAGATGGCTCGACCAAACCCGGGCAGCCTACGAGCGACGGTTCGCGCCGTCGGAATCGGCGGGCATCTGCTGTTTGGCGCACTCATCGTTCTCGGATTGGCACTCTGGCGTACGATTGGCATCGGCAGCATTAACAACACACGTCCGATCATCGTTCGCTGGTGGTTCCAGCGGCTCACGCCGATGCTCGGACTCAAGATCCGCGTTCAGGGATACTCAGCGAAACACGCCTTGCTGGTCGCCAACCACATTTCCTGGCTCGATGTCCCGGTTCTCGGGTCAATCGCGCCGATCAATTTCCTCTCCAAGTCAGAGGTGCGCCGCTGGCCGATGATCGGTTGGATGTCGGCTCAGATCGGAACACTCTTCATCAAGCGCGGCGGCAACCAAACCGCTGATCTGATCGCACGCATCGCTGAACAGGTCCGCGAGCGACAGGCGGTCGCCATCTTTCCGGAAGGAACCACCAGCGATGGCCACCAACTGCGGCGCTTTCACCCGCGGCTGCTTGCCGCAGCGCAACAACCCGGGATCGATGTGCAGCCGGTTGCGATCCGTTACGGTTCGAATCACAGCCCTGACCTCATCGCACCCTTTATCGATGACGACACACTGATCGGACATCTGTGGCGCGTTCTCTGCCAACCTCAGACTGAGGTCGAGGTGCACTTCCTCGAGATCATCGCCGGCGCGAACATGGACCGGCGCACGCTCGCCGCCAACTGCGAGTCCCAGATTGCGCAGGCCCTTGGCATCACAGTCGCCGCAGATCGCTCCAACGCCCGGCGGCGTGCCGGCGAGGAAAAACGCCGATGACGACGCCCAAAGCCGACGCCCAGAGCCCACAGCCGCCAATCGCGCAGCCGAAACTGCACGTCGCGCTGGTCACAGAGACCTACCCGCCAGAGATCAACGGCGTCGCCAATACCTTGGCGCAGATCGCACGCGGGCTCGAGCGCCGAGGGCATCGGGTCAGCTTGGTCAGACCACGTCAGCCCGCCGATCGACAGCGATCAGGCGCCGGCAATACCGAGCGCAGTCGGCTACCAGGGCCTACCGAACTGCTCGTCGGCGGCCTGCCATTGCCTGGCTACCGCGGGCTGCGCTTCGGCCTCCCAGCACTGGGCAAGATTCATCGTCGGTGGCGCGACGCGCGACCGGACGCGGTCTACATTGCCACCGAAGGCCCGCTCGGTCACGCAGCCCTCCAGGTCGCTGCACGTCAAGGCATCCCCACGCTCACCGGCTTCCATACCCAGTTTCAGCAGTACTGCAGCCATTACGGTGTTGGCCTGCTGATGCGGCCGATCATCGATATCCTGAGGCGCTTCCACAACCGATCCGGAGCGACGCTGGTGCCAACTCAAGCGCTGCGGGACGACCTTGCCGTTGCCGGATTCAAGAACTTGCATGTGCTCAGCCGTGGCGTCGACACCGAGCGTTTTTCGCCACATTATCGCAGCGAGAGGCTGCGCACATCCTGGGGCTGCAGTGAGGAGACGCTGGTTGCGCTCTATGTCGGGCGAATCGCCGCAGAAAAGCACATCGACCTTGCGATCGAGGCCTTCGAGCGCATTCAGCGTGTTCAGCCCAACAGTCGGTGTGTCCTGGTCGGCGATGGGCCGGAACTCGCGCATCTGCGCCGCCAGCATGGCCACCATGTCTACACCGGCGCCAAGGTGGGGGAAGAACTGGCCACGCACTATGCCTCGGCCGACTTGTTCGTCTTCCCGAGTCTCACCGAAACCTTCGGCAACGTCCTCACCGAAGCGCTAGCCAGCGGCGTCGCAGCACTCGCATTCGACTATGCGGCTGCTCGCGAGCACCTGCACGATGACCGAAACGGCTATAGTGTGGTGATGGGCGATCGCGCGGCCTTTCTTCTGCGCGCAGAACAGGCCGCCAGTGATCGCACGCGACTGCGGCTGTTTGGACAAGAAGCCCGGCGAACAGCGGAATCGCTGAGCTGGGACCGTGTGATCAGAGACCTTGAACACCATCTATACTCAGTGATCGACTGCGCCAGCAACCAGGGTGAGCGCCATGAACCCATTCCTGCGACTGCTGAATGAGTTAGAAACTCCCGTCTGTCGACGTTGGAGCAAGGCCCATCAACGCCCTTGGCTGTTACATCCCTTTGCGCTGATCAGCCGGCTCGGGAACGGTGTCTTCTGGTACAGCTTGATGGCCATACTGCCAATCGTTGACGGCATCGACGGACTCAAAGCGGCTTTGCACATGCTGTTAACGAGCGGGGTTGCGCTCGTCCTCTACAAAAGCCTTAAGGGCTATACCCGACGAGTTCGGCCCTGCCATTACGCGGCCGACATTGCTGCCAGCGTCCCACCGCTAGATCGCTTCAGCTTTCCATCCGGGCATACGCTGCACGCGGTCAACTACTCGACCATCGCGCTCTTCTACTATCCGAAGTTGGGTTGGCTCTTGATCCCGTTCACCCTACTGGTGGCGGCATCACGAGTTGTGCTCGGCTTGCACTATCCGAGCGACGTCATCGTTGCATCCGCCATCGGACTCGCGCTTGCCTACAGCAGCCTGTTGTTGGTCGCTTAAACGGGCCGCGGCCAGGCAAACCAAATTCGCATCTGCGGGCCTGAGCGTCAGACGCAAAAAATCCGGCAGCCGACCTCAACCTTGAGGCCGGCCGCCGGATTCGGGGCCGTTAAGTTGGCTTAACGCTCAGCTTACTTGGCTTCAGGCGCAGCAGGAGCGACTGGCGCACCATATGGCGCGGCACCATACGGGGCTGCGTAAGGAGCACCGCCGTAAGGGGCGCCATAGTAAGGAGCGCCGTAGCCGCCGTAGTAGGGGTTGCCGTAGCCGCTACCGTAGCCGTAGCCGTCGCCGCGGCCATAGCCGTAACCACGCCCACGACCATATCCACGACCACCGCCACTCATGCTCATGTTGAAGTCGCCGTAGCCATCGCCGAACATGTCGCTAAACATGTCGCCCATGCCGTCACCCCAACCATTGCCGTATCCACGGTCACCGTAACCAGGACCACCCCACCATGCGCTGGCAGAAGCGGACACACCAAGAAGCACGGCAACGGCTGCGGCAGTAGCAAGCTTTTTCATCTAATTTCTCCGAATTCGATTTTGTCTGGGTTGCAAGCGTCGCCGCATGTGCTGCGACAACGGAGTTAATTATATTAGCGTTTTCTAAAATTGATATTCAGTAATGCCTATCACATTCCCCACCTCGATAGACATGACAAATAGAGGGCTCGCACGCCCAACATTGCGCAGCGGCACACCGGGACAGCCGACACACCATCACGCGCCCCCGACAACATGGCTCAGGCTAACGGTGCTGAGCGTAAACGCATGGAAAGGTCGACCGCCTCAACGTGCTTAGTCAGACCTCCAACCGAGATATCGTCGACCCCGGTCTCCGCGATCACCCGCAGCCGATCCCGGGTGATGCCACCAGAGGCCTCCAACCTCGAACGCCCCGCCGTCAACTCCACTGCCCGTCGCAGCTCGGGCAAGCCGAAGTTATCCAACAGCACACGCTCGACCCCAGCGTCCAAGGCCTCGCTCAACTCATCCAGCGATTCGACCTCGATCTCGACCGGCGCATCCCCAGCCAGTCGCCTTGCTGCAGCGATCGCCGCACGGATCGATCCCGCCGCACTGATGTGGTTCTCTTTAATCAGGATCGCGTCGAAGAGGCCCATCCGGTGATTGTCGCAACCGCCGCAGACAACCGCATATTTCTGCTGCCGCCGCAAACCGGGTAGCGTTTTGCGGGTGTCGAGGATGCGCACCGGCAGCCCCGCCACCATATCGGCATAGCGTCGGGCGCGGGTCGCGGTACCAGACAGCAGCTGCAGGTAGTTGAGCGCGGTGCGCTCACCGGTCAGAAGTTGGCGCAAATTCCCACGCAATGAACAGAGCAGTTGCCCCGGCAACACCCGCTCACCATCGCGCGCGTGCCATTCGATCTCGACCAACGGATCGAGCTGACGGAACACCTGATCGAACCAGGCCACGCCACAGAGCACGGCGTCGTCCCGAGTCATGACCTCTGCGCGCGCCACCGCATCCACCGGCAGCAGCTGGGCGGTAAGATCCCCATCGCCAACATCCTCGGCCAAGGCATCGCGGACTTGCGCCTCGATCAGCGCTGGCGGTGGCAGATATCGCGACAACGACGCTGCACTCGGGTCGGAGACAGGGACAACAGTAGGCATGAGATCAGATCCTCGGCATGTAGAAATAACAAGCACATGGATCAAAAGCACGGGCAACAAGGAGATCAGGCAGAGCGCACTGAGGTAGGTCAGCGTCCTTATTGCGCTCGTGCCCGAGGCATGCGCGCGGCCTCAATTGTCGCCTATAGTCGGGACTTTGGAATCACTAAATGCGACCGCGCAGAACGATTGATTCAGTGCAGGCTGGTGATGAAGGTGGGTGATGAAGGTGGGTAATGAACCTGGGACCTGGGTGATGAGCGGATGATCGATGTGACCGACCCCAAGCTTGATGCGGCCGGCCGACTGAGCATCGCACGCTGGATCGCTTCTCCGAACGCCAACGAGCGCCCAGAAGGCATCGGGCCCGACCTGCTGGTCATCCATAACATCAGCCTGCCACCAGGGCAGTTTGGCGGCCCCTGGATCGAGCAGCTGTTCTTGAACCAGCTCGACCCCAGCGCCGACCCCTTCTTTGCCAGCATTGCCGGACTGCAGGTCTCGGCGCATCTGCTGATCCGCCGGGATGGCGAGCTGCTGCAATTTGTGGAGCTTGGACGCCGCGCTTGGCATGCAGGACGCTCGTCGTTCCGAGGGCGCCCAGAGTGCAACGACTACAGCATCGGCATCGAGCTAGAGGGAGCGGATGATGTCGCTTTTTCGGACGCCCAGTACGAACGGCTCGCGGAGGCGACAAGCCTGATCCGCACTCGGTATCCCGCCATCACCCGCGACCGGATCACCGGTCATGAGCAGATTGCTCCGGGGCGCAAAACCGACCCTGGCCCCGCATTCGACTGGCAGCGTTATCTCAACAGCCTGCCGGGCTGAATCCGCGACAGTCGCTAAGCGCAGCGCGACGCCTTAATGCAATTGATGCAATTGATGCAGCCGAGTGGCTGCCGCGGCCACTTCAGACGCTCCAGTGCCGGAAGACCGACTGATGCTCCCGGAAGATCAAGACTAGCCGGCGCGCGCGATAATGGCAGCCGCGGCGGCAGCGGCAGCAGGACGAGAGACCGGCTGCGGCTGAGCCAGCGGCTGCTCCGAGGTCAGCACCTGCTGCGCGTCGGTCCAGCGCAGCAGCTCGATGGTGCCGTCGTGATGCTCGACCAGCGCCGTGCAGCTCTCGACCCAATCGCCACAGTTGCAGTAGGTCACGCCATCGATGTCGCGAATCTCGGCATGATGGATATGACCACAGATCATGCCGTCGACATCGCGCCGCCGGGCCTCCTCGGCCACCGCCTCTTCAAAGTTACCGATATAGTTGACCGCATCCTTGACCCGGTGCTTCAAATAGGCCGCCAGCGACCAGTAGCCGAAGCCGAACCGGCGCCGTAACGCATTCAACCGATGATTGGCCGAGAGCAGCAGATCGTAGAGCCGCGAACCGAGCATCGCCAGCCAGCGCCCGTTCTGCACCACCTGATCGAACTTATCGCCGTGCATGATCAGGAACTGCCGACCATCGGCGGTGGTATGCACCAGCTCATCGCGCAGCTTCACCTGACCGTACTCCGAGCCCAGGTGATCGCGCAGGATCTCGTCGTGATTGCCCGGCACATAGACCACCTCGGTGCCATCGCGCGCCTTGTCCAAGATCGCCCGCACCACATTGTTGTGCGACTGCGGCCAGAACAGACCGCTCTTCATCGCCCAGACATCGATGATGTCGCCGACCAGGTACAGTTGCTTGCAGTCGGTCGCTTGCAAAAAATCGAGCAAGAATTCGGCTTGGCAGCCGCGAAACCCGAGATGGACGTCCGAGATCCAGATGCTCCGGTACTTCAACGGCCGTAGATGTGTTACCTGGCTCATGCTGCTCAGGCCCCAGTAAAATGACGTAGCGGCCATGGTCTCGCGTGTTTGTTGCGAGAGGATGCACATGCGATGAAGATCTAGTGAACATGCCCGCGCCGCGGTCGCACCGCCGAGGCACCTTGCTGCCTGCGGCAAGCCGCCGCGCACGCGTATACTGGCGCCCTAACGCTCATGGCGCGGCGCCACCCCGGATACTGAATCGCATGCGATTCAAATCGCGTGAGATTCAGGTTCAGTGGCGATCGATGTCCGACTTGCCGATACTTGCCAATACTTGCCGACCCATGCCCTCAGGTCAGGACAGCATCGGCGCACCCCCTTTAACCGCAGACTTAAAACTGAAACGAGGCGTTTTTCCATGGCACGCGAATCCGTGAACAAGGTCGTCCTCGCCTACTCCGGCGGGCTCGATACCTCGGTGATCCTGACCTGGCTGCAGGAGGAATACGACTGCGAGGTGGTCACCTTCACCGCCGACATCGGTCAGGGCGAAGAGGTCGAGCCGGCCCGCGCCAAGGCCGAAGCCGCCGGCATCAAAGAGATCTACATCGAAGACCTGCGCGAAGAGTTCGTGCGCGACTTCGTCTATCCGATGTTCCGCGCCAACGCCATCTACGAGGGCGAATACCTGCTCGGCACCTCGATCGCGCGGCCACTGATCGCCAAGCGCCTGGTCGAAATCGCCAGCGAGACCGGCGCCGACACGATCAGCCACGGCGCCACCGGCAAGGGCAACGATCAGGTCCGCTTCGAGATCAATGCGCTGGCGCTGAGGCCCGACATCAAGATCATCGCCCCCTGGCGTGAATGGGTTCTGCTCTCACGCGAGAAGCTGATGGCCTATGCTGCCGAGCACGGCGTACCGGTCGAGCAGAAGCGCGACGGCACCAAGTCGCCCTATTCGATGGATGCCAACCTGCTGCACATCTCCTACGAGGGCTACGACCTGGAAGACCCCTGGGTCGAGCCGGGCTCGGGCATGTGGCGCTGGACCCGCGACCCCGTCGATGCGCCCAACACCCCGCAGGAGATCGAGCTGACCTATCGCGCCGGCGACATCACCGCCATCGATGGCAAGCCGATGTCCCCCGCTGAGGTCCTCGCCGAGCTCAATCGCATCGGCGGCGAGCACGGCATCGGCCGCGCCGACATCGTCGAGAATCGCTACGTCGGCATGAAGTCACGCGGCTGCTACGAGACCCCAGGCGGCACCATCATGCTCAAAGCGCATCGGGCCATGGAATCCCTGACTCTCGACCGCGAGGCCGCGCACCTGAAAGACGAGCTGATGCCGCGCTATGCCACGCTGATCTACAACGGCTATTGGTTCAGCCCCGAGCGGATGATGCTGCAGGCCGCCATCGATGAGAGCCAGCGCGTGGTCAACGGCCAGGTCCGGCTCAAGCTCTACAAGGGGAATGTGCTGGTGGTCGGCCGCCAGTCAGACAGCGACAGCCTGTTCGATGAGTCGATCGCGACCTTCGAGGATGACGCCGGTGCCTACGACCAGAGCGACGCCACCGGCTTCATCAAGCTGAATGCTCTGCGGTTGCGGGTGGCTGGGCGTCGTCGCGGGCGCTGAGCGGCTTGTATCCTCGAGCGCTGGCATCGGTCTCAGTTCCAGCCCAGCGATTGGCGATCGCTGCGTCATCAGGGCTTCTGGCCCTAATGCTGTCAGGCTAGGGATGGCGCAAGCACCTAATACGCGCTAATCATTACACTGTTGCAGGAGGCGCATCATGGATTACCGGGATCGCATCACGATCGAGCCGGACAAGCGCGGTGGCAAGCCATGCATCCGCAGCCTGCGGATTACCGTATACGATATTTTGGGTTATCTAGCATCAGGGATGAGCGAGGCTGAGATTCTTGCGGATTTTCCGGTGCTGGAGCCGGCAGACATCCGCGCGGCGCTGGCGTTCGCCGCGGACTTCGAGCGTCGCCTCATGGCGATACCGAGCCTGTGAGGCTCCTGCTTGATCACAATCTGTCACCGCGGCTCGTGCGCATGCTTGCCGATTTGTACCCACAATGCACGCATGTCCAACAGATTCCGCTGCGCTGACAGCGCCATCAGGCCCCTGACGGCTGGCTGACCTGGTTCGCTGCAGGCAGCTCGGAGGGCACCTCGCCACGCTCGCGCAAGACCTCGAACGGGTCCGGCGCGCTGCGCTTGCGGCCAACATCACTGAGTCGGCTCAGATAATCCAACCACAATGGTTGCCAGCCGCGGCCGAGCTTATACAAGTACTGCCAGTCGTAGAGGCCAGAGCGGTGTTTATCGTCGAAGACGATCTTCACCGCGTAGCTGCCGATCTGCTGCAGATCGGTGATGTTGACCTCCTCCTTGCCGACCTGCAGTTTCGCTTGGTCGGGCGTATGGCCACGCACCTCGGCGGAGGGCGAATAGACGCGCAGGTATTCACAGGGCAGTCGAAAGCGCGCACCGTCGTCGTAGGCGATCTCGAGGATGCGGGATTTCTGGTGCAGGTTGATCTCGGTCGGCAGCGGATGCTGTTCCATCGGTCGGCAACTCCGTAACGGCTTTAGTCTGCCGATTCAGGTGCGGACGCCAACCGGGTTTGCAATGTTGCCGCGCCGAGAGATCGAGGCGATCTGGCCTCAGGCCGCCTCGGCCCGAGCAAGCCGTTCGACCTCCGGCCAACCGCCGCAATGCCGTTCGATCAGTCCGGCCAGCATCTCCAGATGCGCCGGATCATCGTTCAGGCAGGGGATGTAGTGATACTCCTTACCACCGGCATCGATAAAGTAACCGCGATTCTCGACATCGATCTCCTCCAGGGTCTCCAGGCAATCCGCCGAAAACCCAGGCGCGATCACATGCACGCTCTCGACGCCATCCGCCCCCCAGAGCTTCAGCGTCTCGTCGGTGTAGGGCTGCAGCCACTCATCGCGACCCACCCGCGACTGGAACGAGACCATCCAGCGGTCATCCTCTAGCCCCAGGCGCTCGGCGACCAGGCGCGCGGTCTTATGACAATGGCAGTGGTAGGGATCACCAGCCATGAAGTAGCGCTTGGGGATGCCATGGAACGAGAACAGCAGTCGCTCCGGCTCGCCATGCTCGGCCCTGGCAGCACGAATGCTATCGCACAGCGCGTCGATGTAGCCTGGCTCGTCATGGTAATGGTTGATAAAGCGCAGCTCGGGCAGCCAACGCCATGTGGTCAGCTCATTGGTGACCGCATCGAAGGTCGAGGCCGTGGTGGTGGCCGAGTATTGGGGATACAGCGGCAGTACCAGCAACCGACGCACGTTCAGGCTCTTCAACCGACTGAGGGCCTCGGGCACCGATGGCTTGCCGTAGCGCATACCAAGCTCGACATGCACCCGGCCACCGAGTCGCTCACTGAGGAGGGGCTGCAGCCCAGCAGCCTGCCGCCGAGCGACATCGAGCAGGGGCGAGCCTTTGTCGGTCCAAACCGCTTGATAGGCCTTGGCTGAACGGCTCGGGCGCACGCGCAAAATCACCCCATGCAGGATCAACCACCAGATCGGCCGCGGTATCTCGACAACACGCGGATCTTTGAGAAATTCAGCCAAATAACGGCGGACGGCCGTCGGGGTTGGCGCCTCCGGGGTACCAAGGTTCAACATGAGCACGCCCAGGTGCTCTGACATGTCGTGTTCAAAGCCGACGACGCTCTTATATTTCATCGGGGTCCCATGGGTTGTGCGCGTTTTCCCTGATCTCTATCACCAAGTCCACAGATTGGCGCGCGCCGAGCCGGGTTTCAACCGGATTGCGCAATTATCGTCAAAGCCCTCAGCCACTGCGCAACCCACAAGGGGCTGCGCTACTGGGCTGTCAGGCCTCCTGCGAGCCCTTGAGCTGACGCAGAATCGCCCGAAATCGCAGCGGATCATCCTGCCCAAAGACCGGGTCCTGCACATCCGGCGCCGCCGCCAGCAGCTCATCCCAATCAGCCGCCGACAAACAGGCCAGGGCTAATGGAAACGCCTGCTCGTCCTCAAGCCGCAAGTGCTCGCGCAGTTGCGTGATGAGCTCGCGCCCGCGACGCTCGACATCCTCACGGCGCAACACCGCCTCGTGCACGATCCCCTCCAGCGATTCCTTAAATCGCCGGTTGAGCTGCCCCAACCCCTGATGCTGCTGCATCAGCTGCTGCAACAGCGCGTGTCCGGGGCCTTGCTGCGCCAGTACGCGGGCAAAGATCAGGTCTTCGCTGGGATGATGCACCTGATCGGCATAGTCGATCAGGTACTCCATCAGCTCGCACATCAGCTCGTAGTCAGGCTCGAGCCCATCGCGAAACTCATCGAGCAACCCCTCGAGCAGCCCAAGCAGCTGCTCGAGTCGGCGATGATCTTGATCGAGACGCTGCAATAGCTCGTTCATTCCGGCCACCTCTCGGTGATGCGTTGCAATCAGGACTGGCGCCGCTGCAGCCAGCGCCACAGGCTACCCCGCGGCAGGCTGACACCGGTCACCACATAGGTCAGCACGTCGGGGTTGTTGAGCGTCCACTGCATCCAGTCACGCGCCTCAGGCCGACCGCAGAGTAGCAGTTGATCGCCGACGCGTAAGCGCTGGCTGAGGTCGGGCAGCACACAGCAGTGCGAGCCGCGGGTGTGCATCAAACAGATCGCCGCCAACGGATCATCGCGGTTGCGCGGATCGCGGATCAGGTCTTGCAAGCTCGGCTCCTGACCTTGGCCCGTCAGCTGGTTGGCAACCGGCCCGAAGGTCTCGCCCACCTTGAGCTCCCAAAGGATCGGCGGACGTTCGTCCGCTAGCGCGACGATGCGACTAAACAGCTCGCAAGACCAGCTATCAGGCTCCCTGTCTGCCTGACTCACGAATTCGGTCAGCAGCGGGGCGCTCAGCAGGATACGAATCCGCTGCGCCACGATCAGGCTCGGATGCATCAGGATATCCGCATCCACCGCTCGGAACAGCTCCTCATTCATCAGCTGATTCTCCCGCACCACGGTGAACAGGTTCGGGTTCAGCTCCTTTGCGGTCATGATGATGGACAGATTGTTGGCATCATTATCGGTGCCGGCAATGATGCCGACCGCGCGATGGATATCGGCTTGCTCCAAGGTGACGGCCTCGGTGCCGCGCCCCTTGATCAGAGCCCCCGGCGGCAGGCCGGTGCGTTCCGGCTCCATCTCGACCACAATCAGCTCCACCCCCTGCGCGGCGAGTTGGGAATACAGCGCCTTGCCAAAGCGACCATAGCCACAGATGATCCACAGCCCCTCGGCCGGCGGGTAGATGGGCTCAGGCAACATCGAACTGTGCAGCTGGCCGAGCCAGTCCTGCAAGGATGTCAGGCAGGGCGAGTCGATCGCGGTACTGAGATAGCGGGCGAAGATATCAAAGGGGTCATAGATATGGTCGGTGCCGAACGAGGCCATGTTGGCCTCGACATCATGCGAGTCCGCGCGGCAAATCACCTTGGCATCGGGATGCATCAGCTTGGCCGCCAGCGCCACCTTCAGATTCACCTCGTTGGATGAGGTCAGCGCCAACACGCCGGCACAGTACGGGCTGCGTAGCCCAGCCAAGAGCAAAGAATCGGGGCGGCGCACATCGGCACGCAGCGCGGGCACGAACTCTTGCAGCGATTCAAGCTTGAGCAGATCGATCCGCTCCGGATTATTGTCGAGCACCACGGCCCGTTGACTGCGCTCAGTCAGCGCCCGCACCAGGCCGCTGCCGGTCTGCCCATAACCGCAGACCAGATAGAAGTCCTCCTTGATACGTCGCACATGGCCGGCAAAACGGTGCTCCTCCATGGTCCGGCGCAGCGCCTTGTCCTGCAGCAGCGCGATCATCGAGCCGACCGAATACAGCCAGCCGGTGACCGTAGCGTAGATACAGACCGTGACCCAGATGCGCTGCGCATCACTAAATGCCTCCGGCAGCTCACCAAAGCCGATCGTCGTCGACATGTAGCTGACGAAGTAGAAGGCATGGAAGATGCTCAGATGCCAGCGGCTACCGTCCGGATGTTGTCCAGGGATCAGCACGAGCCCGATGATCGCGACCGAATAGAGCACGATCAGCGTGAGCAGCGGCGCACGCATGCGCCGGAGGATGAGAAAGATGACGCTATCCAAGCGCAAACCCCGCTGGCTGAGTTCTCGTCTCAGCCGCTTAGCGTCGCAGCATGGTGGTTTCGATGATCAGCAGGATCACCGAGACGATGTTGGCCACCATGGCGCCCGCGGCAAGCGAGACGACACTGGACAGCACGGCTGGGGTGAAGCCGTCCGCCGAGGCATGCGCGGCGATGGTCCAGATCACCGCCCCGGCAATCAACTGCAGGATCGCCACCAAACTGGTCGCCAGCAGCACGGCGCCCATCTGAGAACGATCGCCGAGCTTGAGCACGGTGGCGATCAGATTCACCACCAACACCACAGCAAGCTCGAGCGCATGATGATGATCCGGATTGTCGATCTCGCCGTAGACGAAGCCAAAGTTCAGCGTCAGGGCAAGCAGGATGAAGAATCCAAAGACGACCTTCTCGGGATTCATGCGGTTCTCCTCGTACAGCGCGGACAGTCGTAGGTCAGGCGCGTATCCTATACCGATTTGGTGCCGCGGGCTTCAGCGCTGAGCGCCGTCCTACGCTCGCCGCTCGCCGCTCGCCGCTCGCTAACCGCGCACAGGCGCCTATACCTTATGAGCCAATCGCCCCAGATCCCGCCTTTACCGGAGGCGCTCAACGCCCAACGGGCCGAGCTACGCACCGCCCAGGCCGGACGCATCGCCTACTACCATGACCCAGCGGGCGAGGGTCGACCGCTGGTCTTGGTGCACAGCATCAACGCCGCGCCGAGCAGCTACGAGGTCAAACCGATCTTTGAGCATTACGCCGGCCACCGCCCGGTCTACAGCATCGAACTGCCCGGCTTCGGCCATTCCGAGCGCGCCGATCGCCCCTACTCCGCCGAGCTGTATGCCAACGCCATCCGCGTCCTGCTCGAAGACGTGGTGCAAGCGCCGGCGGATCTGCTCGCCCTGTCACTGAGCACCGAGTTCGCCGCGCGCGCTGCACTCGGCTCGCCGGCCAGCGTCGCCTCGTTGGTGCTGATCTCGCCCACCGGCTTCTCCCGCCGGCCGCTACCGCCGATGGGCCTCGGTCGCGGCCTGCATGGCGTGCTCGGTGCACCGCTCTGGAGCCAAGGACTCTATGATCTGGTCGCCTCCAAACGCAGCATCCGCTACTACCTCGGCAAGTCCTTCCGCGGCCAGCCACCGCAGGCGTTCCTCGACTACGCCTACGCCACCTCCCACCAGCCAGGCGCCCGCTACGCACCGCTGATCTTCCTCTCGACCCAGCTGTTCACCCGCAACGCCGTCGACAAGCTCTACGCCCGCCTGACCAAGCTACCGGTGTTGGCGATCGCCGACCGCGATCCCTACGTCACCTTTGAAGAACTCGACGACCTGGTCTCGCGTCAGCCCAACTGGCAGCACGAAACGCTCGCCCCGCATCTGGGGCTGCCGCAGTGGGAGCAGCCGGAGGCGCTGTTTGATGCCTTGGATCGGTTCTGGACTGGGGTATGAAAGACATACTGCAAGGCGCTGGCGCAGTTGGAGCGGCGCATCACGTTACAAATCCGATCACGCTGAGTCCATCATCGGCCAGTGCGACATAGGTCTTGCCAAAGCCACGGCGATGTTGCTGTCCGGCCTGCCGTTGCAAAAAGTCGTTTAGTGACGGGTGGCCGCAATCGAAACTGTCACGCCGATGCTGGCGATCCAGCAACTGGATAGGTGGCGCCATTCAGTTTCGCGCCATCAAGGCACGCAAGGCTTCGGTAGGCTCCTTGGCTGCTTCGCATTCGGCCACGAAGTCAGTGAATGCCTGTCGAGAAAGCGTCAGCGTGTCGTGAACGGCGACCATTTGCCGAGCCGCCTCGTCATCTGTGTACACCTCGGGCGTCGCGCCACCCAATGCAGCCAGCCGCTGTGCGGCTTGCACGCGAATGAAGGTACGGATGGCCTCGCGGAACAGCTCGGCCTTGTCCATGTCCGGGTCGGCAAGTTCGAGCGCCTGTTGATACAAGGTGTCATCGATTGTGACGGTGGTACGCATGGCGAAGCTCCTGATGTTGGCGTCGATGATGATGACATCATGCATCAATGCAGACATCAATGCAGACATCGAGTCAGCGGCGGATGGATACAGATGTCAGGATAATCATGCCTATCCCACCCCGAGAATCCATCCTTCTATCTCGGCTTTGGTGCGGTCAGGAGGGGTCAGGGAGGGTGCGAGGAATCCTGCAAGGCGATCATCGAGGTCGGCTTGACGAAGCCAGGCGGCGACGGCATAGGCGTCGTGCTGATCCGGGGTGCCGCCCTCGGTGGGGAAGTCATGCTTCCAGAGGGCTGGGTAGACCTCAGTCACCGCTGACCGACCTTCCGGGATCTCCCAACCGTCGAAGGGCCAGCAGTGCAGTCGATCGCCGAGCTGCCGACGCAGAGACAGCAGCCAAGGCAAGCCAGCGTGCGTGGACTTGGCAACCTGACCCTGGACGTCGAAGTGGAAGACCGACTTGGCCGTGCCGGCACGCACCTCCGTCAGCCGTCGCCAACGGGGATTGCCGGTACGCAGCGCCCCTTGGCCGACATCGCCGTCGCGGACGAAGTCGACATAGATGTCCTGATCGGTTGGCCAATGCCGTTGGAAGTCTTCGAGGAAGGTCGGCCAGTCGAGCGGCAGCTGGTGAGCCTCGAAATAGGCCAATGGAAACGAGAAGGCGTGATCGATGCCGACCAGTGTGGGTCGGTCTTCTGCCAGTCGCTCCGCCAGGTACTGCGCGAGGCCGCTGCGTGTCCAATACTTGCGCGGGCTCGGCGGCGGTGGGATCTCGACCGGCGGCTCCGTGCGCGTCGCTGCGTAGAGGCGCAGGCCCTTGAGGCTGCTGCTGGGAGTCTGCGCGCCGGAATAGTCGATGCCGAGGTAGCGTTCAAATTGCGGCATGGGCGGTCAGGCGGCGGTGAGTTCGGCGACGAGGGCGGAGAGAAGATTCGCTGCGCTGGTGCGGGAGGCGTCGAGTTGAGCTTCCAGTTGGTCGACCAGAGCCATCAGTTGGTCCACTTTGGCGACGATGCGGCGTTGTTCGGCGATGGGTGTCTTCTCCAACGCACCGGGAGCGTCGGCGAAGGGGTCGAACCTCTCGAAGAAGCATGAAGATTGAAGGATAAGGGTTGAAGGGTCAGCGCAATCTGTTTTCATCCTTCAACCTTCAACCTTCATCTTTCATACTTGAAGACAGCTCCGTCTCAATATCATCAATACTCGGCAAGCTGCTCTCCAATTCCGCTGGCAACGCCCGCGTCAGCTCGTAGTCAGCAACACCAATCGGCTTATTAATGTCGCGCAGGGCATATTCCGCGAGGATTCGGTCTTTCGTCTGACACAGGATGAGCCCGATGGTTGGCGCGTCCTCTTGGTGACGAAGCTGGTCGTCGACGACCGAACAGTAGAAATTCATCTTCCCCGCATATTCGGGCTTGAAGTCACCCTTCTTGAGATCCACCACGACGAAGCAGCGCAGGTGCAGGTGAAAAAACAGCAGATCGAGATAGAACTCGCGGTCGCTGACCTCCAGCCGATATTGGCGGCCGACGAAGGCAAAGCCGCGTCCGAGTTCGATCAGAAATTTCTGAATGTGGGTCAGCAGCCCGGTTTCGAGTTCGCGCTCGCGGAAGGGTTCGTCCAGCGTCAGAAAGTCGAAGAGGTAGGGGTCTTTGAGCAGCCCCTGAGCAAGCGCGGCGTGGAGCTGCGGCAGTGTAGTGGAGAAGTTTGTGACGGCGGCACCCTGACGTTCGTGGGCGCGGTTCTTGATCTGAACGGTAATGGAATGGTCCGCCCCGCTCCTCCAACACACCCCGAGCGGGCACAATAAGCGATGATGAGAACCCATCGTCAACCAAGGTAGCGGAGCAGACCAATGACAGAGACTCACAAAGACCGGGCCATCACG
>NZ_NRRY01000001.1 GCF_016583905.1 Lamprobacter modestohalophilus | reverse complement strand
TCGCCGAGTTGGTCGCGCAGGGCCTCCATCACCGGGCGCGCGATCGCGCGCAGATCGACATCGCCGCGCAGGCGTACCCCAAGCCGCCGCCCGCATCCAAGTCATCGACCGCGCCGCCGCGCTACTCGACACCATCGCCCGCTATCCCGAACCGGTCAGCCTCAAGATCCTAGGCGCCGAGACCGGACTGCATGCCTCGACCGCGCATCGCATCCTCGCCTCGCTGATCCAGAACGGCCTCGTCGAGCGCGACCCCGCGGGCCACTATCGGCTTGGGCTGCGCCTGCTCCAGCTTGGGGTACGCCTGCGCGGCGATGTCGATCTGCGCGCGATCGCGCGCCCGGTGATGGAGGCCCTGCGCGACCAACTCGGCGAGAGCGTCAATCTGACCATCCGCGAGGGCGATGAGGTGGTCTATATCGAGAAGGCCACGCCCAACCGCATGATCCACGTCCAGCAGTTGATCGGCGCCCGCGCGCCGCTGCACGTCACCGCGGTCGGCAAGCTGATGCTCGGCGCCGGCGGCGCGGAGGCGATCAACGCCTATGCCGAGCGCACCAATCTACCAGCCTATACCCGCAACACTCTGACCGATGTCGCAGCGCTGCGCGAGGTCTGTCTGCACGGGATCCGCGATGGCTACGCGCTCGATGACGAGGAGGCCGAGCTGGACGTGGGCTGCATCGGCGTCCTGCTCTACGACGGCACCGACCGCGTTGCAGGCGGTCTCTCGGTCTCGGCGCCGATCGAGCGCCGGCAACTAGCCTGGATCGAGGATCTGAGGCGCGCGGGGCAGCGCATCTCCGAGCAGCTTGGCTAGCGGGTTGGCAGCAACGATTGTCTTGGATGTTCGTTCCGTTCCGCCCGCCCCGCTCGTGCTAACATCGTGCTTCCGCCCTATCGCTCACGAAGACGCCAAGATGGAAGTCGCCATTCGTAAGATGGGAAATTCGAGGGGTGTGCTAATCCCGAAGCCTATCCTGGCCCAACTCGGACTCGAGGGTGTCGCGGACCTTCAGGTTCGCGACGGCGTGATCGAGATCCGCCCGATGTGCCGACATCCACGAGAAGGCTGGGAGACAGATGCCCAACGGCTCGCCCAAGAAGGTGAAGATGCCTTGGTCTGGCCAGAGTTTGTCAACCAAGACGATGCTGACTTGGTGTGGTGACGAGGACCGGGGATATTTGGCTGGCGCAACTCGATCCAACCGTAGGCCGCGAGATTCAGAAGACCCGCCCCTACGTCGTCATCTCGCCGAATGAGATGAATGAGCACTTGCGAACCCTGATTGTGGCCCCGATGACGACGGGCTCGCGGCCGGCGGTTTTTCGCGTACCGGTTAGCTTCCAGGGCAAGCAGGGCCTCATTGTTCTCGACCAGATCCGGACACTCGACCGCGCCAGGCTCGTTAAATACCTCGGGGCGCTGGATGCAGCGACGCTCGAAACGACCCTGCGCACGCTGCAGGCGATGTTCGCAACAACCTCCTAGCGGCGCAGCCGCTGCCGACGCCCAGCAGCCTGCGGGCGTTTGCCGGATGACCTTACCGCAGGCCGAGGCTGCCGGCCTTGCGCGGGCGGGTCTCCAGCACTCGCCGGCTGAACACTCGGCACCAGCTGCTGCTTGCCGTTGCCGATCAGATCCGCCCGCCCCATCCATGAGAAGTACCGGTGCCGTCAGTGATCCGGGCGCTGCTTGGCGAGCCATGCGGCGATGAGGTCGGGATCAAGCCCCTTGAGCCGATCCTCGGGATCGAAGTGCTTGAGGATCGATTCGGGATCATGCTCGATGGCGTCTTCGATCACCTTCTTTTGCGGGTCGCGGATGAATTGCTCTAGGGTGTAGGCCATGGCCATGGCCAATGCCTCGCGTCGGTAGAGTAAGCACAGGTGTTCAAGCAGCGCCCAGTGACCAGGTTGCGTTAACGCCGGAAGCGCTCAAGGTTATCGAGAAACCAACGGTAGGTCTGTCCGAGCCCGGCCTCGAGGCCATACTGCGCTTGCCAGCCGAGTGCGTGGAGCCTTGAGACATCCAGCAGCTTGCGTGGCGGCCCGTCAGGCTTGCTCGGATCAAAGCCCAGCTCGCCCTGATAGCCGGTGACCTTGGCGACGATCTCAGCCAGCTCGCGGATGGTCACATCGACGCCGGTGCCGACGTTGATGTGCGAGCACATCGGCTGGGTGTTGGCCTGATAGGTCGCGAGGTCGAGATTGAGCACATGCAGGCAGGCGGCGGCCATGTCGTCGACATGCAGGAATTCGCGCTTAGGGGTGCCACTGCCCCAGATGACGACCTCGGGGCTGTTGGCTTGGGTGGCTTCGTGGAAGCGCCGCAGCAGCGCCGGGATGACGTGGCTGTGCTCGGGGTGGAAGTTGTCGCCGGGGCCGTAGAGGTTGGTCGGCATCACGCTGCGGTAGTCGCGCCCGTATTGGCGGTTGTAGCTCTCGCAGAGCTTGATGCCGGCGATCTTGGCAATGGCATAAGGCTCATTGGTCGGCTCGAGCGGACCGGTGAGCAGGGCATCCTCGGCCATCGGCTGCGGGGCTTCGCGCGGGTAGATGCAGGAGGAGCCGAGGAACAGCAGCTGCTGGATGTCGGCCTGATGCGCGGCCTGGATCAGGTTGGCCTCGATCATCAGGTTCTGGTAGATGAATTCGGCCGGCAGGCTGTTGTTGGCCTGGATGCCGCCGACCTTGGCGGCGGCGATGATGACTTGATCGATCTGATGCCGTTGGAAGAAGGCGTTGACCGCCTGCTGGTTGAGCAGGTCCAGCTCGGCGCGGCTCGCGGTGAGTAGCTCGACCTCGCCCTGAGCCTCTAGCTGGCGGGCGATGGCGCTGCCGACCATGCCGCGGTGGCCGGCGATGAAGATGACGGGCTTGTTGGCTGTTTGATGCATGTTTGGGCTCCTCCGATTCAGCGTCCGTCCTCACGTGCGATCGGGATCGCGTGCCCGTGGGCCTTGAGCAGGGCGTAGCGGCGGGCGCTTTGGAGGTCTTCAGCGACCATCTCGGCGCACATCGCTTGCACAGTGATCTCGGGCACCCAGCCAAGGCGCTCGCGGGCGAGTGTCGGATCACCAAGCAGGGTCTCGACCTCGGAGGGACGGAAGTAGCGGGGGTCGACGCAGACGATGACGTCGCCAACCTTGAGCGCAGGGGCGATCTCGGGATCGGCGATGGCAGTGACGATGCCTTGCTCGTTGAGGCCTTCACCCTGGAATTCCAGGCTGATGCCAAGCTCAGCAGCGGTCCATTCGACGAACTGGCGCACCGAGTATTGCTTGCCGGTGGCGATGACGAAGTCTTCGGGCTGCTCCTGCTGGAGCATCAGCCATTGCATGCGCACGTAGTCTTTGGCGTGGCCCCAGTCGCGCAGCGCGTCCATGTTGCCGAGATACAGGCACTGCTCGAGGCCTTGGGCGATGTTGGCCAGGGCGCGGGTGATCTTGCGGGTGACGAAGGTCTCGCCGCGGCGCGGGCTCTCGTGGTTGAAGAGGATGCCGTTGCAGGCATACATCCCGTAGGCTTCGCGGTAGTTGACGGTGATCCAGTAGGCGTAGAGCTTGGCGGCAGCATAGGGGCTGCGCGGGTAGAACGGCGTGGTCTCGCGCTGCGGGACCTCTTGGACCTGGCCGAACAGCTCGGAGGTGGATGCCTGGTAGAAGCGAGTCTTGTCGGCGAGGCCGAGGAAACGGATGGCTTCGAGCAAGCGCAGGGTGCCGATGGCATCGACGTCGGCGGTGTATTCGGGGGCCTCGAAGCTGACCGCGACGTGCGACTGGGCTCCGAGGTTGTAGAGCTCATCGGGCTGCACCTGTTGGATGATGCGCGTGAGGTTGGAGGTGTCGGTCAGGTCGCCGTAGTGCAAGACGAATTGCTGGTCCTGCTGGTGCGGGTCTTCGTAGATGTGGTCGACGCGCTGGGTGTTGAACAGCGAGGCGCGGCGCTTTATGCCGTGGACTTCGTAGCCCTTCTCGAGCAGGAATTCGGCAAGGTAGCTGCCGTCTTGGCCGGTGATGCCGGTGATGAGGGCTTTCTTGGACACGGGCGAGGCTCCTGTTTGTGCGGTCCGTCGGGTCGTCTGGTCGCGAAGTCTAACGCAGCGCTGGTGCGCGGCGGGCAGACTTTGCCACCGCCGTTGGGTTTCAGCGCAAGGAATGCCTTACTATGGTAATGCCTTCACCGCCATCGACGGAGACTTCATGATGACCGATGTCAAGACCGATACGCTGCCCGCCCCCGTACCGCCTTTCGGCGACCTCGAGAAGAACTGGGGCTGGCTGTTAGCCTTTGGCCTATTCTCTATCATCCTCGGTAGCATCGGTCTCGGCATGACCTTTATGCTGACCGAGCTTGTGGTGGTGTTCTTTGCCGCACTACTGATCGTTGGCGGGGTCTTCCAGATCCTCGATGCCTTCAAGTGTCATGGCTGGAAAAGCACGATCTGGCATGTGCTGATCGCGCTGCTCTATATCGGCGTTGGCGTCTACATGACCATCCATCCGGTGGTCGCTGCCGTTTCGCTCACATTGGTCGTCGGTGCCATGCTGATTGCAACCGGTATTGCCCGCGCAATCATGGCCTTTCAGGTTAAGCCGGCCTCTGGCTGGTACTGGCCACTGATCTCCGGCATCATCTCGCTCGTGCTCGGCGGCATGATTTTGGCGGAGTGGCCGCAGTCTGGGTTCTTCATCATCGGGCTGTTCATCGCCATCGAGCTGATCTTCAACGGCTGGTCTTATCTGTTCATCGCGCTTGCCGCTCGCGCTGCCGGTAAAAACCGGCTCGCATCGAGCGGCGCAACCGCCGCCTAATCCTGGCAACGTGTCAAACGGCGCCGAATCCTGTGGCGCCGCGCCATGATCGTTAGGCCGACGCGATTCGCGCTCATCACCTGCCAAGGACGGCATCAGCTCCGCGGGACTCGCGTCTCAGCAAGCGTCGTCTACACTGTACCGCATGCCGAGCCCCCATCCGCACTAACGGGATGGCTCACGTTGGCATGTCACACAGCGGCCGCACGCACAGCATGCGCCGAACAAGCATCGAAAGCTCCCGCCCAAGCCACACAGGCACTGTCTGCAGGCTGGTCCATAACAAAGGGAGCATCCACCACTGACGGAGGCTCGGGATGAAAGACGGCGTCATCCTCTCGATTGACCAAGGCACCACCGGCTCGACGGTGCTGTTCTTCGACCATGCCGGCCAGATTCGAAGCCGCGCCTACTCGGAATTCACCCAGCATTACCCGAAGCCAGGCTGGGTCGAGCACGATGCCGAGGAGATCATGCTGGTCACCATGAAGGTGATCGGCGAGGCGCTCAAGGCCGGCGGTATCGCGCCGAATGACATCAAAGGCATCGGCATCACCAATCAGCGCGAGACGGCGGTGCTTTGGGATCGCGCCAGCGGTAAACCGGTCGGCCGCGCCATCGTCTGGCAGGATCGGCGCACTGCCGACGATTGCGCTGAGCTCAAAGCACAGGGCCACACCGAGCTGGTGCAGCAGAAAACCGGCTTGGTGATCGATCCCTACTTCTCCGGCACCAAGATCAAGTGGATGCTGGACAATATCCCCGGCCTACGCAAGCGCGCAGAGCAAGGCGAGATCTGCTTCGGCACCATCGACTCCTGGCTGGTCTACAACCTCACCGGCGGCAAGACGCACATCACCGACTATTCCAACGCCTCGCGTACCCTGCTCTACAACATCCGCGAGCTGCGCTGGGACGAGGAGCTGCTGGCGCTGCTGGATATCCCGGCCGCGATCCTCCCTGAGGTCCGCCCCTCCTCAGAGGTGTACGGCGAAACCGATCCGCAGATGTTCTTTGGCACCCACGGCATCCCGGTCGCCGGGATCGCCGGTGATCAGCAGGCAGCCCTGTTCGGTCAAGCCTGCTACACGCGCGGCATGGCCAAGAATACCTATGGCACCGGCTCCTTTGTGCTGATGAACACCGGCACCGAGGCGGTGACCAGCAACGAGCAACTGCTGACCACCATCGCCTGGGGTATCGGCAACGAGCCGGTCGAGTACGCCCTCGAAGGGGCGATTTTCGTCACTGGCTCGGCTGTGCAATGGCTGCGCGATGGGCTGAAGATGATCGAGCATGCCAAAGAGACGCGCGAGCTGGCGCGGGCGGTGCCGGAGAACGAAGACGTCTACTTCGTGCCAGCGCTGGTCGGCCTGGGTGCTCCGCATTGGGACCCCTACGCTCGCGGCCTGCTGATCGGGCTGACCCGAGGCACAACGCGCGGTCACATCGCGCGCGCGGTGCTCGAGAGCATGGCCTATCAGACCCGCGACGTGATCGAGGCAATGGAGCGCGATTCCGGCATCGCCCTCAAAGAACTGCGTTGCGACGGCGGCGCGTCAGTCAACAGTGTCTTAATGCAGTTCCAGTCGGACATTCTTGGCGTCAAGGTCGAGGTGCCGAGCATCATCGAGACCACCGCGCTCGGCGCCGCCTATCTGGCTGGTCTCGCCGTCGGCTTCTGGGAAAGCCGCGATGAGATCGCCAAAAAATGGGCACTGGATGTGCGCTATCGGCCGCGCATCGATGAGGCCAAGCGTGAAAAGCTCTTCAAGCGCTGGCATCGCGCGGTGGAGCTCGCGAAGGGCTGGGCGCGGGAAGAAGTAGAGAGTGATTAGAAAATGCCCATCAGCTTCTTCCCGATTTTAGGGCCAGTGTTGAGCGATTATCGGGAACTAGAACATGAACAGCCACTTAGCGTGGAGTGCGCTCTCTTGCGTCGCTGGGTGAACTCCGTCGGTTTGGTTTGTCGCTTCTTGGGAGCCGCTTGCGAACAATGAATCTTAGAGACAGCAATCTCGCTAAATTGCCAGATCGCGTGTTTGATGCGCTGATCATCGGTGGTGGCATCAATGGCGCGGTCTCGGCGGCCGCGCTCTCGGGTAAGGGGGCGAGTGTGGCGCTGATCGATCAGCGTGACTTCGCGGGCTTTACCAGTCAGCAATCGTCGAACCTGGCTTGGGGTGGCATCAAGTACCTGGAGAGCGGTGATTATGGCTTGGTGCGCAAGCTGTGCCTAAGCCGTAATCATTTGATCGATAGCTATCCGAGCCGGGTGCAAGAGATCCGCTTCTTCACCACGATCGATAAGGGCTTTCGGTTTTCGCCTTGGTTCCTTTGGATCGGCACCTGGGTCTATTGGCTGTTCGGTAATGGCTACACCCGTATCCCGCGCCTGATGAGCAAAGGGCAGATCCGGCGCGAGGAGCCGGTGGTCAATACGAGTAAGGCCGCCGGTGGCTTCGAGTATTCCGATGCCTATCTGCACGATAACGACTCGCGCTTCGTGTTCCAGTTCGTGCGCGCGGCGATGGATCGCGGCACCATTGCGGCCAACTATGTCGAGTCGCTCGGCTCGCGGCGCGAGGAGATCGGCACAGAGCGCGGTAAGGACACAGTCTGGATCACTGAGGCGCGCGATACCCAGAGCGGCGAGACCTTTCAGATCCGCTCCAAGATCCTGATCAATGCCGCTGGCCCCTTTGCGGATGGCCTCAATCAGCGCAACGGCGAGCAGACCTCGCATCAGCATCTGTTCTCCAAGGGCATCCATCTGATCGTGCCGCAGATCACACCGCAGCAGCACATCCTGACCTTCTTTGCCGATGATGGCCGGCTGTTCTTCGTCATCCCGATGGGCGTGCGCACCTGTATCGGCACCACCGATACGCCGGTTGAGAGCCCGTTTACCGAGGTGACCGACGAAGACCGGGATTTCGTGCTCGAGAACATTAATAAGCGCCTCGAACTGGCCAAGCCGCTGACCCGAGCTGACATCATTGCTGAGCGCTGCGGGGTGCGCCCGCTGGTGGTCCAGCGCAAATCCAATACGACCAGCGACGCCGCGGAGGGTGCGCGCGACTGGATGCAGCTCTCGCGCAAGCATGCGATCGATGTTGATCCGGCGCGCACGCATCTGTCGATCTTTGGCGGCAAGCTGACTGACTGCGTCAATGTCGGCAATGAGGTGGCGGAGATTGCGACCCAGATCGGCATCAGGCTGCCTCATCCGCACTATCGCTGGTACGGCGAGCCGCATCGCTCGGTCTATCAGGAGTACAGGCACCAGGCGCGGCTGATGGATCTGGATAGCTACACCTCGCCGGATTCGATCGAGCCGCTCTCGAGCCGGCTGTGGCGGCGCTACGATCAGCAGGCGTTTGAGCTGCTAGCGCAGATCCGCGAGGACCCGCGCCAGGCCGAGGTGCTGATCAAGGGCACCGACTACACGCGCTGTGAGATCCAACTCGCCAAGCGTCAGGAGATGATCGTCACGCTTGAAGACTTTTTGCGCCGACGCTCGAAGATCGCGCTGGTGGTGCCACGCCAGACCATCCAGCAGGCCGAGGGTCTGATGGAGGCCTGCGAGATCCTGTTCGGCGATCAGGCACAGGCGCGTTATGACGAGTATTTCTGCGAGGATTGCGGGGTCACACCAGCGCAGTCGCGGCAGACGACAGACGTGGCTGAGCCGGGAGCCGTCTAGCCTGACGCCGCTGCACCGAATGCTCAGCCAGTGAGACAAGCTGCACGGCGCTCCTGACCAAGGAAATATAACCAGAAGATTGACACCATTGAGGAGACGCTCATGACGCCGTTTCTCGCCGAGCTCATCGGAACCGCACTGCTGATTTTGCTCGGTAATGGCGTCGTCGCAAACGTCGTGCTGAGCGGCACCAAGGGCAACGGCTCCGGCTGGATCGTGATCAGCTGGGGTTGGGGCATGGCGGTGTTCGTCGCCGTATTCACCATGGCGGCGTTCAGCGGCGCGCATATCAATCCCGCCGTCTCGGTCGGGCTCGCCATCGCCAATAAGTTCGACTGGGCGCTGGTGCCGGTCTATGTGGCCGCTCAGTTTTTAGGGGCCATGCTAGGTGCGACCTTGGTCTGGCTGATCTATCGGCCGCACTTCGCGCTCACCGAGGACCAGGATCTCAAGCTCGCCTGCTTCTGCACCGCACCGGCGGTGCGTGATCCGATCTCGAACCTGATCTCGGAGGTCGTCGGCGCCTTTGTGCTGGTGTTCGCGGTGCTGTTCCTGGCGGTCTCGGTGTTCGGGCTTGGTGCCTTGGATGCCTTGCCGGTCGGACTGCTGGTGCTGGCCATCGGCCTGAGCTTAGGCGGCACCACCGGCTATGCGATCAACCCGGCGCGCGATCTGGGACCGCGCATTATTCACGCGCTATTGCCGATGCCAGGCGGCAAGCGCGATAGCGACTGGGGCTATGCCTGGGTTCCGATCGTCGGCCCGCTGATCGGCGCCGCGCTCGCTGCTGGACTCTATCTGTTGCTGCAAGATCCCACCAGCGTGCAGTTCCGATGAACCTAAAAAGAGCATTTGAACCGCAGATGACGCAGATTAACGCAGAGATTTCAATGCGCTGCAGTTCATCATTGCCTCACCTGTTGGGCAGCCTTGCCAACCCCGATAAAGCCTTGTTTTATATTGTTTTCATCTGCATATATCTGCGTCATCTGCGGTTTATAGGATGAACGGCCTCGATCGCCAACGTCGGCAGTTGCTTTCAGCCGCTGCGCTCGGCCTCACCGCCTGGCCATGGCTGCGCGCGTTTGCCTCTGCGGAAGCCGCGCTGGCCTCATCCGCAACATCAACCGCAGAGCAGACGACAGCGCACACCCGCCTCGCCCAACTCGATCTTGGCGAGATCGAGCCACAACGCCTCGCCGCCGCGCGGCGCTGGGTGCGCGGCGAATTCCAGCCTTCCACGCTGAGCGAGCAGGAACAGCTGGCCGAGATGGCCTTCTTCATCCAGGCCGCAAAGCCGTTCAGCGGCCAGCGCATCCACGTCGCCTCCGAGACCATCCCGACCCACGTCTACGAGCAGCGCTTCCTGGCGCGCGCCTTCTTCGAGATCACCGGCATCCGCGTCCAGCACGATCTGCTGCACGAGGGCGAGCTGGTCGAGCGCCTGCGCCAGCAGACCCGCACCGGCCGCAATCTCTACGACGCCTATGTGAACGACTCGGACTTCATCGGCACCCATAGCCGCAATGATGCCGTGGTGCCGATCTCGGACTGGATCAGCGGCGAGGGCGCGGCGGTCACGCTGCCAACGCTGGATCTGGACGACTTCATCGGCCTGGCCTTCACCACCGGCCCGAACGGCAAGGTCTACCAGCTGCCCGATCAACAGTTCGCCAACCTCTATTGGTTCCGGCTCGACTGGTTCGAGCGCGACGACCTCAAGCGCGCCTTCCAACAGCGCTATGGCTATCCGCTTGGCGTGCCGCTGAACTGGTCCGCCTACGAGGACATCGCCGATTTCTTCACCAATCAGGTCAAGGAGCTCGACGGCCGGCGCATCTGGGGCCACATGGACTATGCCAAGGTCGACCCCTCGCTCGGCTGGCGCTTCACCGATGCCTGGCTGTCGATGGCCGGAGTCGGCGATCAGGGGCTGCCGAACGGCCAGCCGGTCGATGACTGGGGCATCCGCGCCGAGGGCTGCCACCCGGTCGGCTCCTCGGTCAGCCGAGGCGGCGCCACCAACAGCCCAGCCGCGGTCTATGCGCTGCGTACCTATCTCGACTGGCTCGAGCGTTTCGCGCCGCCCGAGGCCCGGCAGATGACCTTTACCGACGCCGGCCCGGTGCCGGCACGCGGCGATATCGCCCAGCAGGTGTTCTGGTACACCGCCTTCACGCCGGACATGGTGCGTGCGGGCTCGCAGGTGATGCACGCCGACGGCAGCCCGAAATGGCGCGTCGCACCCTCGCCGCACGGCGCCTACTGGGAGCCCGGCATGAAGCTCGGCTATCAAGACTGCGGCGCCTGGACCCTGCCCGCCAGCACCCCGCTTGATCGCCGGCGCGCGGCTTGGCTCTATGCCCAGTTCTGCGTCTGCAAGACGGTCTCGCTGAAGAAGACGCTGGTCGGGCTGACCCCGTTTCGCGACAGCGACCTGCGATCGCAGGCGATGACCGAGGCGGCGCCGAGCTTGGGCGGATTGGTCGAGTTCTATCGCAGCCCGGCGCGCAATGTCTGGACCCCAACCGGCCTCAACGTGCCGGACTATGCCCTGCTCGCCCAGCTCTGGTGGACGCGGATCGGCCAAGCCGTGACCGGCCGCGCAAGCCCCCAAGCGGTGATGGACGGTCTCGCCCAGGCCCAGGATGACACGCTAGAGCGCCTCGCCCGCGCCGAGCCCGAGCTGCGCTGCGCTCCGAAGATCGGCGCCGCCGAAGACCCCGCGGCCTGGCTCGCGCGGGCGGGTGCGCCCAAGCCGGCAATGGAGAACGAAAAGCCGCCTGGACGTACTATCGCTTACCAGAACCTGATTGAGAGCTGGAATCCGCGCGGCTAACTCACGTGCTCGCTTAGAGACGAGACTTCCAAACGGTCGCCAGCGGCAAACTCAACCCTGGCAGCAGCCGATTCTCGCCAAGGCTCTCGGACTGCCGTAGAGTTCTATTGAGCCAATAGAATCAGAGCCAGTAGAATCAGAGCAAATCAGAACAAATAATAGTGTAACAATGCGCCATCTACCTGCTGAATGGGAGCCGCAACAGGCGGTGATACTGACCTGGCCGCACGCGGACACGGATTGGGCCGCGCAGCTCGACGCGGTCGAGGCCATCTACCGACGGTTGGCACAGCTGATCACGGCAGACCAGGACCTACTCATCATCTGCAGGGATGAGGCACATCGGCGCGCGATCCAAGCGCAGCTTAATGAAGCATCGAACAAGGATTACCCAGCCGTCGGGACAGGAACCGAGGCTGAGGCTGAGGCTGAGGCTGAGGCTGAGGCTGAATCTACCGAAGAAGCTCAGGCCAAACCAGAAACTGAAGCCAAAACTAAATTCAGAGCAAAAGCCGGCACTAGGGGTCAAACGAAGCGCATCCGCTTTGCCGTTGCCCCGAGCAACGACACCTGGGCGCGCGATCATGGACCGATCAGTGTCATCGACCGCGCCACCAACGCGCGCGTCCTGATCGACTTCCGCTTCAACGGCTGGGGTGGCAAGTATCCCGCCGAGCTCGATAACCGGATCACCACCCAGGTGTTCGCCGCCGGCGGCTTTGCGGCGCCACATGAAGCGCATCTAGATGATCCCGGGTCGAATTCAAATGCCCATCCCAGTGCGTCCGTTTTCAGAGACGCCACCTTAACGGTCATGGCCAGCGGTCAACCTCAGAAGATGAGCCGCCCGAGATTCAGCTTAGGCAGCGCCCGCGACCGCCTTGAATCAAGTTCTCTAGTGCTCGAAGGCGGCGCCATCGAGAGCGACGGCGCCGGCAGCTTGCTCGCCGTGCGCCGCACCATCATCGATCCGGCTCGCAATCCAGGCTGGAGCCAAACCGAGATAGAGGCCGAGCTGCGCGACCGACTGGGTCTCGAGCGCTTCCTCTGGCTCGAGCACGGCCAGCTCAGCGGCGATGATACCGATGGGCACATCGACACCCTCGCCCGCTTCTGCGATCCGCAGACCATCTGCTACGCCGCGAGCGATGATCCCAGCGACCCCGATCATCCCGCATTGGAGCGGCTTGCAGCCGAGCTGCGCACCCTGCGCCAGCGCAACGGCGAGCCCTATCGACTGGTCGCCCTGCCGCAACCGGCGCCGATTCATGACGAGGACGGCCAGCGCTTACCCGCTGGCTACGCCAATTTCCTGATCATCAACCGCGCCGTGCTCGTCCCGGTCTACGACGACCCCGCCGATGCGATCGCCTGCGAACGCCTCGCCGGCTGTTTTCCGGGCCGCCGCATCGAGCCCGTCGCTTGCCGGCCGTTGATTCGGCAAGGCGGCAGCCTGCATTGCATCACGATACAGTTACCCGGCTAAGCAGACCGAATAGTCCCCAGCCAAGGGACCAAGGCGACTGAATAGCCCCGCCTGGAGGGCGGACAACCGCAAGAAGATTCAATCCCGGCAGCTTGCCGGCAGGTAGCGCGCAGGAACGCCCTCGCTTCCGAACGGCGCAACACAGCGCCAGCCCATCTGGCCGAGCGCTCCGGGGTTAAGCTGCAGATAGAGCAGCTTACCCTCAATGGGCGCCATGCCGTAGCGAATCCGGATCTGCTGATCCGTGCTGTTCCACCAGATACGCTCAACATACTGGCCGGATGCCGCGCCCGATGTTGCGCTCACCGGTAACCCCAGCTCCTGCAGCAGCGTGAGCCAGTTTGTTGCGCTGGGCAGACCGCCGTTGACGCTGTGATATTCGAGCACGGCGGTCTTAACCGGGGCCAGCAGCACCAGGCCCTCGCTGACCTTGGCTCGGGTCACAAGATCCTGATAGGCCGGGATCGAGACGGCTGCCAAGATCCCGATAACGGCGACGACGATCATCAGTTCGATGAGCGCAAAACCGCCTGGACGGAACTGATCAGAGCTTTGCTTGGGATGCTGATTCAAGCGCCGCTCAGCGGCCTGCGCAATGCCTCGCTGATGGCCTTGCTCAAGCAGGGATTTCAGTCGGGCTTGTACGGTATCCATATCATTACACCGCCCCACCACGGGCCCGTCGCCTCAGGCCCGTGCAAAAGATATTGGCTCGATAGATCGCTACATCGGCCGATCAGAGACTGAGCAGCGTCATCATCCGTTCGACTGAGCAGGCCTCAAACGCTGCCTGATCAGCGCAGAGCGAAAGGATCTCATCGCTATTCTTCTGGCTGATGCGCCCGCGCAGATAGCGTTCGAACTTGGCCTTGAGCAACGGGATGCCCTCGCCCCGGCGGCGTCGATGACCGACCGGATAATCGGCGCTGACCTTCTCGGTGCTCGAGCCGTCGCTGAAGAACACCTGCACCGCGTTGCCAATCGCGCGCTTGTCGGCTTCTAGATACTCACGGCTGAAGCGCTCATTTTCGACCACCTCCATCTTCGCGCGGAGTTCATCAATCAGCGGATTGGCGGCAGCGCTATCTTCATAGTCATCGGCACTGAGACTGCCCTGGATCAGCGGCACGGCGACCATGTACTGCAGGCAGTGGTCGCGATCGGCCGGGTTGCTCAGCGGACCAGTCTTATTGATGATCCGATCGCCGGATTCGGTGGTCTCGATCAGGATGCGGTCGATCTCACCGAGCCGATCCTTGACCTCTGGATGCAGGGTGATCGCCGCTTCGACCGCAGTCTGGGCATGGAACTCGGCTGGATAGCTGATCTTGAACAGCACGTTTTCCATCACATAGGTGCCAAACGGCTGCTCGAGGCGAATCGGCTTGCCGTCGAAGCTCACATCTTGGAAACCCCAGCCCTTGGCCGTCAATGCCGAGGGATAGCCAATCTCGCCGCTGGCGGCAATCAGCGCCAGGAACAGCCCGCGCGAGGAGGCATCGCCAGCCGCCCAGGATTTACGCGGCCCGGTGTTCGGCGCATGCCGATAGGTGCGCAGCGCCGAGCCATCGAGCCAGGCATGGGAGACGGCGCTGAGCACCTCATCACGGCTGCAGCCGAGCATCGCCGCCGAGACCGCTGCCGAGGCGATGCGCACCAGCAGCACATGATCCAGTCCGACCCGGTTGAAGCTATTCTCGAGCGCGAGCACGCCCTGGATCTCGTGCGCCTTGATCATCGCCCGCAGCACGTCGCCGAGGGTGACTGGCACCCCGCCGCGTGAGCCGTTTTGACGCGCGCGAAAATCCGCTAACGCCAGGATCGCGCCGAGATTATCCGAGGGATGCCCCCATTCCGCCGCCAGCCAGGTGTCGTTGTAATCGAGCCAGCGCACCATCGCGCCGATGTTCCAGGCCGCGCGCACCGGATCGAGTTCATAGGGGGTACCGGGCACGCGGGAGCCACCCGGCACCTGGGCACCGGGCACCATCGGCCCGAGCAGCTTGGTGCAGGCCGGATAGTTCAGCGCCAGCAGCGCACAGCCAATGCTGTCCATCCAGTCATAGCGGGCGGTCTCCATCGCCTCCCGACTCTGGCGGACATCGTAGCCCAGCACATAATCGGTGATCTGCTGGATCACCTCGTCGTAGTCAGGACGCGAGGCGTCTAGGGTGGCGGCTTTACTCATCAGGAACGCTCCTCAATCGGCACCCAGGGACGATTCTCGGGGCCTGTGTAGTTGGCGGATGGACGGATGATCTTGCCATCCTCGCGCTGCTCGATCACATGCGCGCCCCAGCCAGTGACGCGCGAGATCACGAACAGCGGCGTGAACATCGCCGTCGGCACGCCCATCTGGTGATAGGACACTGCCGAGAACCAGTCCAGGTTCGGGAACATCGTCTTCAGCTCCCACATCACCGATTCGAGCCGCTCAGCGACAGAGAACATCGTCATATTGCCGGCCTCTTCGGAGAGAGCCTTGGCCACCCGCTTGATCACCTGATTGCGTGGATCAGCGACCGTGTAGACCGGATGCCCGAAACCGATGACGATCTCCTTGCGCCCAACGCGCTCACGGATATCGGCCTCGGCCGCATCGGCGCTGTGATAGCGGCTTTGAGTCCGAAAGGCTTCTTCATTGGCACCGCCATGTTTCGGCCCACGCAGTGCGCCGATCGCCGCAGTGATGGCCGAATACATGTCTGAGCTGGTGCCGGCGACCACCCGCGCGGCGAAGGTCGAGGCATTGAATTCATGCTCGGCATAGAGCACCAGCGAGGTATGCATCGCCCGCACCCAGGACGCCTTGGGCGCCTCACCATGCAGCAGATGCAGGAAATGGCCGCCGATCGAGTCATCATCGGTCTCGACCTCGATGCGCCGGCCATTGACCGCGAAGTGATACCAGTACAGCAGCGCCGAGCCGAAGCTCGCCATCAGCCGGTCGACGATCTCGCGCGCCTCGGCAGCGGGATGGCTGTCGCGCTCCGGCAGGCAGCTGCCCATCACCGAGCAGGTGGTGCGCATCACATCCATCGGGTGCGCCGAGGCCGGGATCGCCTCCAACGCCTGTTTCACCGCCTGTGGCAGACCGCGCATCGAGCGCAGCTTGGTCTTATAGGCGGTCAGTTCGGCGGACGTTGGTAATGCGCCGTGGATCAATAGATAGGCGATCTCCTCAAACTCTGCCTGCTCGGCGAAGTCGAGGATGTCGTAGCCGCGATAGTGCAGATCGTTGCCGGTGCGCCCGACGGTGCAGATCGCGGTATTGCCAGCAGCGGTGCCGGACAGGGCGACGGATTTCTTCGGCTTGGGCAAGCCGCTGTTGTTGGGATTGTTGGCGTTACTAGCGTTGCTGGGGTTGTTGGCTTTGTTATCGTTGTGATCGTTGGCGCTGGTGCTGGCGCTCTTATTCGTCTCAGTGGCGTTGGTCATGGCCCTACTCCGCAGCAAAGAGTTGATCGAGCTTCTGCTCGTAGGCGTGGTAGCCGAGATAATCATAGAGGTCGGCGCGGGTCTGCATCAGCTCCATCACCGGTGCTTGGGTGCCTTCGTTGCGCAAGGACTGATAGACCTTGAGCGCGGCAGCATTGGCGGCGCGGAAGGCGCTGAGCGGATAGAGCGCGATGCTGACACCGACGCTGGCCAGTTCATCGACGGTGAACAGCGGCGTCGAACCAAACTCGGTGATATTGGCCAGCACCGGTACACCAACCGCATCGATGAAGGCACGATATTGCGCCAGCTCGGTCACCGCCTCTGGGAAGATCGCATCCGCACCCGCCTCGACGCAGGCTTGGGCACGCTCAATCGCCGCATCCAGCCCCTCGACCGCGAGCGAATCGGTGCGCGCCATGATCACGAAATCATCGTCGAGCCGGGCATCGACTGCGGCCTTGATCCGATCGACCATCTCCTGCTGCGGCACGATGGCCTTGTTCGGCCGGTGACCACAGCGCTTCTGCTGCACTTGGTCTTCAAGGTGCACCGCCGCCGCGCCGGCCTTGTTCATACTGCGCACCGCACGGGCGATGTTGAAGGCGCCGCCCCAACCGGTATCGATGTCCACCAGCACCGGCAGCTCGGTGACATCGGTGATGCGGCGTAGGTCGATCAACACATCATCCATGGTGGTGATGCCGAGATCCGGAATCCCGCAGGAGCCGGCCGCAACGCCACCACCGGAGATGTAGAGTGAGCGAAATCCAGTCGCCTCGGCGAGGCGAGCGTGGTAGGCGTTGATCGCGCCCGCGCATTGCAATGGCTTTTCCTCAGCCATCGCGGCACGGAAACGGGCGCCGGGATTGGTGGCGACGGTCATCGTTGATCCCCTCAGTGGTCGTTGTGATCTCAGGTTATTTGAACCACAGATAAACACAGATGGACACGGATCGAAGAGAAAAGGATCTGTGTCCATCTGTGGTTCAGTTCTTATGCATTCGCAGGCAGTTGTCATGAGGCGATAACCAGGCCTGATCATGTGAGTGCCTGCTCCAGATTGCGGCGCGATGAGCGCACATGCTGGCGCATCACCAACTCGGCCATCTCGGGATCGCGCGAGCGCAGCGCACTCAGCAGGTACTGATGCTCCTCGAACGCCTGCCGAGAGCGCTTGCTGCGCATCCCGAACTGCACCCGGTACATCCGCAGCAGGTGATAGAGATCCTCGCACAAGAGCTCGATCAGTTGCCTGTTCTTACTGCCTTGGACGATCCGGAAATGAAAGTCCAGATCGCCTTGCTTTTGGAAATAGGCTTGGCCCTGCTCCTGCTCGATCTGCTGACCATGCTGCTCGAGCAGCGCGCCGAGTGCGTCGATCTCGGCATCGCTCATCGCCTCCGCGGCCAACCGCGCCGCCATGCCCTCGAGCGCCTCGCGCAGCTGAAAGATCTCGATCAGCTGCTCAGCACTCAGCTCGACCACGCGCGCGCCCAGGTTTGGCTTGCGCTCGACCAGCTTGCAGGCCTCGAGCCGGGCGATCGCCTCGCGCAAGGAGCCGCGGCTCACACCATGGCGCCGTGCCAGCTCAGGCTCGCTGATCTTGCTGCCCTGCGGCATCTCGCCTTCGACGATCGCCCGCTGCAGGGCATCGAACAGGCGATCGGTCAGGGTGCCAACCGGGCTGGGCACACTGGGATCAAGCTCGATCAGGCCAGGCTCAGTCATCACCGGCGCAAGCAAAGTGTCAACACCTCATGCAAATATTTGGGCAATTCCGGGTTTAGACTAGCAGATAACACGAAAGATGTCGACACAATCAGGATTTCAACTCAACAATGTCAGGATAACGGCCGAACGCACTTTCTGATGTTTACATCAAGAGCCCCCTTGTGTAGCGTTGATCCTCAGATCAAGACCCGCATGCATCGACATGGACCGCACACAGATTCCACTCAGCGCCGAGCAACACCAGCGACTTGGTGAAGAAGCACAGCGTCGCGGCGTCAGTTTTGCTTCGCTGCTCCACAGCCTCATCGACGACCCCCTTGACCAGCAGGAGCAGTCACCGGCGGTAGACCCGCTCACCGCACTGATCGGCATCGGCGAAGGCACCGGCAAAGCGATTGGTCGCCATCACAATCGCCATCTGTACGAGCGTTGAATCCTTGCAGCTTGCCTTCGTCGATACTGGTGCCTGGTATGCCCTGCTGGACAACAAAGACCCGGACCACATGGCGGTCGTGGAGGCCTTTGTGGAATACCGTGGCAGATTGGTGACGAGTAACTACGTCTTCGCCGAGACCCTGACCCTGGTGCGCTACCATCTCGGTTGGAGCGTTGCCCATCAGTTCGGCAGCAGCCTGCGCGAGCGGCAAGTTGCGCGCCTAGAGCGCGTGACCCCGCAAGACGAGGCCGCCGCCTGGTTCATCTTTGAGCAACAGCAGGACAAGCACTACAGCTTCACCGATTGCACCAGCTTTGCACTGATACGGCGCCTGGCGCTGCCGATCTGCTTGGCCATCGATCCAGACTTCCGCGCCTTCGGCCTCCATTGCTTGCCGAGCCTCCGTTAATGCTTGCCGAGCCTCAGCTAACAGCCTGCCCGACACTCACTTGAACAACCGGCCTAGAATCGGCCCTGCCAAACAGCCCATGAGGCTTGAAGGCTGCTCAAGGTGTTCGCGGACAGACATTGATTGGAAACGACTATGCCTACCGCTGACACAGCCGCGACCCGTTATCAAGTCGTCGCCGACGGCGTCTTCTGCATCGAGACCGGCCTCTACCGTGACGGCCTCGCAGCCTGCTATCTGATTCGCGAGCGCGACCGGCTCGCCTTCGTCGATACCGGCACCGCCAACAGCGTGCCCGGCCTGCTTGGGGTGATCAAAGACCTCGGGCTGACGCCGGAGCATGTCGACTATGTGATCCCAACCCATGTGCATCTAGACCACGCGGGCGGCGCTGGCGCCCTCATGGCCGCCTGCCCCAACGCAACCCTGGTCATCCATCCCAAGGGCGCGCCGCACCTGATCGATCCATCCAAACTCACCGCCGGCGCGACCGCTGTCTACGGCGAGGACGCCTTTGCCCGAGACTTCGGCGCGCTCGAGCCAGTGCCTGAGGCGCGCGTCATCGCCGCCAATGACGGCCAGACCTTTGACCTCGCGGGCCGTCAGCTCAGCTTCATCCACACGCCCGGCCATGCCAACCACCACGGCTGCATCTTTGACGGAGGCTCCGGCGGTCTCTTCACCGGCGACACCTTCGGCATCTCCTATCGGGAATTCGACACCGCCGCCGGACCCTGGCTGTTCGCCCCGACCACACCGGTGGCCTTCGATCCGGACGCCTGGCAGCAGAGCCTGGATCGGATGCTAGCGCTCGAGCCTGTGGCCGCCTTCCTGACGCATTACTGCCGCATCGATGCCCCGGCGCAGCAGGTCGATCAGCTCAGACGGAGTATCCAAGACCTCGCCGCCATCGCGTTGGAACATGCCGATGAGCCGCAGCCCGCGCGTAAGGACCGCATCAAGGAGGCGATCAGCACGCACTTGCTCGCTGATGCCCGCGCCCACGGCTGTACGCTGGACGAACCGCACATGCGCGAGCTGTTGGCCGTGGATCTGGAGTTGAACGCGCAAGGACTGGAGGTCTGGCTCCAACGGCGCGAGAAGCGCGGCCGTTGAGGTTATCGTTGCTATACAATCACTCCCATTCACCTCCTACTCACCGCGCATACCCCATCGCCCGCAACGACTGCGCGATCTCATCCAAAATCGCCGGATCATCAATGGTCGCCGGCATCGCCCAGGTCTCGTTATCGGCGATCTTGACCATGGTGCTGCGCAGGATCTTGCCGGAGCGGGTCTTCGGTAGCCGGGAGACGATGGCGACGAGCTTGAAGGCGGCAACCGGGCCGATCTGATCGCGCACGCGCTGGATCAACTCAGCATTCAGCTCGGCGACGCCGCGCTCGACGCCGGCCTTGAGCACCACCAGCCCCAGCGGCAGCTGCCCCTTGAGCGCGTCGTGCACACCGATGACCGCGCACTCGGCAACATCCGGATGGCTGGCCAAGACCTCCTCGATCTGCCCGGTCGAGAGCCGGTGTCCGGCGACGTTGATCACGTCATCGGTGCGGCTCATGATCCACACATAGCCATCGGCGTCCTTGAAGCCGGCATCACCGCTCAGGTAATAGCCCGGATGCCGGCTCAGATAGCCCTCGCGAAAGCGCGCGTCGTTGTTCCAGAGCGTCGCCAGACAGCCGGGCGGCAGCGGCAGCCGGATGCAGATGTCGCCCATCTCGCCGGCCGGGCGCTCATCGCCCCGATCATCCAGCACGCGCACGTCGTAGCCGACCATCGGCCGGGTCGGCGAGCCAGGCTTGACCGGCAGCGGCTCGATGCCAAGCGGATTGGCGGCGATGGCCCAGCCGGTCTCGGTCTGCCACCAGTGGTCGATGACCGGTTTGTCGAGCAGTTGTCGCGCCCAATGCAGGGTGTCCGGATCGCAGCGCTCGCCAGCGAGGAACAGGCTCTGCATCCCGCTGAGATCGTAGCGCGCTAGATGCTCGCCCTTGGGATCTTCCTTCTTGATCGCGCGGATCGCGGTCGGCGCGGTGAACATCACCTTGACGTTGTGCTCGCTGATCACGCGCCAGAAGGCGCCCGGATCGGGCGTGCCAACCGGCTTGCCTTCGTAGATCAGCGTGGTGCAGCCGGCCAACAGCGGCCCGTAGATGATGTAGCTGTGGCCAACCACCCAGCCGACGTCGGAGGCTGCCCAGAACACATCGCCGGCCTGGACGTTATAGATATTGGCCATCGACCAGTGCAGCGCCACCGCATGACCACCGTTATCGCGCACCACGCCCTTGGGCCGGCCGGTGGTGCCAGAGGTATAGAGGATATAAAGCGGATCGGTCGCTGCGACCGGCACGCAGTCAGCTGGCTCAGCGGCGAGCTGCGGTCGCTGTTTGATGATGCAGGCAGCGGGCTTGTGCGTCGCCTGCTCAATCGCGGCATCGATCAGCGGCTTGTAGGCGACCAAGCGGTTCGGCTCGATGCCACAGGAGGCCGAGAGCAGCAGCTTAGGCTGGCAGTCGTCGATGCGGGTTGCGAGCTCGCGCGCCGCGAAGCCGCCAAACACGACCGAATGGATCGCCCCGAGGCGCGCGCAGGCAAGCATCGCCATGGCCGCCTCTGCGATCATCGGCATGTAGATGATCACTCGATCTCCATGACCGACCCCCTGTGCAGCAATCGCACCGGCCAGTGCAGCAACCTGATCGCGCAACTCGCGATAGCTGTAACGCTGGACTTGCCCGGTGACCGGGCTATCGTAGATCAGCGCCAGGCGCTCGCCCTGACCAGCATCGACATGCCGATCGAGCGCGTTGTAGCAGGTGTTTAGCTGCCCGCCGGCAAACCAACATGGGATCGGCTGCGCTGCGCGGTCGAGCACTTGCTCCCAGGATTGATCCCAATGCAGCCCGTCGGCAACTTCGGCCCAGAAGGCCTCAGGCTGTTCGATCGAGCGCTGATAGATCTCGGCGTAGGTTTCCATCATCAGACCCCTCTAGTGGCGATGCTATTGTTTTCGTCCCAGTCTTAGTCGATTTTCCGGTCGATCTGTTCGTGGAATCAACAGTCGGGGCAGTTCCCGAGACCGAGACAGCGGATTGTGCCTGAACATGGGTCCTAAAAGGGCTCGTCCGCACGGAGCCTATGGGATTACGATCAGCGAGGCATGCTGCAGGCGCCGCGATCTCCGATCGCTGCGAGATTTCGATTCAGCTAATCCTTGCACCCAATCGGCCTCGACGGGATCATCAAGCACTAAGACGATTGTCGGAAAAGCTCGTGCCAATTTGCGACGGCATTTCGTCTGTCTTCAAGGGGCGTTGCCGATCCACCGCCCCCTCAACTGAACCTGTTCAACGCCCACTGGAGAAACAGATGAATTGGTATCTCGAGGTCTTACGCAAATATGCAGTGTTCACCGGCCGCGCCCGCCGCAAGGAGTACTGGTATTACTTCCTGATCAATTTCCTGATCATCACCGCGCTGCTGCTCATCGACAACATGCTCGGCACGCTCGACCCAGAGGCCGGCATGGGACTGCTCAGCGGCATCTACGCACTGGCGGTGCTGATTCCCGGCATCGCAGTGGCGGTGCGACGCCTGCACGATACCGACCGTACAGGTTGGTGGGTGCTCATCGCCCTGATTCCGATCGTCGGCCCGATCATCCTGATCTTCTTCCTGATTCAGGACAGCACCGCTGGCGACAATCGCTTCGGGCCGAACCCGAAGGCCGTCGAGACCGAGGTCAAACATCCATAGCACGTCGCCACTCCGGACGATGAAACGCTTGTTTCATCGCCCTTTGTGCCCGCTCAGGGCGCCTTGGAGAAGCAGGGCGGACCATCCCAAGGGCAGTAACGGTGGCTTCGATACACCAGGCTCAATTCGAAAACCACGAAGCCAAGTCAGGATTTCCAGAGGTTAACGAACATAACCAAGTGTTATACTCGGCTTTAATCGTTTACCTCAACGCCCGGAGACAACGCCATGGCCCCTATCCTCGCTAGCATCGTCCTAATCGTGGAAGCCGTGATCGCGCTCGGTGTCCTGCTCGTGATTCCAGCTGCGCTCGGATATGGCGCCTTTTCCGCCCTTCAGCATAGGGAGAATCGCGGCTAAGGCGAGCGAAAAGACCAGCAAGGCGGTATGAGCTTTGACAGAAATCGCCTAAGCAGTCGCCCTAGGCACCACACCTGCTCAGCCCTTTGTCAGCCCCGATCCGACTCATCGCTTAGCTCGTGTTTGACAAAGGATCGGTGCAAGACTAACCAGAACATCGACAGACCCGCGAAACCCTTCTTGGGCTGACATCGCTAGCTGAGTGGTGCCGCTTGTTTAAGCGTTGGATGCTGCTCAGCGATCGATGCCTGATCCCTGATATTGCCTCGCCCTGGTCACCATCTCGGCCAGTGGGCAGCCAGGGGCTCGGTCGCAATACCGAGATGACCAACACCGGCGAGCACCAGCGCCGGATCGGGAGTCAGCCCGATCAGCAAGACGCTTAGCCCCATCAGCACCAGCGTCCAGGGCCAGGCGCGCAGGCTGATCGGCTTCAGTGCAGTGCCAAACGAACGTTTTACGCGCCGATCCAACAGATCAACACTCGCGATCTCATCCATCGTCAGATGGGTGACATAGCCGAGCAGCACAAAGCCTCCCGCGAGCCAGGCCAACACCGCGTCTAGACGAAGCAGGGTGTCGGCAACCACGGTCACAATCAGCGTTATCACGACCGCCATCAGCAGCGTGTGCCAGATCCCCCGATGCACCGTCAACCGCGCGAATGCCCAGCGCAGCGGAAAGGCGATCAGCAGCGCGACACCAATCCAAACCGCGACCTGCTCGAACAACCCAACCAACCCAGCGAGCCGGAAGGCAACCCAGAAGCCAACAATGATGCCGACGACATTGAATAGGCCCCGCACCGGTTTCGAATCATCGGCATCGATATCCGGCAGCAGGCTGGCCGCCGTGCCGAGCACGAACAGGGCCTGAGTCTCGGTACTGCTCGACAGCCCTTCGCCATAACTCGCGAAGGCGGCAACACCGGATACCAGCGCACCGCCGGTCAGATGTGAACGGAAGTTAGCCACCCGATGCGCTCCAGGGAGAGGTATTCCATGACCATGAACTGTTCCTAAAAACCTAAACAAAGTTGCTCATGGTGGTTTTTAAGCGATTCGCTCTCCGTTGATAGCGCCCTGGCGGGCGAGCAACTGGAGTCCGGGTTGGGCAGTCTCAACCGGAGGCGCTCAGTCCGCGCTTGCAGGATCGCCTTCACCTGTCGATACGGCGTGAACCGCTCGATGTCCGGATCGGTTAACCGTGCCAGCACGTTTCGCGCAGCGTTCTGGTCCGCCTGCAACACCTCCCCGTCGACACAGTGAAACCGATCCCCTTGGCGTTTGCCGAGGAGGCACCCGTTGCGGGAATCGATTTGCGAGGTGTAGGCCGGATTGACCAGAACGACCGCAGAACCTCTGCGGCTTGAAACACTGTCAAGCGCTTCGGCAATGACGCCTTTCGTCCAGGCGGTGAGCCTGCGAGTGACGTTCTTGCCGAAGGACTTGCCTGCCATCGGGGCGGTGAGGTCTTCTGTAGCGATCACCACGGCTTTGTCGACCACGTCATGGACCGCTTGAAAGACGGTGTCGCGGATGCGCGCATGGGCGTTGTCCATCTGCCGATCGAGCTTTTTGCGCCCGAGATTGAAGCGGCGGATGTGCTCGCGCTTGCGCGGGTTGCGAGTCTTGTTGGCGAGCGCGCGCAGTTTGGATCGGCGTTGGTACTTGGCCTTGAGCTTATCCGAGGTGTCCGTGAGCAGCGCGCCCAGCTCGGGGCCGTGGTGCTCGCCATCGGAATCGACCAGCACCTCGGAGTAGCCTTTATCGACGCCGATGGTGCGCTCGCCGCAGTCCTGGGTGACCTCAGCGTCGATGGTGTAATGCACCTCGAGACGGCCATCGTCTTTGAGGATGAGGCGCAAGGTGCCGGTGGGCGCGACGGTGCTGTTGAGCGGAATGGCGATGCGCTGGCCTTTGGTCAGGCCGGGGATCTTGATCCAAGTCCGCCCGCCGAGCTGGAAGCTGGTGTAGTTGTCCGATCGGACGATGATCTGGTTGTGGGTGTGGTTGTGTCCGCGCATCCAGTACCGACGCATCACCCGGCGCAGATAGGGATCGCTGGTCCAATCGTTGATCTTCAGCGCGGTGAACAGCCGCTTCTGTTCAGCCTGGTCTTGGGTGTGACGCCCGATGCAGCGGCGTGCTTTGACCTTGGCGGCTTCCATGTTGGCGGTGATGTCGCCCTTGGCATCGCGCAAGGTTTCCTTCCAGGCATTGGCTGAGACCAGAAAGGCGCGGCCTTCGCCTAACCAGGCATCGCGAATCTGGCGATCTGACACGCCCACGCCTTGAAGCGAGCCAAAGCGCTGCCAGACCTCGGAGCGTACTTGCCCGAGCCGCTTGGCCTGTTCGCGCAGTGCCGCGAGCTTGCCCTGGTTGGGCCGCTTGGCGTGCAGGATGCGCGTCACCTTCATTCGCACCGCTCCGTCGGCTGGCGAATCGGTGTCTCGGCAAAGTCCGTTTTGATCTGCTGCTTGTACTTGCGCATCCTGGACAAGCGGCCACTGAAGGTCTGGACGATCGCCAGCAGGTCTTCGACCAGCTCTTGCTCGGGCGAGAGCGATTCCTGGTTGACCACGACGATCTCGCAGCCGTTTTCCTCGGCAATGTGGGAGAAGAAATCGAAGCCAAAGCGCATCAGCCGGTCCTTGTGGGCGATCAGCAGTTGGCGCACTTCCCCGCGCTGGATGCGATCGACCAGGGCGAGAAAGCGTTTGCGCTTGAAGTTCATCCCGCCGCCGATCTCGCTGACCCACTCGTCGACCGCGATCCCGGCGTTCAGACAGTAGGTTTCCATCGCGCTGACCTGGGAGGCCAGGTCGTCCTTCTGGCCCGCACTCGAGACACGGCAGTAGACCACGACGTCCCGGGTCTTCGGTGCCCCGCCCAGCATCAGGCGCACGTCAGACTCGTCGAAATACCGATGCCCCGACGGCAGCCGCTTGGGCTGCAGCTTTCCCTCGGTCTCCCAGCGCCGGATCGTCTGGGGCGAGCGGCCAATGCGCTTGGCGAACTCGCCGATGCTGTATCGCTTGCTCATAAAGAGCAATTATAAATAACTTCGGAAACAAATAAAGGAACTGTTTTTTGCTCCCGTCGTTAGTGGCCAAGGCTATTTGCACCTGAGGTTACCCTGAATCTCACGCGATTCATCTTCCGGGCGAGCACCGCGCCATGAGCGTTAGGCAGACGGATCATCAAACATCTTGTTCCAATCATCCCGCGCTAACCACCTTGCTCTAATCGGCTCGCGCCCGGCGAATCGCGCTGATGCGAGCCTCGCGTAACCGCTCCGGGATCAGTGCCTTATCTGTACTGGATCGGGCGATCTCACCAGCATCCACCGCCCGTACAGCCTGGGCGAGACTGCGCATGAGACTCGCCTGTGGATAATCACGCTCGCCGTAACCGGTGCGGCCGCGGAAGTCTGCCTCGCAGGCGATCAGCATCTGCTCGAAGCGCTCGGGTCGGCGGAACAGATCGACGCCTTCGAACAGGTCTTGGATCGTCGCCGCACGCAGTTCATCGACCTTGTGGACCTTGCCATGGAAGCGGGCGGTGATCCGGGCCAGCTCGCAATAGCGCTTCGGCACCCGCAGCCGCTCACAGACATCGGCGACCAATGTCACGCCTCGCTCTTCGTGGCCATGGTGGCTGGGGAGGATCTCGGGCGGGGTATTGCCCTTGCCAAGGTCATGGCAGAGTGCCGCGAAACGCACCTCAGGCAGCGGCGAGAGCCGCGCCGCCCTGTTGAGCACCATCATCACATGCACCCCGGTATCGATCTCGGGATGCCACTTGGCCGGTTGCGGCACACCCCAGAGCCGATCCAGCTCCGGCAGCAGACGCTGCAAGGCACCGCAGGCGCGTAGGGTCTCGAAGAACACCGACAAGCGCGCCTCAAGGCACTGCTCGCTGAGCACCTTGGACAGCTCGGCCCAGACCCGTTCTGGCACCAGCGCATCGACCTCACCGGCCTCGACCATACTCCGCATCAGCGCCAGGGTCTCATCAGCGATGCGAAACCCACGCCCATGCAGACGCGCAGCGAACCTCGCGATCCGCAGGATGCGAACGGGGTCTTCGCCGAAGGCCGGTGAGACATGGCGCAGCCGTCGCTGCTCCAGGTCGGCCAGGCCGCCATAGTGGTCAATAATCCGTCCATCCGCGGTCTCGGCGAGCGCATTGATGGTCAGATCGCGGCGCTCGAGATCCTGCTCCAAGGTCACGCACGGTTCAGCATGGAAGACGAAGCCATGATAGCCCGGAGCGGTCTTGCGCTCGGTGCGCGCCAGCGCGTATTCGTCCTTGGTCTGCGGATGCAGGAAGACCGGGAACTCCTTGCCCACAGGCACAAAGCCGCGCCGCAGCATCTCCTCGGCATCGACGCCGATCACGACATAATCACGCTCCTGGACCTCGAGCCCGAGCAGACGATCGCGCACAGCGCCGCCAACGAGGTAGAACTCCAGGCCTGAGGTGGCAGCGTCACTCATCACAAGTCGGCAAGATCGCCTCCGAATCGGTTACAGCGTCCGATTATGCCAGCCCAAGAAGGTTCAGCGCCGGGGCGGCGAGCCTCGTAGAATGTGGGGTCATCTCGTAGGCACCTCTACGCTAACGGTCGGTCACGCTTTCGCCATGGCACGTTTCCTCAGTCTCTCCATCCTGCTCGCCGCGGTTCTCTACGGCATTTGGCCCTACTACAGCATCCTGCGGATCAACAACGCGCTGGAAAAACCGGAGGCCGAAGCGCTAGCGCCGGTCGTCGACCTGGTCGCGATCCAAGGGCACTTCAAGGCGCGCATCGAGAGTGGCGTCGACAGCCTTTTGCCGCAGGACCAGAATCGTCAACCCGGCAGCAGCCAGAGCGGCAGCTCGGCCGGCAGCCAAAATGATAGCCAAAATGGCGGCCAAAGCAGCGCACAGAATGCGCTGCAGCTCGACGCCGACAAGGTCCTTGGCTGGCTGGCCGGCAACCTCAAGCAGCTCGGTGATGCGGCGCTGGATCAGGCCATCACCCTCGACTGGGTCCGCAGCACCCTGCTTGCCGCCACTCGGCGCGCCAACAGCGAAGCCGGCCCGCAAGGCGACAGCAGCCTCATCGGCGCCGTCGATTTCGCCTTCTTCGAATCCTGGAACCGTTTCGTAATCCGGCTTGGCCGACTCGGCGAAAGCCCCACCTTTGTGATCTTGACACTCGACGGCGCTGAGTGGCGGGTGACCGACATCACCCACTGACCGATGACCCGTCACGCCGCACCATGGCGAACGGCTGACCCCGCGTTCTGATCAGCCCATTACACACTCGGATCGGACTTCACTACAGACATAGCGCGTAGCCAACCCGGATGATGTAGCCAACCCGGACGACGAAGCACTTGTTTCCCGGCAAGACTGATCCTTTTAACACTGATCCCTTTAACACAGGCCCTGAGGTAATCCGATGTCCCAGCGATCTGCTTTGATGCCCGCCTTGGCGGGCCTGACCGGCCTCTTTCTGTTTCTGATGGCAAGCCATGCCGCTGCCTTCAAGTGCATACCGATCTATGGCAATTGGTGCGGCATTAACCATCCTAGCCATGGCTGGCCGCCACCCGTGGATGCCTTCGATGCCGCCTGCATGCATCACGATCTCTGCACCTCGCAGCCCGGCTCCGATACGCCCTGCGACATCGCCTTCGTCGGCGAACTGCGCAGCATTGCCGCACAAGTCGGCTATCTGCCGCGTCCGCTGCAATGGGCCGAATACGTGATCCGGCTCAAGTCCGGTGGTTCTTGGGGCGGCATGCCGATGCCAACGCCCGGTGACGCGATGGGGGTGATGTCGAGCCTGGCCTCGCCTTGCTGGTAATAGCGCATCAAGCCCGGTGATCCGCGCCGGCGAGCGCTGAGACAGCGGCCCGTCCGGCGCTCACATCAACGCGCCACAGCAGCACCGCTCCAATCAGGAACAGCAGCAGGATAGGGAGCAGCGCGAGGCGCGGATCTCCCCCCACAGCGGCGGTCGTGCCGACCAGGAAGGGCCCAAGCACCGCCGCAAACTTGCCCACCATATTGTAAAAGCCGAACCGCTCAGCGGTCTGTCCAGCCGGAATCAGGCTCGCGAACAGCGCCCGACTCAAGGCCTGAATACCGCCTTGAACGAGGCCAATCGCAATCGCCAGAGCGTAGAAGTGCTCGACGCGGCTCATCTGCGAGGCCGCGGCGATCACCAGCACATAGATGCCGATCGCGAGCAGGATCGACGGCTTGGGTCCGAAGCGCACCCCAAGCCGGCCAAACACCAAGGCCGCCGGGAAACCGACGAACTGGGTGATCAGCAGCGCGACCATCAGGCTCGAACTCGGGAAACCGAGATCCAATCCGTACTTCACCGCCATGAACACCACGGTATCGACGCCGTCGATGTAGAACCAGTAGGCGAGTAGAAACAGGAAGGTGTTCGGCAGCTTGCGGATCTCACGAAAGGTCAGCGCCAGCTCGCCGAAGGCGCCTTGGACCGCGGCGCGGAAACGACGTCGGCCCAGCCCTCGGCTCTCGGGCACGAGCAGCAGCAGCGGCAGGGTAAAGACCGCCCACCAGAGCGCAACGCCGAGGAAGGATAGGCGCACCGCCGCCGCCTCATCCGCAAGACCAAAGCGCTCAGGCATCAGGACCATCAGCACGAAGCAGGCGAACAGGAGGCCGCCACCGAGATAGCCCAGCGCATAGGCCAGCGATGAAGCGCGCTCGTAGTCGCGCGGCGCGGCGACATCGGTGATCAGCGCATCGTTGAAAATGTTGCTGCCGAAGAAGCCGAGCAGCCCGGCCAGATAGAGCAGCAGCGCCATCTGCCACTGGCCAGCGCCAACCCAATACAGCCCCCCGGTCGCGAGCAGACCGAGCAGCGTAAAACCGAGCAAAAAGCGTTTCTTGGCGCCGAGCTGATCGGCAAGCGCGCCCAGGATCGGCGCGCTCAGCACCAGCATGAGGCTGGCTGCGCTGCTGGCGTAGCCGAGCCACTGGGTGCTCTTGGTATCCGGCAGCTCGCTCGCCCAGAATTGGCTGAAGAAGACCGGGAAGAAACCGGCGATGACGACCGTCGCAAAGGCCGAGTTGGCCCAGTCATAAATGGCCCAGGCCAGTAGGCTTCGCCGATTTGAAGGCGCCGGCATCAGCAGCTGGGGGTTCCGTCTGTCAGCGTCCAGGCATGAGACCACCTCGGGGGACGCGCCCGGCACCGCCTTGGCTGCCTAACGCTCATGGCGCTGCGCCACCCCGAACAATGAATCGCGTGAGATTCACGTTAACGCGTTCGCTGCCTTCACCTCGGCTCATGCGTCGCCACCAGCGATCAACGCCATCCGCACCAGCTCGGCGAGCGAATCCGCACGCATCTTGTCCATCACCCGTGCCCGATGGACCTCCACGGTCTTGGCACTGACGTTCAGCGCCGCAGCGATCTCCTTGTTCGATTGACCCTCGGTCACCATCGCCATCACCTCATGCTCGCGGGGCGTTAACTCAGCCAGCCGCGCCGCGATCTCGGCCTTGCGCGCGTGCAGCGCCCGATGCTGCTCGTCGTATTGCAGGGCATTGCGGATACTGTTCAGCAGATGCTCATCGTCGAACGGCTTCTCGATAAAGTCGACCGCGCCCGCCTTCATCGCCTTCACCGCCATCGCAACATCGCCATGGCCGGTGATGATGATCACCGGGATGCGAATCTCGCGCCGCCCGAGATACTCCTGCAACTCGAGACCGCTCATCACCGGCATACGCACATCGAGCAGCAGACAGCCAGCGCGGCCCGGGTAATAGGCATCGAGAAAGGCATGCGCCGAGTCGAAGGTCTCGACCTGCATGCCAACCGACTCGATGAGCCACTTCAACGAGCCGCGCATGGCCTGATCGTCGTCGACCACAAAAACGGTGAGCGTTTTACTCATCCGTGCGTCCCTTCCGCGCGCGGAAGTTCGAGCAGATTCAGCTCACGCGCATCCGCCAGCGCCACCGCCATCGCGGCCTGTCCGTCATCGGAACCAGCCGCATCGGCGGCGACCGGCAGCTCGACCTCGAACAGCGCACCAGCACCGGGCTCGGATTCCGCGCGGATCGTGCCGTTGTGATCTTCGAGGATGGTCAAACTGATTGGTAGCCCCATACCCATTCCGCTTTCTTTGGTGGTGAAGAAGGGATCGAACAATAGATCCATTCGCTGCGCTGGAATACCGGGTCCATTATCCTGTACGCGCACCAGCGCACGCTCGCCGACGCGCCGCGTGCTGACCAGGAGCGCACGCTCACCAGGCGCCATTTCCTCGAGCGCATCCAGCGCGTTGCGAACCAGGTTTAGCAGCACCTGCTCGATCTGGACCAGGTCCACATCCACCGGGATCGGCTCCTCGGTCAGCTGCTGCTCGATCTGCATCTCGAGCTTCGCGGTCTCGAATTCGACGAAGCTACAGACCTCGCGCACCAGCAGATTGAGGTCGACCACCGAGCGGATCGGCTGCTGTTTGCCGACCAACGCCCGTAACCGCTTGATGATCTCGCCAGCGCGCTGGGCCTGCCCGGAGATGTGCGCCATCGCGTCGATCAGCGGCGCGTGCTCATCTTGACCACTTTTCAGCCGACGGCTCGCACCGTTGGCGTAGTTGACGATCGCCGACAGTGGCTGATTGAGCTCATGCGCCATCCCGGTCGCGACCTCGCCCATGGTACTCAATCGGCAGACATGGACCAGCTCTGCCTGATGCTGACGCGACTCCTGTTCGGCCCGACGCACAGCGGTGATGTCGCGCGCGTAGATGTTGACATACCCAAGGTCTTGAATCGGCACGAATAGCAGCGAGTAGATCGTGCTGCCCAGATCGTCTTCGTACTCGCGCGTCTCGCCACCCTCGAGCGTCTCCCTCACCTGATCACACCAACGCGCTGGCAATGGTCCGCCGGGCTCGGTCTCCCAGGCCGTCATCAACGGCTGGCTAGATGCATTCGCATAGACGATGCGGGCGGCGCCATTGACTCGCAAGATCGGGCTCGGGCTCTCGCTGGCAAAGCGAGCGAGGCCTTTGATCTCGCGCTCGGCCTCCTTGCGCTTGGTAATGTCGTGGATATAGAGCGTATAAACCGGCTCATCGTCGAGCGCGATCGGCACGATCGAGATCTCGATCGGGAACAGCTGCTCGTTGTTACGCACCGCGCGCAGCTCGGTGCGCGCGTGCGGCCGATCGCCGAGTGGGCCACGGCGACGCGATTCCTGCAACAGCCCGATGAAATTGGCACGATCGCTAGGGGCGATGAAGGCGCGCACGAAATCAGTACCGATGATCTGATCGCGATCAAAGCCGAGGGTGTACTCCGCGGTCGGATTGTAGTCGATCACCGAGCCGGCACGGTTCAGGGTCACGATCGAATCCAGCGACGCCTCCATGATGGCCGCCTTCAATGCCTCCGTCTCGCGCATCTCGTGCTCGTGCTTGCGCCGCATCTCCTCACGCGCACGCAGCACCAACGAAGTGAAGTGCTGCATCCATTCTTCTAACAGCAGCAGCTGGTTACCGCCCCCTTTGAAGCCCGGCTGGTCGATCCCGAGCGCCCGCTGAGAAAAGCGCGTCATGCGCTTCAACACCTTGTTGAGGCGTGCCGAGACCAGGTAGATGACCAGCGTAAAGACCGTGATGAAGACCAACGCGGCGATCAGGCGCTGGTTGCGCTCGAAATCAATCACCTTACTCGACATCTTGGCCACACTGCGCTGCGGGATGAAGGTCGCAAACAGGATGTTCCAGTTCGAGCCTTCGTAGGCGGGCAGCGACTGCGAGGTCACCAAGAACTCATCGCCCCATTCGTTGAGCAAGGTTCCCGGAATCAGCTGCTCGGGCTCGTTGCTGGCAAGAATGCGCTGCTCGTCGGCGTCGACCAGCGCCACCGCCGAGCTGTCGGCCGAGAAACTGCCCTCAGAAGCGGCCAGAAAAGCAGCATCCACCGGCACCAGCACCACCAAACTGCCCATGGTATAGCCGCTCGCATCCTCGACACGGTCGCTCACCACGAGGAAGGGGCTGTCATCGAAGCGCGCCAGCACGGTCCGCACCTCATCGAGATCACTCAGCCATTCACCCAGATCATTGGTCAACTCCGCCGGCAAAGACTGCTCGCCGGACTGATAGACCTCGCGCACCAGACCGCGTGAGTCCACCAGCAGCACATGGCTCGGCGCCAACAGTGCATTTCGGCCAAACACATCCGGCAGCCAGAACGGACGGAAGCCGGCATAGATCACTGGATCGACGACCTCGCCCGGGAACCAAAACAGCGGCTCCAGGTACTGCGCGAGACGCCGATGGTTCGCCAACAGACGGGTCGTTGACGCATAGTTGGCCATATACTGATCAAAACGAATCAGACTCTCGCGCGCCCTCAAGTCCAGACGCATCGACAGCTCACGTCCAAAGATGCGCTCAACCGCCCGACTCTGCACCTGATCCAAGGTAATCCAGACCGCCAGGCCAGCCATCAGGCCGATTAAGATGCTGATCACCGGCATCGGTAAACGGCGCAGTACAGTAAAGAGGGTCGGTTTGACGCTGATGCGGGGTAGTTTCACAACGCCACCAGTTGCAAGCGAATGGCTCCGTTCAGGAAGATAGCGACCCAAGCGATTTCGATCAGGCGCGTCGATGCCAAGGTCGCGGAATGCCAGCATCCTGCCCAAATCCGAACCACCAGTCGAGCCGATAGTCTAGCCGATCAGGCCCCATCAGCCGCCACAATGCAGTGCTAGCCAGAAGACCCGCCGCCTCGGTAAGGTTGCCTGACCAAGCAACCTGCAGCCCAGAACACACTTCGAGATACCGAATGACTGACCTCTCCCAGACACAGGGCCCAGGGCTACTGCGCCGCCTAGCCGCCATCCTCTACGACCTACTGCTGGTCGCTTCTGTACTCTTTGCTGCCGCCTTCGTCTACACCATCTTGGTGCAGAGTCTCACCGGCGCTGACCTCACCCAGGGCGTCGCTGGCTTCCTGTTTCAGCTCTACCTGATTGCAGTCATCGTTGGCTACTATCTCTACTTCTGGACCGCTGGCCGCCAGACCTTGGCCATGCGCGCCTGGCGATTGCTCATCCTGCGCGAAGACGGCTCGCCGCTCAGCAGTGTCGATGCACTACGCCGCATCGGCTTCGCCATCCTGACCCTAGCACCAGCCGGCCTCGGCCTCTGGTGGATGCTGTTCGATCGCGACCGACTCACCTGGTACGACCGCCTTGCCGGCACCCGCACGCTGTTGCTGAGCAAGGGCGCCGGCAGCACCACGCTGCTTAGCAGCGACGGCAACGGCAACGGCAGCAACAATGGAAGCAGCAGCGGCAGTTCAGGCCCAAGTTCCAGCGTTAGCTCCAGCTCCAGCTCTCGCGCCAGCCAGGAGTCCAAGTGATGCAGTTTGAGATCATCCCCGTCACGCCCTTCGAGCAGAATTGCACGCTGTTGATCTGCCCAACAACGCGGGAGAGCGCCATTGTCGATCCGGGCGGCGAGCCAGCGCGGATTATCGCCGCCTTGGAGCGTCTCAACGCCACACCACGCATGATCCTGCTCACCCATGGCCATCTGGACCATGTCGGCGCCGCGCCCGAGCTCGCGGCACAGCTCAATCTGCCGATCATCGGACCGCATCGCGACGACGCCTTCTGGCTTGATGCGCTGCCACAACAGGCACAGATGTTCGGCTTCCCGCCGCAGTCCGCGTTCAGCCCCGACCAATGGCTCGAGCATGGCCAGCAGTTGCAGCTCGGCGAGCGCAGCCTCGAAGTGTTGCACTGCCCAGGCCACACGCCCGGCCATCTCGTGTTCTTTGATCGCGCCGCAGGCCTGGCGCAGGTTGGCGATGTGCTATTCCGAGGCGCGATCGGCCGCACCGACTTCCCGCGCGGGGACCACGCGCAACTACTCGCCTCGATCCGAGAGCGCTTATTTCCGCTCGGCGATGAAGTCCGCTTCATCCCGGGGCATGGCCCGATGGGAACCCTAGGAGAAGAGCGCCGAACCAATCCCTTCGTCGGCGAGCGACGCAGCGGTTGATCACAGCATGATCGCAGCATCCGTCGACCAGCCTTGAGCGGTATACAATGGCCGGTCACCTTGCCGCCACCTTCCCCTCGCTACCATGTTGCTGAAACGTCTGTTCGGCCGCCGCGCCGAGTCCAAGGCCCCCGCCGCTCAACAGATGGAGGTCGCGACCGCACTCGAGAGTACCGATGTCAACGTCCGCCGGAATGCCTGCCGACAACTGACCGACCTCAGGCGTCTGCGAGACCTCGCCGATGCCGACCACGACGCTGGCGTGCGCGAGCTCGCCGAGGCGCGCTACCGACGGCTGCTGTGCGGACTCGACGCCAACGCGCCACAGCTCGAGGCACGGCTCGCCGAGCTGAGCCGCGCAGCCAACCCGGGCCTGCTCGAGCAAGCCGCAACCCAAGCCAGTGACGCTGAGCTGCGTCTCGCCGCGATCAGCCAGCTCGAGGATGCCGCGGTCCTGACGGGATGCGCAATCAACGACGCGGTCGCCGGCAATCGGCTCGCCGCCGCCGAGCGCGTGCAACAGAAGCAGGCGCTGGAGCAGATCGTCAAGGCCATCGGCAAACGCGACAAACGCGTCTACCGGCTCGTGCGCGAGCGACTCAAGCAGCTCATCGAGCAAGAAGAACGCCCGCAACGCGCGCGAGCACTCGGCACCACCCTCTGCGAGCGTCTGGAAGGGCTGGGTCGCTACGACAACTGGCTGCAGGATCGCGCCGTGCTCGGGCACCTCGAGCAGCAATGGCAGACGATCGAGACGGATGCGGATCAGGCTTTGCGCGACCGCTTCGAGCATCTGCGGCAGCGCTTCCTAGCCGACTATCAGACCTACCTGCAGGCACAAGCGGCACCGCCTGTGGCCGAGCAAGAAAGCCAGGCTGAACATCCGACCGAGGGTCGGGCAGCGCCTGGCGCCGAGCAGGAGATTGAGCAACAAGCTGAACCAATAGCCGTTAGCGACCAGGACCAGGAGGCGCTGATCGAAGCACTGCAGGCGCTCGTTACACGAGCACCCGAGCTTGACCCGAGCGACCTCGAGCAGGAGCTACAAGGTCTGCAAACCGCTTGGCAGAGCGCCGAAAGGCAAGCAGGAGACGACCACCCCGCACTCGCGCAGGCCTATCGGCAAGCCGAGCGTGCGCTCCGAGCACAGCGCCGACAACGCCAACAGCATGCGCAGGCAGAGCAGGAAAACCAGGCAGGCCAGGCAGACCAGGCACAGCAGACAGCAGAACAGCTGCTTGCCGATCTGCGCCGACAAAGCGAGCGTAACGCGGTACCTGATCAGCGCACCCTCGACGCCTTACGCAAACGGCGCCGTCGCTTGCCAAACAAGCCAGCATTTGCCGCCGCATCGAGCGGGTCCGAGATCGCGGCCGATACAAGCACTGCTGCTGATACCGCGGAGGTCAAAACCAAAGCACAGCCCCAGCTGACCACACTGGAAGAGATCGACCAGCGGCTAGCGCGTCTGGAGCAACGCTTCGAGCGACATCAAAAACAGCTGTTACGCAAACTCGACAGCCTGCCCGAGCGTCTCACCGAATTGGAGCAGCACCTTAACCAAGGCGAGCTGAAGAAGGCCGACCCGCTGTATCAGAGCATCAGCGCGACTCTCGATCATAGCCGCGCAGCAGGCGTTGGGCGCGACATCTTGTCCGCCACCGATGAGCGCCTGAAACAGATTGCACCGCAGCTCCGCGAGCTACGCCACTGGCGACGCTGGAGCACCGACGAGCATCGCGCGCAGATCTGCGCCCAGATCGAGGCCTTGGCCGCCGACACCGAGCACGCCGATGAGCCCAGCATCAATCGCTTGGAGGAGCTCAAGAGCCAATGGCAAGCGCTCGACCGCCAAGGCGCCCCCGCCGATGATGCGCTCTGGGAGCGGTTTCGGCAGGCCGCGGAGCAGATCCGCGAGCGCTGCCGTCCCTATCTCGAGGCCCAGACGGCGCTGCGCAGCGAGAACCGCAAGCAGCGCGAGGCACTGGCGAAGCGGCTCGAAGACTTCCTCGCCAAGGTCGACTGGCAGCGCGTTGATTGGAAGAAGCTGCACCGTGCCGAGCGCGAGATGCGCCAGGCCTGGAGTCGTCTGATCGAGGCCCCTGGCGGCGATCATCAGGGCGCCCGCGATCGCGCGATTGAAGGCCACTTCCGACGCGCACTGCGGCGGCTCGATCGCAGCCTAGCCGAGGAGCGCGAGCGCAACCAAGCGGAGAAACAGGAACTGCTCGAGCAGATGCGCGCGCTTGCCGATGAGCAAGATCTGCGCAAAGCGATCGACGCCGCAAAGCAGCTGCAAAGCCGATGGCAGACCACCGTGCCGGCGCGGCATCGCGAGGAGAATGCACTTTGGCAGCAGTTCCGCACGGCAAGCGATGCGATCTTTGCCCGCCGAGCCGCCGAGTCCGAGGCGCGCGATGCAAGCCTCCGTGAACATCAGGCGACACGAGAGGCCATCTGCCAAGACCTCTTGGCATTGGTCGACGCTGCAGGTATCCAGTCAGCAGGCATCCAGTCACCGGAGGCGCTCGAGCAACAGATCCGCGAATTGAAGATGCGCTGGAGCGACACGGAGGCGCTGCCGGTTCCTCGCCAAGTCCAGTCGGCACTGAATCGTCAATGGCGCGAAGGCCTTGCAGCGGCCAAAGACCGACTCGCCGGTCTGCATGAGGCACAGCGCTGGGCGGGGCTCGAGCACCTGGCCACGCGGGCTGCTTATTGTGATAGTGCTGGCCGCCGGCTCACCGCGGCGGCGCCAAGCGCAACCGCTGAGAGCACCGCTGAAGCAACCGGCGACGCCATCGACACGACGACGCCCATTGAAGACGAGACTCACGAGAGACACGACTGCGAGCAGCTCAAGCAGGGCTGGGAGGCCCTGCCGAGCGTCGAGGACGCTGATCTCGCAGCAGCGATGGATAAGGCATTCGATCGGGTGCTGAGCGGTTGCCGCGAGCCGGGTCAACGCAGCAGGCTCGCCGCGCTGCTCAACGAGAACCTGGCTCGGCGTGAGACCCTGTGCCTGAGTCTCGAGATCATCAGTCAGGTCCCATCGCCAGAGCACTTACAGACCGAACGCATGCAACGCCAGGTCGAGCGCTTGCGCGATCGGATGGGCGACGGCGAGACGAACGGCAATGACGATAGCGCCGCCCTGCTCCGTGACTGGTATCTGAGCTCCCCGGCAGCCGCGTCAACGGCCCTGGATGCACGCTTCGATCGGATCAAGCGGGCGCTGTTTGAAGGCGCCTCGCAAGCCAATGCGAGCCCGGGTGGGGCTTAGTCCTTCACCGAGCAGCCAGAGGGTCGGGTCACCGACTGGCTAACCGGTTTGTCGGAGGCCTGTTCCACACGAATCTGGCGCTCAATCGGCTCAGCCGCGCGCAACCCGTGGGGCGATGTCGCCTCAAGATCAACGCCAGGCGCAGCCGATCATCATTGGCAATGCAAATAGGCACTTCAGTTCCATCGGAATCTCGAGTTGACAGGATTTTGCGCAGTTTTCCACTGATCTGCACAATATTGACCGATATACCTTGCGTTTTATCAGTGACTAGACCAAATTATGGGCGTCGCAGGCATTCACAAAACCCCAACGTCGCTGCAGCGCAGAGCCCGAAAAATTAGCACCACCAGCCTGTTACCTTAAGCTGAACCGCAACGATCCGATAACAACAATAACGCGGAGCCCGGCTAAGGCCCCGCCACCAGGGCTCGATTCTGAGTCATCACGCCCCTACTGCATGGCACCGATGGCATCGAGCCTAGGCTTGTATCCCGAGACCAAAATAAATACCGGAGGAATTCGCGATGGAGCAAACCACCGCCGTTGACGCTGTCCAAGCCGAGGATTTCGTCGTCAATCAGATCAGCTTCGCTCAGCCCTGGGAGTGGATCGAGAAGGGCTGGCGCGACATGCTCGCAGCCCGCCGTTATAGCCTGACCTATGGCGCCGCCATCGTGCTGATCAGCGGACTGATCACCCTAGGCCTGAAGAGCGAGGGCATGTTCTTTATCGTGCCTTTTCTGGTCGCCGGCTTCTATCTCCTTGCGCCCATCATCGGTCTCGGCCTGTACCAGATGAGCGCACATGTCGAGCGTAACGAGCCGATCCAGTTCTGTAGCGCGCTTGAGGCCTGGCGTCGGAATCAGGCCCAGCTCGGGGTCATCACCGCCGGCCTGCTGATCATCATGCAGCTGTGGATGATGTCGAACTTCGTGCTCTTCGCGCTGCTCTACACCGGCATGCACCCGCCGCTGGAAAACTTTTTCAGCACCGTTTTCCTATCTGGGGAGCACAACGCCTTCGCCTTCGCGAGCATGGCGGTTGGTTTCCTGTTGGCTTGGCTGGCCTATGCCATCAGCGCGATCTCAGTACCGATGCTGATGGACCGCAAGGTCGATGGCTTTACCGCAATCCGCACGAGCGTGAAGGCGGTGACTCAGAACTGGGCACCGATGACGCTGTGGGCGCTACTGATCGTCTTCTTCATCGGCCTCGGTTTGCTAACCTTCTACGTCGGCCTCGCGATCGCCATGCCGCTGGTCGGCCATGCAACCTGGCACGCCTACCGCGATCTGGTGCCGAGTGATCACTGAGGTTCAACGGTAAGAAACTGTCTATCAACGTCTTCCCGATTTGAGGGCCAGTGTTGGGCGATCATCTGGAAGTAGAAAATGGACAGCCACTAAACCCAGCTTCAACCTTAAAACCGCAGCCCGCGATGGTGGTCGGACTCACATCTGACCCCGCCGGGCCGGTCTCAGGCTTACCACCTCTGCCCCTGTGCCCCTTTACCTCGCTGCCCTGACCTGACCTGCCCGATAGCCGATAGCCGATAGCCGATAGCCGATAGCCGATAGCCGATAGCCGATAGCCGATAGCCGATAGCCGATGAGACTATTCTGGCAATTTCACCACTGTGAACCAGTAGCTCTCCATGCCCTTGATTGCATGGATCAGTTGGTCAAGATCGACCGGCTTGACGACATAGCCGGCCGCACCTAGGCCATAGCTCTCAACGACGTCGCGCTCAACATCAGAGGTGGTCAGCACCACCACCGGAATCGCGCGAAGATCCTCATCCTGCTTCACCTGCTGCAGGAATTCCCGACCATTCATCCGCGGCATATTCAGGTCGAGCAGGATCAGATCCGGACGCGGCGCAGTCGCAGACGCCTCGGTCTCGCGGCGCAAGAACTTGAGCGCCTCGACCCCATCGACGACGTGATGCAGCCTGACCAGCACGCGGCTTTCCTCGAATGCCATCCGCACCAGATCGGCATCCGCGATCTCGTCTTCGACGAGCAGGACGGTAAACACAGGTTGGTTGATGATCATGACGAAAGATCCTCGCGCGTAAAATCTAGTACGATTGTCGTACCGCCACCAGGCGTCTCCTCCGCCATGGCACGACCGCCGACGGTCTCCATGATCCGTCTCACGATCGCCAGCCCGATGCCAGTGCGCGTTGCCAAAATGGGCGGACTCAGTTGCTCGAAGACGCCGAAGACGCGCTCGCGATAAGGCGCTGGAATCCCTGGCCCATTGTCGGCGACCAAGAGTTGTAAGCCGCCCACTGCAGCGCGGGTGAAGACCTGAATCTCGACCGGCTGCTCCGGATCAGCGTGCTCAATCGCATTCTCGAGCAAGCAGCGCAGGCAATAGCTCAGCCATTGACGATCGAGCGGGATGCGGGGCATCTCAGCGACAGACAGGGTCACTGGTGCCTGTGAATGCTGATCAGCCAAGTTCGCAAAGAACTCCCGTGTCAGCGCCGCTGGATCATCAACGCCCTGTTGCGCACTGGCCTGGCCCGCGGCCAGATAGAGTTGCATGTCGCGCACCAGCGTCCGCTGCCGAATGGCCTGCGTCTCCAGCGTCAACGCCAGTGGTTCCAGTTCATCAAGCTGCGCGCCACGTTCCAGCCGACGTCGAATCAGGCCGGCATAGCTGGCCATGCGTCGGCAGGGCTCCTGCAGGTGATGAGCGGCGACCTCGGTGAAGCGCTGCAGCGCACCATTTGCCTGAGCGTTTTTTTCCAACAGCTGCTTAGCTGTCGCCTCCGCTTGCCGCCGCCTTCGCACGTCACGAGCGAGCTTCGCGCTGAGCAATAACAAGGCCATCACGCCAATAAAGAGGACGAGGATGGTACGCCGATCCTGCTCCCGACGCTCGGCGACATAAGCCGCGATCTGCGACGATTGTAGATCGACCTTATCCTCAAGCCCGCTCTGGTAATGCCAGAAGGGATCATTCGCCTCGCGCATCACGGTGAGATCGGAGATGATCGACAGCAGTTGGATCTTGCCGTCGATGTTCAGCGGCGATGACCAAACCGCAACCTTGCGCTCCTCGCCAGACGCGAGCCGATGGCGAAACACGAAGTGCGCGCGCTCACCGCTCTCTGCGCGCTCCATCTCTTCATTCACTCGCAAGGGCGCCAGGGTGCTGATGTCCTGGATGCGCATCGCAAGCAGGCGCTCCCGGGGATAGCCGTAAAAGCGCACCGCTGCGGCATTCGCATCGCGAATCGCGCCACTGGCGGGATCGACCAGCAACATGGTCGCCGCATGATCACGAAAGACATCGGAAAAGGCTGGCTCGGCATGAGCCGGACTCCAGACCTGAATCCAGGCAACAGCAAGCAGCGTCAACAGCCTGAAGAGCAAGACTCGGCGACTCGACTTCGACATCAGGGCAGGTTGTCGATCAGTTCCAACGCCTCAAGCTCCGCGTTGCTCAGCGGTGCCAAAGCCAGAAGCGGCGCCTCTCCGAATTCAGCTAGCGATGCAGGGACGGAGCGCTTTGTTGTTGTCATCATGGTTTCACGAACATCGCCACAAACGTCATCACAAACGTCATCACAAACGTCGCCAAAAACATCGCCAGGATCGCCGCAAGCCATCGCGACGCGGATCGCAAGATCGCCTTTCGGATCAGGTAGGATGTAACCTCAGATCCGAAAGAAAGTCGAGTATCGCTCTCCCATGACGCCTGTCTCCGCAGCCAAGACCTCCGTTTTCGGCACACCGCTGACTGAGGCGGGTCCCGACGACGCCAGCCTTTTCGTGCGCCCGCTCGAGCGACTCGCCGAGCTGCTCGAAGGCATCGATCATGCGCGCGCCACTGAGGTTAGGGAACTGCTAGGCCTGCTGCAGACGTCACCCGCGCAAGTGCGGCATCAGCTCGATGGCAATGCCTGGTGGGCCGGGGCCGGCTCGCTGGCCGCCGAGACCATGAGTGACAACCCAGGACTGGCAGAGGCCGAATGGGCCATGCTGGTGCGGGAATTCCGCAACCTCATGATCGAGATTGGTGAACAGTTGCTGGCGACGGGTGCGGCTAACCCCGGTATTCGCTCTTGGCTGCTCGCATTCAACAATTGGAATGCCTCTGAGGTCTGAGCCGCACTGACCACTGACCACTGACCACTGACCACTGACCACTGACCACTGACCACGACATCTTGGGCTGCGGATCAGGCTCACGCCAGGCCTTTGCTTGCTGTATACAATGCCCTATGCTGCTCTCGATCAAGCATCAGTTCCTGTTCATCCATATTGCCAAGACCGGCGGCACCAGTGTGCGTGCGGCGCTGGCGCGTCGACGTTGGGCTGATCCCTGGTATTGGCCGATGTTTGTCTGCAGCCGTCTCAGTCACCTGAGCGGTCATCGCATTGCCACCAAGCTGCCACGCCATGCCAAGGCTATCGCGGCAAAGGAGCTGTTACCGCGCGAACGCTTCGACGCCTTGTTCAAGTTTGCGTTCGTCCGCAACCCCTGGGATCTACAGGTCAGCTCCTTTCACCACATTCGGCGCGAGCGCCCCCAGCACCTTAGCGGCCATGAAGATTTTGCCGCCTTCTTGCGCTGGAAGCTCGACCCCGAGCGACCGCCGCAATACCACATCGACACCTCGATCGAGCTCCAGACCGATTATTTGATCGACCTGCGCGGCAACCTGATCGTTGACTACATCGGCCGCTATGAACGTCTTGAGCAGGACTTCACAGAGGCCTGCACGCGCATCGGCATCCAGCCACCCAAGCTCCCGCACCGCCGGCAGGCCAACGACCGCGGCGCCGACTATCGCCGCTATTACGACGACAGCACCGCCGAGTTGGTCGCCAAGCACTTTGCATCGGATATTGAACGCCTCGGCTACCGCTTCGACCCGAGCCCATGACGGGAATGTCCGACAGTGATTACCGGCACGTACTCAACGAGTTGGAGAGCTTGTTGCAAGAGACCGCCGAGACACTGGAGCGCTTTGTCGAGACGGGGATGGATCAAAAACTGCCCGAGGACTACCAGAAGCTTCTCGCGATCCAGGCCGAGGCCCTGCACGAGCAACAGGTCTACCTGAACGCGCTCAGGCAGGAGCCGGATCACCGGCACTAACGCTCATTGCGCGTCGCTACCCGGAACGATGAAGCGGTTGTTGCAGGGTAACGCTGATCGCGCAGCACCAGTTCGAACACCGCAACGATTGGTTTGAGGGAAGCTCAATCCGTATCAACGGTAACAAGAAGGCCCGGCACACCAGTGGGGTGCCGGGCCTTCGTCTTGCTTGCTGCGTCAGCGTCGGTCGAGAGCGAGTCTGATCTCGGCTAAGCTAGGCTGAGGGCAGCGCGGATAGGTTACAGATTCACGCGGTCGATCACGTGCACGATACCGTTGGTGGCGTGGAGATTACTCTGCACCACATCTGAGCTGCCAAAGCCGATGTGGCCACCCGCGCTGGCCGTCGGCCCGACGGCGATCGAAGTCCCGTCGATGGTCCGGGCCTCGCGCATCTGCATCAGGTCAGTCGCGCTGTAGCGTCCAGGCACGATGTGCTTCGAGATCAACGAGGCCAGTGCTGCGGGATCATCACGCAGCGCGGCGCGCTGCTCATCAGACAGTTTAGCGAAGGCCTCATCGCTCGGAACAAAGAGGGTGTAAGTGCCACTGCCGGTCAGTAGATCAGCCTTATCAATGGCCTGCATCGCCGTGCGGAAGTCGTCGAACACGCCCGAGCCAGAGAGGACATCTGCCAGCGTTTTGGAGCTTGCGTAGCTCGGAACACCGTCGACGTCGCCATACTTCCCAAGCACGTCAGTCGGCTTCGCGTTTTGCAGACCTGCCTGTGCGCGAGCGAAAGTCTCCTCGTCTGCGTACTTGCTACCGAACGAGAGGGCGGTCAGCGGACCCAGCGCCATGCTGAGGCCAAGAATGACAACGAGACGATGTGAGCGGGTGGTCGAGTCGGTCATGGGTAGTTCCTCAAGCTGTCGATGATTTAACGTCAGAGACATGGACAGAAGCAGTTCAGAGAAGGCTTTCAGCATCTTCAAAGGCTATGTTTCTGCCCGCTACGAGACGGATGTTAGGACATCCTGAACATTTGCCAAGTGAAACCCAGTTAAGAGCATGGTCTTTTAGAACCGCCACGCCCTTGTCCCGCCCGTCTGCCGGCCTTGTCCCCATGCAACTCAGCTAGAGCCGTAATTGGACTGACCACTTTTGGCAGACCAATTTTGGCAGACCAATTTTGGCAGACCAATTTTGGCGGACCAATTGGGCGGACCAACTGGGCGGACCAACTGGGCGGACCAATTAGGCACACTGGCAGCAAGGCAGGTGGAACGCCGATCGATCCGAGAATCAGCTGTCGCTGTGGCGCTTGTAGGCGGCGAGGAATGCGCGCTCTGAGAAGCCGTCCAGGCGTTGGTCGCCGACCAGTATCGTCGGCACCGCACGGGCGCCAAGGCGCTCTAAGGCCTTGCGCGCCTTGGCGCTGCGTCCGACATCAAGCTCGCTGTAGGCAATACCGCGCGCGTCAAGAAAGGCTTTAGCCTGGCGGCAGTGCGCACAGCCTTGACTGCTGTAGAGCAACACCCGCGGGGCGCGAGGCTGACCGGCGCCTGTGCGACCGCCCATGTGCCTAGCGCCGCTTCCGCGCGCGTGGATGGGCTTGATCGTAGACCTGCGCAAGGTGTTGAAAATCTAGGTGGGTATAGACCTGAGTCGTGGCGATGTCGGCGTGGCCGAGTAGCTCTTGAACGGCACGCAGGTCGCCCGAGGATTCGAGCAGATGACTGGCGAAGGAGTGTCGCAACAGATGCGGATGCAGATTGCGGCCCGCAGACCGTTGCTGCGCCCAGTGCTTGAGACGCGCCTGAACGGTGCGCGGATGGATGCGCCTACCGCGCGAGCTGACGAAAAGGGCCGACTCGTCCGCCGCGGCGAGCAAGGGGCGGACCGCAAGCCAGCCCGCAATGGCTTGTAGCGCCGCTCGGCCTACCGGCACCCGGCGGGTCTTGGAGCCCTTACCGACCACGGTCAGCATGGCGTCGGCTGGGTCGATGTCACGCACATCCACCGAGATGAGCTCGGCAAGGCGCAAGCCCGACGAGTACAAGAGTTCAACCATCGCGGTATCGCGCAACGCCAACGGATCGTTCTCGATCCCTGAGTCCGCCTCGGCGGTGCCTGGACTTGTTGGATCAGCGCCAGCCCCGATGGGCCTGTCACTATCGAGCAATGCGCTCAGCGTATCGGCGTCCAGGCTGCTCGGCAGACGCCTCGCACTCTTCGGCGCGCGCAGCCCGCGCGCCGGGTTATGGGACACCAGGCGTTCACGCAGCAAGTAGTCGAAAAAGGTGCGCAATGCGGAAAGCTCGCGCGCCAAGGTGCGGCCGCCGATGCCCATGCGATGCCGAGCTGCGACATAGCGGCGAATCGACTCATCGCGTAGATCCGACCACGCCTGGATGCCCTGCTCAAGTCGCCAGCGGGCGATACGCTCGAGATCGCGCCGATAATTACTCAAGGTATGCGGCGATACCCGACGCTCGTTGGCAAGATGGCCGAGGAAACTCGGGAGTAGCGGGTCCGAATCTGGACCTGGATCTAGCCCTGGACCTGGAGCTGGGTCATCATCCGCTTCTGGACCCAAAGCTGAGGCTGAGGCTGAGGCTGTGGCTGTGGCTGTGGCAGAGGCTGAGGCAGAACCAAGGGCAGAGGCTGAGGCAGACGAAGAAGCTGTATTTGAGCTTGAGACCCTGTCCGCCTTCAGCTCAGATCGCAAATCGTCGGTCGGCGCACCCATCAGACTGAACGGACGCGCTCGAGGTGGGCGAGGCTGGCGAGCTTAGCGCCGGCGACCGCGCCAAGACGCTCGAGCAGGTCGGTGCCCATATCCGACGCGAAGCGTTTTGGATCGGCACTGCCGATCGCCAGCACACCGGTTTGCTCATGCGCACGGATCGGGATCAGTGCAGCCGAATGGATCTCGACCGGGAGCTTACCGAACAGCCCCCCGGCCTGTTCGGCAGCAAAGGGACCGCAAAGGCAGCGATTGCTATCAATGAAGTCGGCGAAACTGCGCACCAGCGGGTCGGCCGCACGCTCATTCGCATCGACCGGGAATAGCTTGACCGCAACAGCATCGGCACTGAACTGCTCGCGCAACGCCTGCTCCAAGGCGTTGCAGGCGTGCAGCAGATCGGGAGCCAGTATCAGTCGCAGGGTCAGCTCGTGTAGGCGTGTGAGCAAGGCTTCGTAATCGTGCGCCCGTGCGACCAAGTGATTCAACCGGCCACGCTCATGGGCGAGCTGCTCGCGCAGCACCGTCACCTGGCGCTCGATCAGCGAGGTCGCACCACCGCTGCCGTGAGGAACATTGAGCTTGGCGAGGACATCGCGGTGGCGCAACAGGAAGTCTGGATGCCGCATCAACCAGGCAGCAACCGTCTCATCACTGACCGCCGATGCCACCTCATTGCTACGACTATTCATTGCTCAATATTTCCATCTCAATCTTTCCATCTCAATACTCCCGTCGAAGACGCGGACGGCGGGGCCAGTCATCCGTACCGGCATGCCTTCCCCTGGCCAATCGATGATCAGGGTTCCACCCGGCAAGCTCACTTCGACGCGCTCGTCGAGCTCGCCCCAGAGGCGCCCGACCACCACGGCGGCACAAGCGCCCGTACCGCAGGCCAGGGTCTCACCCACGCCGCGCTCCCAGACGCGCAGCCGGATGGCGGTGGCGCTCTGACGCTGCATAAAACCGACGTTCGCCCCGCGCGGGAACAGCGGATCACGCTCGATGCGCGGGCCAATCTCCGAGACGGGTGCCTGGTCGAGATCATCGGTGACCGCGAGCACCGCGTGCGGATTGCCCATCGACAGAGCACCAATCCGCAACGCACGACAGCCGGCACCGAGATCATAGGCCGGCGCGCGAGCACGCACCGCGAGCGGGATGGCGGCAGGGTCGAAACGCGGGAGCCCCATGTCCACACTCACTTGCCCGTCGGGGCAGAGCTCTAGGGTTATCGGACCCGCCGCGGTGCCAACACGAATGGAGTTGGCAGAGGTCAGCCCCTCGTCCCGAACATACCGCGCGAAGCAGCGTGCGCCATTCCCGCATTGCTCGACCTCGGAGCCATCGGCGTTGAAGATCCGATAGTGGAAAGCGGTGTCGTCTGATCGTGGCGGCTCGACCAGCAGAACCTGATCGCAGCCGATACCGAAATGTCGATCAGCCAGCCGGCGAATCTGCCCGGCACTCAAGTCGACCTGCTGCCGAATCGCATCGATGACGACGAAGTCATTGCCGAGCCCCTGCATCTTGGTGAAGCGCATCTGCACTAGGACCGCCTGCCCCAGACCGCAGGATGGCGCGCGCGATGGCGGTCACCGACGACTGGGACCGAGAGCGATAGCTGGAAATCTTCCTCGCGCAACTGTTCCTCAACCTCATGCTGCTGTAAGGCCGCAAACAGCGAATAATGAACATCCTGGCGCAGAACCGGGGAGGCGCAGCGCGTGTAGCGCTCAACCAGGGCTGTGGCAGTGACTCTCGAGGCCGCCCGCGGCAGATCGTAGGTCAGGGTCTCAAGCCGCGGCGAGGGAAGCTTGTCGCAGAGCAAACGGGCGCGACTCGCAAGCTCGGGCTGCCGGTCGAGATCGGCTGCAGCAAAAGAAAGATGGTGGGCCGTGTAGGCCTCGGCCTGGACCTGGATGTCCATCAGCTCGGGCTCCAGGGTCCGCTTCATGGGAGGACCTGTTCGCCGGCGAACAGCTCAGGAAGCGACTCTCGCCGACGGACCAGATGGGCCTGATCGCCGTCAACCATCACCTCGGCAGCGCGTGGTCGGCTGTTGTAGTTCGAGCTCATCGAGAACCCATAGGCACCGCTGCCGCGGATCGCGAGCAGATCGCCTTCTGCCAGCGCCAACCGACGCGCCCGGCCGAGAAAGTCGCCAGTCTCGCAGACTGGGCCGACGACCTCATAAAGCTCAGCCGTTGGATCGACTATTAGATCGACTGGCAGATCGGCTGTTGGATCGACTATCGGTTCAACCCTCTGCTCGCTCTGCGGGTCGCCAGGGTCCGCGATCGAGTGCTTCGCCGACAGATCAGCACGCGGCCGTTGCACCGGCACAATCTCCTGCTCAGCCCCGTAGAGGGCCGGGCGCAACAGATCGTTCATCGCGGCATCGACGATGGCGAAGCGATGTGTCGGCGTCGGCTTGAGATATTCGACCCGCGTCAACAGCACACCCGCATTCCCAGCAATCGCCCGGCCTGGCTCAAGGATGACCTCAACCGAACGCGCGCCGAGCCGCTCGCAGAGCGCGGCCGCATAGGCATCGGGCAACGGCGGCTTTTCGTCGGTGTACCGGATGCCAAGACCACCGCCCAAATCCAGATGCTTGATCGGTATGCCCTGCTCAGCGAGCCGGTCAGCGAGCAGCAGCACCCGGTCCAGCGCGTCGATGAAGGGGCCAAGGCTGGTCAGTTGCGAGCCGATATGGCAATCGATCCCGACCACGCGCAGCCCGGGCAGCTCGGCCGCATGGCGATACACCGCTTCCGCGGCCTGGATGTCGATGCCGAATTTGTTCTCTTTCAGCCCGGTCGAGATGTAGGGATGGGACTGGGCGTCGACGTCGGGATTGACTCGGATCGAGATCGGCGCCACAGCGCCCGTCTCTAACGCAATGGCGTTGATCCGCGCCAGCTCAGATTCCGACTCGACGTTAAAACAGCGGATACCGATCTCGAGCGCGCGGCGGATCTCATCGGCACGCTTGCCGACGCCAGAGAAGATCACCTTGTCTGGCCGGCCGCCCGCTGCCAGCACGCGCTCCAGCTCGCCAACCGAGACAATATCGAAACCCGCACCCAAGCGCGCGAGCAGATTCAGGACGGCCAGGTTGGAGTTGGCCTTGACCGCGAAGCAGATCAGGTGTGGGCGCGATCCAAAGGCGTCATCGAAGGCCTGCCAGTGCCGGGTCAGGGTCGCACGCGAGTAGACGTAACAGGGAGTCCCGAAACGCTCGGCGATGGTCCGTAGTGGCACCTCTTCGGCACAGAGCTGATCACCTTGGTAGACGAAATGATCCATAACAATCGGTCAAAAATTATCCGGCTCGGGCGGGACGACCGGCACATCATCGAGTGCCTCGAGGCCTTCGTTGGAGGTGTCCGGACCAGGTACCGGCGCTGATTGACTCCGGGCTTCGGCGTCATCGTCTGGCAGATACAACGGACCCGTTTGACCACAGGCGGTCACCATCTGGCCCAGCGCAAGGGTTGCGATGATCAGATACAGCAGATAACGGGCCCAGCAGTGCATGCGTGAATAGTGTCTGATCGCGAGTGATCGAGCAAGCGACCCCGGCACCTCCGGGGGCCGAGACCAGTGCGACGATATCCCCGGCCGGCTCGAGCCGGGGATCAACCGAGATCGCGTTTTTTACTTGCCAAGCGCTGCCTTAACCACGCCCACGACCTTATCCTGCAGCTCCTTGGCCCAGGGTGGCTGGGGAAGATTCCAGCCGATGACGAGCCCGACCAAGATCCAAAATAGCGCGAACAACATCTGTCTTTCTCCACCGCCGGCTGACGGCATCCACCGTTATGCTTCAGATCGGGACAAGTATGAACCAAGCGCCGCCATGCCAACATGATCGGCTCCTAAGACCGCCAAGTCTCAGCAGATCTGCGGCAGGACGAGCCAAGCCTAACGCTCATGGCGCCACGCCACCCCGGTCGATCAATCGCGTCAGCATCAGCTTAAGGCAAGATGGTGATCGGCGTGCCATCTCGGACCAGTCGCCAGATCTCATCCATCTCTTCGTTGCCTACCGCGATGCAACCGTCGGTCCAGTCGCTGCGCCGATATTCCTCGGCCAGACGGGGCGACGAGAGCCAGTTGGGCAGACCATGGATCATGATCATGCCGCCCGGCGAGACCCCGAGCGAGCGTGCGACCGTGCGATCGAGGTCGTTGGGATAGGACACATGGATGGATTTGTAGAACGAGCTGTTCGGATTACGCCAATCCAGCTCATAGTTGCCTTCCGGAGTACGCTCGTCGCCCTCCTGAAACTTGTGGCCGCGGGGCTGATCACCCAGCGAGATTCGATAAGTGCGATAGACGGCACCGTCCTTATGCAGCTCCATGGTGCGCTCAGACTTCTTCACTAGCACCCGATCAACGTACGGGCTCGTCGACGTGGCTGGCTTTGACGCACAGCCCGCGCTCAACCCAGCAATCACCAGAGCAATCATCAGCGCGAGCAGCCACTGCAGTCGCTGTCCGCCAGCGGAGCACCACCTAAGCCTGCCCCGAGCAACGTCTGACGAGGCCACACCGAGGCCCAGAAAAAACCAGCGATCGATCATCGTTAATCGCCTTGAACGAGAGAGTTAAGAAATAAACCTGAGGCCAATTCTACTAAAATGACAGCGTTCGAGATAGCGCGCCGTCAGGCCCAACTCGCAGTTCCCAACAAAACCGCCTCAAGAGACCGGAAAGACGCCTGTGCTAGCATCCGTCCTGCCCTGACCACACCAAAATTTCACCCTGCTTGCCGCACCACTAACCTATGCGAACATTTCTGCGCATCCTGCTGAGTCTGCTGATCCTGGTCGTCTTACTAGGGCTGCTCACGATCGCAGTCGGCCCCTTCATCGTCAGCCCGAGCCCGGCTCCGGGGGTCACCGATGCCGAACTGGTAGCCGCACCCGAAAGCCGTTTCATTGCCCTGCCGACCGGCGCTGATGAGCCCCAGGAGTTCCACTTCATCGCAAGGCTTGACGAGGAGACGCCGGGGCCGGCCTTCATGCTCCTGCACGGCTTCACCTTCAACCTCTTCACCTGGAGCCAGTTGCTCGATCTGTTCGCGCAATACGGTCGGGTCGTCGCTTACGACCAGCTTCCCTATGGCCTCAGCGCCAAACGGGTGCCAGAGATTGCGCAGCAGTCCTCGGACATCTACAGCAAAGCCGCCGCCCTGGAGCAGTTATTCGCACTCGCCGACGCGCTGGAGCTTGAGCAGCTGATCCTGGTCGGCAACTCCTCAGGCGGTACCCTCGCCTTGGAGGCCGCCCTGGCCGCGCCCGAGCGTGTCTCCGGACTAATTCTAATCGCCCCCTGGGTGTACTCGAAGCGGCCGATGCTGCCGGATTGGCTGGTCGGTCTGCCGCAAATGCAACGCGTCTCGCTGGGGCTGGCGCGCTACCTCGGTCGCAACAGCCCGCTGCTCGATTACTCTTACGCCGACACGGCGAAGATCGATGAAGAGCGACGTGCACTGACTGGCGCACATCGGCTGATGGCTGGCTGGGATCTGGCCTGGGGTGCCCTGCTGCAGCGCTCCCTGACCGACCCGGTGACCATCGCTGAACGGCTCGGGGAGATCGAGCAGCCGGTGCTGGTGCTGACCGGCGATGCCGATCAGATCGTCCCGGTGAGCGACACCCAGGCCACCGCCGATGCGCTGCCGAATGCAACCCTAGTCCAGCTTCCCGGCTGCGGCCACCTGCCACAAGAGGAATGCCCGGACCAGGTTGAGGCGGCCATCAGCAGTTGGCTTGAAACGCAACGGCCAGGCACCGGACCAACACCCTGAGCGGCGAGTACTAGGTTGCTTGACGGCCCCAAAGTCATGTTGACCGCCGAGCATACAAACTGGTTCAGGATATTGGCGGAAGGTCCCTAATCCGGAGGCACTAATGACTCAAACGGCCGACCAACCCTCGCAGGCAACGTCACAGGTTGAGCGCGAACGGCGCGAAGCGGGCCATCGCATTGAAAGCGAACAGAGCGAAGCGGGCCAGCAGGCTGAGCGTGAGCAGGCTGAGTGCCAGCAGACTAAGCGCGAGCAGGCTAAGCGCGAGCGGGGCGATGATGCATCAGCGGGCTGCCTAGTCTTTGGCGCCAGCGGCTATATCGGCAGCCACCTGGTTCCGCGTCTGCTGGACGAGGGCATCAGGGTACGTGCGAGCAGCCGCAATCCCTCGGTGCTGAAGGCGCGTGGCTGGGAGGGCGTTGACTGCGTCGCCGCCGATGCGCTCGACCCAGCGAGTCTGGATCAGGCGCTTGCCGGGATCGAGATCGCCTACTATTTGGTTCACTCGATGGCCGCTGGAAAAGATTTCGGCCGGATCGACCTAGAGGCCGCGGCCAACTTTGCCGCCGCCGCCGAGCGTGCCGGGGTCAAGCGCATCGTCTATCTCGGTGGGCTGGTTCCGGACGACGCCGAGAGCGAGCACATCGTCTCGCGACGCGACACTGGCGAGGTGCTGCGCCGCGGCTCAGTGCCAGTGACCGAGCTGCGCGCCGGCATCATCGCTGGCCCCGGCTCGGCCGCCTTTGAGGTGATGCGCGATCTGGTCTACCACTTGCCGGTGATGATCACGCCACGCTGGGTGCAGTCCAAGTCACCGCCGCTGGCGCTGGACAACCTGCTGATGTACCTGGTGCGACTGCCGCAGATCGACGCCGCCGAGGGTCGCATCTTCGATGCCGGCGGCCCAGAGACCCTCACCTACCGGGAGATGATGCGTATCCTGGCCGAGGTCGGCGGCCGTCGTCCGCCGCTGATCATCCCGGTGCCGGTGCTCACGCCGACCCTCTCAGCCTATTGGCTGCGCTTCATCACCGCGGTACCGACCAACATCGCCCGTGCCCTCATCGGCGGCCTCAAACACGACTTTTCTGCCGACGACGCCGAGCTGAAGCGCCTGGTGCCACAACAACTACTCGGCTTCCGCGAGGCGGTCGAGGCGGTGTTCGCGGCCGAGCGTGAGAGTGCACCCGTCGTCGCGCGCTGGATTGAAGGAGCCTTTGCCGTGCGTCAACAACGCATCGATTACGCCTACTACGCCAAACGCGCCGGTGGCAACGCCGAGACTAAGGCGCCACCGAGCGCGGTCTGGGGGGTGGTCTCTAGGATCGGCGGCGACGACGGCTGGTACTACATGAACGGCCTCTGGCAGCTGCGCGACCTAATGGATCGGCTCGCCGGCGGTCCTGGCGGGCAGCATGGCCGGCGCCATCCGAGCGATCTGCGCGTTGGCGATCGCATCGGCTCCTGGAGCGTCATCGGCCTCGAGCCGGAACGGCGCCTGAGCTTGGCCTTTGGCATGCGCGCACCCGGCGCCGGGATGTTGGAGTTTGACCTAGAGCCGCGCGCCGATGGCGGCACCAAGCTCAGCATCACGGCTTATTGGCATCCAGCCGGGGTCTGGGGCCTTGCCTACTGGTATAGCTTCCAGCCAGCACACCAGTTCATCTTCGGCGGCACCGCCAAGGCGATCTGCCAGCGCGCCGAGGGGCACGCCAAGCATCCGAAATCAGATCAGCCGTCAGGTCGGTATTAAGTCGAGCATGATGGCCGCCATCAAGGCCAGCATCAAGGCCGGCATTCATTTCAGCATTCAAGTCAGCATTCAGTTCGGCATCAAACCGCTTTGCCGCCGAATGATGCCGCGGCGCTGGCAACACTGAAGGGAGTTGATGGCATGCTCTTCCCCTACGGCCTCAGCGACTTCGCCACCCTCAGGCAAGAGGGCTATTTCTATCAGGATCGCACCGACCGCATCCCGCAGCTCGAGGCCGCCGGTCGGCAACTGCTCTTTATTCGCCCGCGGCGTTTCGGCAAGAGCCTGCTGCTCTCGATGCTAGAGCATTACTACGACCTGAACCGAGCCAATGATTTCGAGGCGCTGTTTGGCCCATTGGCCATTGGGCGCAATCCAACGCCGCTGCATAACCGCTACTTCGTGATGAAGTGGGACTTCTCGCTGATCCAGTCCCAGGGTGGTGTGCATGAGATCGAGGCGGCGATCCATCGGCATCTCAATGACTGCATGCGCGACTTCGCCTACCGCTATCAGGCCGTGCTCCCACAGGCGATCGACCTCTATCCCGAGGATGCACTGACGTCATGGCGCACCACGCTCCGCGCCCTGAGCGCAACCCCCTACAAGCTCTACCTGCTGATCGACGAGTACGATAACTTTGCCAACGAAGTCCTGATGGCCGGGCGCAAGCAGGATCACTATGAAGCCCTGCTCTATGGCGAGGGGCTGCTGAAGACCGTGTTCAAGGCGGTCAAGGCCGCCGCCGGTGGCCTCGGGCTCGATCGCGTCTTCATCACCGGCGTCTCACCGGTGGTGATGAGCGACATCACCAGCGGCTACAACGTTGCCGAGAACCTCTATCTCAACCCGGACTTCAACAGCCTGTGCGGCTTCACCGAGGCCGAGATCACGGCCATGCTCGCGCGCATGACCGACGAGGGCGCGAGCTGGTCGGCGGTCGAGGCGCTCGAGACCATGCGCACCGCCTACAACGGCTATTGCTTCAGCCCCAAGTCCCAGGAGCGGATCTACAACCCGACGCTCAGCCTGTATTTCCTCAAGCATCTGCAGCACACCAGCGAGTATCCCGAGCCGCTGCTCGATGAGAATCTGGCGATGGACCGCAATAAGCTGGTCTACATCGCACAACTGCCGCATGGCGAGGAGCTACTGATCCAAGCGCTTGCGGATGAACAGGGCGTGCCGATCCCGCAACTGGCGATGCGCTTCGGCGTGGCGGACATGCTGAATGCGGTCAAGGATCAGCCCTTCATGGCCTCGCTGCTCTACTATTTCGGCGTGCTGACCTTGGGTGGTCAGGGCAAGCTCGGCAAGACCCTGCTGCGCATCCCTAACCTGGTCGCTCGCGGGCTCTACATCGAACGCCTGCATGAGCGCTGGTTAACCACCTACGAAGATCGAGAGACCTCGCGGACACTCGCCGAAGAGGTCTATCTGCAGGGCGATCTCACATCGATGGTCGCGTTCATTGAATCACGCTACTACCCGGTGCTCTCCAATCGCGATTATCGCTGGACCAATGAGCTCGCGGTCAAATTGGCCTTTCTGACGCTCCTGTTCGATGACCGCATCTACCTACCGCTGTCAGAGGCCGAGGTCGACCATGGCTATGTCGATCTGGCGCTGATCGTGCGCCCTGATATGCGCCGTTTCCAGGCGCTGGATCTGGTGCTGGAGTTCAAATACGTCAGCCTGAAGGCACTCGGACTCAGTGGCGAGCAGGTACGCGCGCAAACGCCCGAGGTCCTGGCATGCGCGGCGCCGGTCGCCGAGGCACTCGCCGCAGCGAGCGAGCAGGCGCGCCGTTACGGCAAGGCACTGCGCAAACGCTTCGGCCTTAACGAGATTTGCCCGTTCGCGGTCGTCGGGATCGGGCTCGAGCGGGTGATTTGGCGGCGGTTGGACGCGGAGGCGTAGGCATCAGCATGAACGCAGACGACCAGTTCTCGAATGATGCGGTACTCCACCTGCCGATCCGGAAGCATGGCCCTGCGGGCATCCATCGATCATCCATCAAGCGTCCATCAAGCGTCCATCACGCATCCAGTCTGCAGGCATTCAGCGGATGCGCCACAATCAGTCACGCGCCGCTCTCGAGCATCGATCGAGCATCGACGGCCCGTGCATCAACGACCTAGACTCGACAACACAACATCAAACCCCAGAGGAGACCCAGCATGCACGTCAGCGACTATATGACCGCAACGCCAATTACCATCGAAACCAACGCCGACTACCAAGAGGCGTTCCAGATCATGCAGGAGCGCGATCTGCACCACCTACCGGTGGTCAACGCCGAGGGTGGTGTCATCGGCATCCTGACCCGACGCGATCTGCAATTGGCCGCACGCTGTTTCAAGGAGGCCCCGACTGAGGTCGGCGAGGTCATGCACAGCCCAGTCACCACCATCACTCCCGATGCCGATCTTGCAGCCGCGGTCGAGCGCATGCGTAGTGATCGGATCGGCTGCCTGCCCGTGTCGACCGATGGCGGTCATAACATCGTCGGGATCATCACCGAGACCGACCTGCTGCGCGCACTCGCGCAACTGCTCGCGGAACGCTGAGCTGTTGGCGCCTGCGCTTGAGCCGTCGGGCCCTATGACTAAGGCGCCGATCGAGGATCGCAATGCCTGATTGACAAGGGTCTTGATCATGCCGATGGCGGTTCAATCTGGTCGCCGGACAAGACAAGCCGATTCTCCCAGCCTGGGTGCGCTCGCCAGATCCGGCAGTCAGATCAGGGCGGTCGGCGATCGGCCGCAGCGCCCCTGCTCTGGCTCTGGCTCTGGCTCTGGCTCTGGCGAAACGGCCCAACAACTGCTTGAATTCTCTTTAAAGCCGCCGCAATTCGGCAATAACCCTAGCGTTTGTCGGAGATAAGCACATGAGAATGGACAAGCTGACCAGCAAGTTCCAAATGGCCCTGGCCGATGCGCAAAGCCTGGCGGTCGGGCGTGACAATCAATTCATCGAGCCGGTGCACCTGATGGTGGCGCTGCTCGATCAGGACAGCGGCACCGTGCGCCACCTGCTGGCACAGGCCGATGTCAGCGTCAATCGGCTGCGCTCGGCACTCGGCGAGGCGCTCGAGCGGCTGCCGCAGGTCTCGGGGAGCGGCGGCGACGTCACCGTCTCCAATGCCTTGGGCAAGCTGCTCAACCTGACCGACAAGCTGGCCCAAACGCGCAACGATCAGTACATCAGCTCCGAGCTGTTCGTGCTCGCCGCGCTCGAGGACAAGGGCGAACTCGGCAAGCTGCTGCGCGAGACCGGTGCCAGCAAAGGCGCACTCGAGAAGGCGATCGAGAATCTGCGCGGCGGCGAGGCGGTCAACGACCCCAACGCCGAGGAGCAGCGCCAAGCACTCGAGAAGTACACCATCGACATGACCGAGCGTGCCGAGCAAGGCAAGCTCGACCCAGTGATCGGCCGCGATGACGAGATCCGCCGCACCATCCAGGTGCTCGCACGCCGCACCAAGAACAACCCAGTGCTGATCGGCGAGCCCGGCGTCGGTAAGACCGCCATCGTCGAAGGCCTGGCGCAGCGCATGGTCAACGGCGAGGTGCCGGAAGGACTCAAGACCAAGCGCCTGCTTGCGCTAGATATGGCCGGGTTGATCGCCGGCGCCAAGTTCCGTGGCGAGTTCGAGGAGCGGCTGAAGGCCGTGCTCAACGACATCGCCAAGCAGGAAGGCAACGTGGTGCTGTTCATCGATGAGCTGCACACCATGGTCGGCGCCGGCAAGGCCGAGGGCGCAATGGACGCCGGCAACATGCTCAAGCCGGCGCTCGCGCGCGGTGAGCTGCACTGCATCGGCGCCACCACGCTCGATGAATACCGCAAGTACATCGAGAAAGACGCGGCGTTGGAGCGGCGCTTCCAGAAGGTGTTGGTCAACGAGCCGAACGTCGAGGATACCGTTGCCATCCTGCGCGGGCTGAAGGAGCGCTACGAGGTCCATCATGCGGTCGAGATCACCGACCCGGCGATCGTCGCCGCGGCCACCCTCTCGCATCGCTATATCACCGATCGCCAGCTGCCCGATAAGGCCATCGATCTGATCGACGAGGCCGCCTCGCAGATCCGCATGGAGATCGACTCGATGCCGGAGGAGATGGACAAGCTCGACCGGCGGCTGATCCAACTCAAGATCGAGCGCGAGGCGCTGAAGAAGGAGTCCGACGATGCCTCGAAGAAGCGGCTGCGCGACCTCGAAGAGCAGATCCAGGTGTTGGGGCGTGAGTTCTCCGACCTCGACGAGATCTGGAAATCAGAGAAAGCCGCAGTGCAGGGCACGGCACACATCAAGGAAGAGCTGGATCGCGCGCGCGTCGAGATGGAGACCGCCCGTCGCGCTGGCGATCTCACCCGCATGTCGGAGCTGCAATACGGGCGCATCCCCGAGCTGGAGAAGCGCCTCGCCTCGGCCGCCGAGGCCGATGGTAGCGCCGCGAACCAGCTGCTGCGCAACAAGGTCGGCGCCGAGGAGGTGGCGCAGATCGTTTCCAAATGGACCGGCATCCCGGTCAGCAAGATGCTCGAGGGCGAGCGCGACAAGCTGCTCAAGATGGAGGACGAGATCGAGCAGCGCGTGATCGGCCAGCAGGAGGCGGTGCGCGCGGTCAGCGATGCCATCCGCCGCTCGCGCGCGGGTCTGTCCGATCCGAATCGGCCGATCGGCTCCTTCCTGTTCCTCGGCCCCACCGGCGTCGGCAAGACCGAACTCTGCAAGGCATTGGCCGAGTTCATGTTCGATACCGAAGAGGCGATGGTCCGCATCGACATGTCCGAGTTCATGGAGAAGCACTCGGTCGCGCGACTGATCGGCGCCCCGCCCGGCTATGTCGGCTATGAGGAAGGCGGCTATCTGACCGAGGCCATTCGCCGCCGACCCTATGCGGTGATCCTGATGGACGAGGTCGAGAAGGCGCATCCGGATGTCTTCAACATCCTGCTGCAGGTGCTCGATGACGGCCGCCTGACCGACGGCCAGGGCCGCACGGTCGATTTCCGCAACGCGGTGATCGTGATGACTAGCAACCTCGGCTCTGACATCATCCAACAGAAGGCCGGCGAGGCGCAGTATGCCGAGATGAAGGAGGCGGTGATGGAGGTGGTGCGCGTCGCCTTCCGCCCCGAGTTCATCAACCGGCTGGATGAGATCGTCGTCTTCCATCCGTTGGATGAGGCACAGATCCGCGCCATCGCCGGCATCCAGATCGGCTATCTCAAGGAACGGCTGGCCGATCGCGAGATGGGGCTCACCATCAGCGATGCCGCGCTCGACCTGCTCGGCGAGGCCGGTTTCGATCCGGTCTATGGTGCTCGCCCGCTCAAGCGCGCGATCCGCGCCCAGCTCGAGAACCCGCTGGCGCAGCAGATCCTCGCCGGCAAGTTCGCCCCTGGCGACACCATCGAGGTCGATGCCCGCGATGGGCAGTTGCTGTTTGAGTCGGTGGTCGAGGGTGAGTTGGTCGATTGACGCCTAGCGCGCCTGCGACGGAGCGCGGGTACGTCAAGGCAGCGCGCGATGCAGTGATCGAGACCGATCTCGATCGATACCTCTTCCCCATTGACTGCCCATATCAACTCAAGCAGATCCTGGACGACGACTGGCTGCCAGACTAAGAAACTGTCCATTTTCTCCTTCCCGATTGCAGCCGGACGGTGCCGCTCAAGTCGGGAAACAGTTGATGGACGCTTTCTAAGACTGAGACCACATCAGCCCAGATCAAAAGAACAGACCAAACTCCAGCTAACGATCATGGCGCGGCGCCACCCCGGCAGATGAATCGCGCGAGATTCAGGTTAATCGAAGGCCTCAAATCCATCCATGAAGCCCGACACCCGCACTGCGATGCATGCACTCATCGCACAGGTGCGCGAGACGCTCCCCTTCGACGCACCAGCGGCGCAGGTCTGCAGCGGCGACTGTCAGGGCTGCTCGCTGAAACTGCTCGACTACCTCGATGGCGAGCTGTGCGGCTGGGAGCAGCGCCTTGAGGCTGGCGAGACGCCGAATTTTGGCGACCTCTCGCGACTGGCAAAGACCAGCCGTAAGGTCTATGCGGTCTTGCAAAAGAACGGGCTGATCGTCGCCATCACCCCGATTTGACGGCTTAATCGCGCGCATCCCTCTGCGCAACCTGGATGGCAATGTCCTCTGCATACAGAGGCGCAGGTCGCGCAGCGTCCGGTCGTCTGTCAAACCGAGGGCCCTCGCCGATGCCGACCGGACCCGGTGCTATGATCGCCCGATGAAACGCAAGAAACTCCCCATCGGTCTCTCCACCTTCCGCGAAATTCGCGAGGAGGGGCACTACTATGTGGACAAGACAGCCTATGCACTTCAGCTGATCGAGCAAGGCAAGTACTACTTTCTCTCCCGCCCGCGCCGCTTCGGCAAGTCCCTGTTTCTCGACACCCTGGCCGAGCTGTTCCAGGCCAACCGGCCACTATTTCAGGGACTCGAGGCCGATCCGCACTGGGACTGGAGCATCCCCTACCCGGTGATCCGGCTCAGCTTTGGCGGTGGCGTGATGCGCGATCGCGAGGCGCTGGATGCCAAGATGCGGGATCTGCTGCGGATCAATCAGCGCACTCTCGACATCCCCTGTCCGCCTGAGCTGGATATCCCGGCCTGTTTTGGTGAGCTCATCCGTGCGGCGGAAGAGACCTACGGCCAGCGCGTGGTCATCCTGGTGGATGAATACGACAAGCCGATCCTGGATAACCTCTCCAAGCCCGAGCTGGCTCGACAACTGCGCGAGGGTCTGCGCAACCTCTATTCCGTCATCAAGGACAATGACGCCCACATCCGCTTCGTCTTCATCACCGGGGTGTCCAAGTTCAGCAAAGTGAGTCTCTTCTCTGGGCTCAATAACCTCCAAGACATCACCATCGACCAGCGCTACTCGGCGCTCTGTGGTTATACCGAAGACGACCTCGATGCGGTGTTCGCGCCAGAGATCGAAGGGCTGGATCGCCAGCAGATCAAGGATTGGTACAACGGCTACAACTGGACCGGCGAGGCCGTCTATAACCCCTTTGACCTCTTGCTGCTGTTTGACAGCCGGCTGTTCCGTTCCTACTGGTTTGAAACTGGCACACCAACCTTCCTGATCGACGTCCTCACCCAACGCCATACCTTCAGCCCCAGGTTGAATGCCTGGCGCGCCACCGAGGCACTGCTGTCACGTTTTGATGTCGATGACATGAGCACTGAGGCCCTGCTCTGGCAGACCGGCTATCTGACCATCCACGGCCAGCGCCAGATCGGCGCCCGCATCGAATACACCCTGGGCTATCCGAACCTGGAGGTGGAAAGCGCCCTCAACGAGGCCCTGCTCAAGGGACTCTATGGCGACGCCAGTGAGGCCAGCGAGGCCAGTAGCCGCGTCTATGACACCTTGATGGACGGCGACTTCGACGCCCTACGCCAGCACTTCGTCAGCCTCTACGCCAGCATCCCCCACGACTGGTTCCGCAACAACCCGATCACCCAGTACGAAGGCTACTGGGCTAGTGTGTTCTACAGCCACTTCGCCGCCCTCGGGCTGGATCTTCGCCTGGAGGATGCCACCAACCAGGGGCGACTGGATATGGCGCTCTTGTTCAATGAACAGGTCTATCTGTTCGAGTTCAAGGTGGTCGAACTGGTGCCTGAGGGCCGGGCGCTGGAGCAACTCAAGGCCAGAAACTATGCCGAGAAGTACCAAGCACTCAAGCAGCCCATCCACCTCATCGGTGTCGAGTTCAGCAAGGAACAGCGCAATCTGGTCGGCTTTGAGGTGATCAGCGCTGGCAGCGGCAGCAATGAGTTATTCACACAATAAGTCATCCACAAACTTGCGACGCCAACCCCAAACCTCACGCAAGACAACCCACGGCTTTGTTCTTCGCGCTTGCACTTCTTCTGGCCCTGTTGGGGCCGGTGTCGGTGAGGAATCCCTAATTCAAACCCTGAGCGGCGTAGGCTATCGGCTGCGTCATTGACTTCAAGGTTTGGAGATATACAATGTATATCATTCACCGTCCTCAAAAGTCGAGGTGCGCCATGTCCATTCTCCCGCCCGCCGCCCAATCTGAGCCCAGACCCGAGCCCAAATCCGAGCAGGCCACCCGCGCGATCAGCCTGCGGGTGCGCGAAGAGATCCGCGGACTGATCGATCAGGCAGCCAGCATTCAGGGGCGGTCACGCTCCGATTTCATGATTGATGCCGCGCGGCGAGCCGCCGAGGAAACCTTGCTCGACCAAACCCTGGTTCGTGTCGATCAGGAGACCTATGAGCACTTCTTGGCCATTCTCGACCACCCTCCAGCCGAAGCGGGTTATCAGCGGCTGATGTCAGCGCCAACCCCATGGAGCGCATGATTCTCGAAGCCCCTGCGCCGCTAACCGAAACACATCGAACCCATGGCTTCTGCTCCGGCGTCCAAGCGCTGGACGACTGGCTCATGCACCGCGCCTGGAAGAATCAGCTCAGTGGCGCCTCGCGCACCTACGTCGTGGCGGCGGCGGGAGCGGTGGTTGGATACTACTGCCTGGCTTCAGGCGCGCTCGCGCTGCGTGAGGCGCCCGGAGGCATCCGCCGCAACATGCCGGACCCCGTACCGATGGCGATTCTCGGACGCCTGGCCGTCGATCAACGCTGGCAGGGACGTGGTCTGGGTGTCGCCCTGCTCCGCGATGCCGTCGAGCGTACCGGCGCCGCAAGCAAGATTCTTGGTCTTCGCGGGCTGCTCGTGCACGCGCTATCCATGGAGGCCGCCGCCTTCTACCGCCATCATGGCTTCCTCCCGTCACCGAAGAATCCGTTGACGCTCATCCTCTCGCTCAAGCCGAACTAACGGCCTAGCAGCGAGTATCACGACCGCTTCGCCGAGCCCGACCTAGCCCAGTGCTATGATCGCCCGATGAAACGCAAGAAACTCCCCATCGGTCTCTCCACCTTCCGCGAAATTCGCGAGGAGGGGCACTACTATGTGGACAAGACAACCTATGCACTTCAGCTGATCGAGCAAGGCAAGTACTACTTTCTCTCCCGCCCGCGCCGCTTCGGCAAGTCCCTGTTTCTCGACACCCTGGCCGAGCTGTTCCAGGCCAACCGGACGCTGTTTCAGGGACTCGAGGCCGATCCGCACTGGGACTGGAGCACCCCCTATCCGGTGATCCGGCTCAGCTTTGGCGGTGGCGTGATGCGCGATCGCGAGGAACTGGATGCCAAGATGCGGGATCTGCTGCGGATCAATCAGCGGAGCCTCGCCCTTCGCTCCCCAACGGAATTGGATATCCCCGCCTGTTTTGGTGAACTCATCCGTGCGGCGGAAGAGACCTACGGCCAGCGCGTGGTCATCTTGGTCGATGAATACGACAAGCCGATCCTCGATAATCTCTCCGAGCCCGATCTGGCGCGGCAGATGCGCGAGGGTCTGCGCAACCTCTACTCCGTGATCAAGGACCATGACCGCTTCATCCGCTTTGTCTTCATCACCGGGGTGTCCAAGTTCAGCAAGGTGAGCCTGTTCTCTGGGCTCAATAACCTCCAGGACATCACCATCGACCAGCGCTACTCGGCGCTCTGTGGTTATACCGAAGACGACCTCGATGCGGTGTTCGCGCCAGAGCTCGAAGGGCTGGATCGCCAGCAGATCAAGGATTGGTACAACGGCTACAACTGGACCGGCGAGGCCGTCTATAACCCCTTTGATCTCTTGCTGCTCTTTGACAGCCGGCTGTTCCGTTCCTACTGGTTTGAAACTGGCACACCGACCTTTCTCGTGGAGCTATTGACCCGCCGGGGCACCTTCAGCCCGAGCCTTGAGACCATGAGCGGCGACGAGGATCTGCTCAGTGCCTTCGATGTGGATCACATCGCCACCGAGGCCTTGCTCTGGCAGACCGGCTACCTAACCCTGCGTGGCCAACGCCAGACCGGCGCGCGGATCGAATATCAGCTGGCATACCCCAACCTGGAAGTCCGAAGCGCCCTTAACAATTCCCTGACCAAAGCCCTGATGGGCGATCTCAGCCAGGCCAGTCGCGCCCTGGGTCGCCTGTACGACAGCCTGATGAGCGGTGACCTCGACCAGTTGCGCCAGCACTTCGTCAGCCTCTACGCCAGCATCCCCCACGACTGGTTTCGCAACAACCCGATCACCCAGTACGAAGGCTACTGGGCCAGCGTCTTCTACAGCCATTTCGCCGCCCTCGGGCTGGATCTGCGCCTGGAAGACGCCACCAATCACGGCCGACTCGATATGGCGCTGTTGTTCAATCAACAGGTCTATCTGTTCGAGTTCAAGGTGGTCGAGCTTGTGCCAGAGGGCCGGGCGCTAGAGCAACTCAAGGCCAAGAATTACGCCGAGAAGTATCAAGCACTGAACCAGCCCATCCACCTCATCGGTGTCGAGTTCAGCAAGCAAGAGCGCAATCTGGTCGGCTTCGAGGTGAGCAGCGCTGACAGTGCCAGCAATCGGTCATCGCCAACAGAGGTCATCCGCCCACGCACTGCTCCCTGAAGCTTCTCAACTGCCCCCTGATGAGCCTGAGCCTGAACCTGCTCCTCCCAACACTGAACCGCAGCCGACTGCGGCTCCAGCGACGCTCAGCTCGGGCCTATTCAATCCACTCGGACTCATTCAATCGGCGCATCTGGCTCAAACTGAATCTTGTCGTAGACCTCGGCTAAGTCTAGGGTACAGCCGATACTCTCCAGCACGACCTGATCGGCGAGATCCTCGAAACTGCTCAGTATCCAGCGCCCGTCAGTGCCGCGACTGTAGTGTTCGACCAACACGCGGTGCTGTGAGACCAGCAGGTATTCTTGTAAGGATGGGATACGCCGATAGAGCGCGAATTTCTCGCCGCGATCGTAGCCCTCGGTCGAGGAGGAGAGCACCTCGCCGATCAGGCTTGGATTGAGCAACAGGTCGCGGCGGCCATCCTGAAACGCCTGCTCGCCGCAGAGCGCCATCAGATCCGGATACTTGCCGGCATCCGCATGCTGGATGCGCAGTTTCATCCCGCTGGCGTAGACCCAGCAGGGACGGCCCTTCATCTGGATACTCAGCTCTCGGTTGATGTTGCTGAGAATCGCGTGATGCTCGGCGGTGCCGCCACTCATCGCAAAGACCTCACCATCAACGTATTCCGTGCGCTCATCAAGGCTGGCCCGCTCAGCCTCGAGCCAGTCTTCGAAACTGATGCGTGGTTTCCGATCTGCTTGAGGCGTCATCTGCCGGTCTCCGTTTGAGGAAGTGCATAGAGCATAGTCGAACGCGCCTAATAAGGCCTCCATCAACCTGTTCCCGTTTTAGGACCACTGTAAGGATGCTAGTGGGCCATCATCAGGAGGCAAATGGCTGACAGCAGCTCGGCAAGCATGAGAAGTTAACGGCCACATGATGGTATCGTTCCCAGCATCGAGCCAGCCCTTCTGCAGCAGCCCTCCGACCGCATGAACGACACCACCGACCGCCTCGCCCAACTGCATCTGCGCAACGCCACGCCCGCAGACGTTCCAGCAATCCGCGCCCTGTTCGAGCGCGCCTATGCCGGCAGCGGTGTCAGCAGCTATAGCGCGGCGATGCTGCGGGGTCAGATCAACAAGTTCCCAGAAGGTCAGTTCGTCGCCGAGTATCAGGAAGACACGGGCACGCGCTTGATTGGCTTCTGCTCCAGCTTCCTCGTCAGTGGCGAGATCGCCCTGAAGCCCCACGGCTGGAACTGGATCACCGGCAGCGGCTATGCCTCTCGCCATGATCCCGATGGCGACTATCTCTATGGCATGGAGGTCTGCGTCGACCCCGAGTACCGCGGCCTGCGGATCGGCCAGCGTCTGTACGACGAGCGCAAGAAACTGGTCCAGTCGCAGGCGCTCAAGGGCATCATCTATGGCGGACGCCTGCCAACGCTCGATGCCGCCTTGACGCGCCAGGACGACGCCTATGACAGTCCACAAACCTATGTCGACGCCGTGGTTGAAGGCCGCGAGCGCGATCCGGTGTTGACCTTCCAGCTGCGTAACGACTTTCAAGTCATCGGCCTGCTGCCCGGCTATTGGCCCGAAGACAAGCAGTCGCGTGGCTACGGAGTGCATCTGCTCTGGCGCAATCCGAATGCCCCGGATGAAAAAGAGGAGGCGCGCGCCAAGCACTATGGCGGACGTCTGATGGATACCGTGCGCGTCGCAACCGTCCAGTACCAGCAGCGGCGGGTCAAGTCCTTCGACGAGTTCCTCGACATGCTGCGCTACTTCGTCGATGTCACCTCCGACTATCGCGCCGACTTCTGCGTCTTCCCCGAGCTGTTCTCGTTGCAGCTACTGTCGATGGAGGACCAGGAGCTGTCGCCAGCCGAGGCCATCGACGCCCTGACCCGCTATACCGGCCCGATCAAAGAGGCGCTGCGTGAGATGGCGATGCGCTACAACATCAACATCATCGCCGGCTCGCATCCGACCAAGATGGCCAATGGCCGGGTCGAGAACATCTGCTATATCTGCCTGCGCGATGGCGAGGTGCATGAGCAGGCGAAGATCCACCCGACGCCGAACGAGGTCTATTGGTGGAACATCGAGGGCGGCAACGAGCTGGCCGCGATCAATACCGACTGTGGCCCCATCGGTGTACTGATCTGCTATGACGCCGAGTTCCCCGAATTGGCCCGGCATCTGGTCGACCAGGGCGCTAATATCATCTTCGTGCCCTTTTGCACCGATGAGCGTCAGTCCTATCTGCGTGTGCGCTATTGCAGCCAGGCGCGCGCGGTCGAGAATCAATGCTATGTCGTCATGTCTGGCAACTGCGGCAATCTGCCGAATGTCGCCAACATGGACATTCAGTATGCGCAGAGCTGTATCCTGACCCCCTGCGACTTCCCCTTCGCGCGCGATGGCATCGCTGCGGATACGACACCGAACGTCGAGACCGTGGCCTTTGCCGATCTCGGGCTCAAGGCGCTGCGTGAGGCGCGCAATTCCGGCACCGTGCAGAATCTCAAGGATCGGCGGCATGACCTCTATACAACGATTTGGCGTGAGCGCTGAGCCTCAGGGTCGCTGATGACTCCGAGCCGACGCTTGCTCAGCCGCGCCCCCCTGGGGCTGCGACATCAACCCGCACAGCACAACCGACTGCGCGCGCTCGAGCGGATCGGCCTGGGCGCCTTGACGCTCAAGCTCTGCCTGCAGCTCTACCTGGGCATCCTGTTCGGACGCGCACAGTTCGATCTGCCGGCCTTTGCGCTCGCGCTGCGCCAGTCCGGTCTCACGGTCTTCCCGGCGCTGACGCTGGTCGCCGCCACCGCGGGGGTCATCCTCGGCCAGTTGGCCGCGCGACTGCTCGCCGAGATCAACCTCCCTGGATTGATCTTGGTGCCGGTGATCTACGCGGTGACCATGGAGCTGATCCCGCTGCTGGTGGGGATTCTGGTCGCCGGCCGCGCCGGTGTCGCGCTGGCCGCCCGTCAGGCGAATCTGGTCGCGAGCGGTCAGGTCGACGGGCTTTTGGTCAGCGGTATCAACCCGATCCAGTTCACCACCGGGCCGGTGCTGCCGGCAATGCTCGCCATGTCCTTCGCACTCGCCGTTTGGGGTAGCCTGGTCGCCTTGGGCGCCGCCCTGCTCTGGCTGGTGGTGATGGCCGATGTGCCGAGCTATCTGTTCAACGACGCCCTGCGCCAGGCCTTGACCCTGGCCGATCTGCTCGAGGCGCTGAGCAAACCTCTGATCTTCTCGCTGGTGATCGCCTTGATCGCCACCGCCAACGGCATCGCCGCCGGGCGCGATGTCGCCGGGGTCAGCCGCGCCGCTACCGACACCATGATCGGTGCCGTGACGGCGATCCTGCTGATCGATCTCGGTTACGCGCTGGCGCCTTGATCATGAACGCGCCTCCGGCCAATCCGCCCCTGGTTGAGCTCGATCAGGTGTTTCAGCACGTCAACGGACGCTGCGCGCTGAACGCCCTCTCGCTCTCGGTGCGACGCGGCGATGCCCTGCTGTTGATCGGCCCCAATGGCGCTGGCAAGAGCCTGACGCTGCGGCTCATGCTTGGCCTCGATCAGCCTTCCTCAGGCGCGATCAGGCTCTTTGGCCAAGACCTGGCCACCCTGACCGATGCCCAGATGAATCGGCTGCGCAGCCGCCTCGGCGTCGTCCTCCAAGGCGGCTCGCTGCTCGATGAACTGACCCTGCTGGAGAACCTACTGCTGCCGATGCGCTCGCGGCCCCTGGATCGCTCGGCACTGGCCCGCGCGGCGCGCCTGGTGATCACCCAGCTTCAGCTCGACGGCATGACCCATCACTACCCCCGCGCACTCTCGCTCGGACAACGCCGCAGCGCCGAGCTAGCCCGCGCGCTGATCAACCAGCCTGAGCTGCTGATCTGCGATGGCCTCAGCGATGGACTCGATCGGCCGGCGTTACGCGATATCCTGAGCATCCTGCAGGTTCAGCGCGAGACCAGAGGCCTCACCTTCATCGCCACCGATAATGCGATGCTCGATGTCATCGGCCCTGAGGATCGGGTGCTGGTCATGGACCGCGGTCGTCTGCTGTTTGATGGCACCCGCGCTGGCTTAGAGAACACCAGCGCTGAGGATCTCGAGCTGCGTACTATCCTTGAAGGACATCCCTGAATAAGCAGTAGTGAGTAATGAGAAGTGAGAACTGAGAAGTGAGTGGTGCGTGGTTAGCGGATAGTTGATCGTGGTGGATCGTCAATCGTAGATAGCATGAGCAGGTTGAATCGTCTCTATTCGCCGCCCGAGCTTGGGGCGCCCGGTAAGCGCCAGGCCCATGGTCGCCAGCGTGATCTGGCGCTCTCAGGCCTGTTCGTGTTGGCGATGCTGGGCTTGGTGCTCGGCGTGCTGCTGTTGCTGGCGCCTGGTCTGTTCAGCGGCTATAGCCTGCGTGCCTATTTCCTCGACGCCAATGGTCTCGACAGTGGCATCGATGTGATTCAGGAGGGCTTCGTCATCGGCCGCGTGCGCGCCCTCGAGCCGGTCTTCAGCGATGACGCCGATCGCGCCAATTGCCCGCAGCCGACAACAGCGCGCGCGCCGGATCTGCCCTGCTTCCGCGCCACGCTGAGTATTCAGCAAGACTGGCCGGTGCCCGCCGACAGTGTCGCCCAGCTCGCGCCCGCCGGTGTGCTGCAGGGCAACATCATTCGGATCATCCCAGGAACGGCAGCGGTCACCTTGAGTGCAAACAGCGATATCCCGACCATCGACCGTGAGCCAGACCTTGGCATGCAGATCAGCGCCACCATTGAGCAAGCTCAGCGCAGCCTCGACGAGGTGATCCGCCCAGCGCTCGCCCGACTGCAAGAGCGCATCCAGGGGCTGCTGGGGATGTTCCAAGACGGCGAAGACGGCACTGGGGAACTGGGCGCTGATCTTGGCCAGGGACTGGGCTCGGTGCTCGACAATCTGGTCGGGGTCAGCGCCAACATCGAGCAGAGCGTCAATCCGGAGCAGATTCAGGGCATCCTGACCGCCGTGCAGACACTCTCGGAGAATCTGGCGGTGGTCTCGGCGGCGCTGCCATCGCGCACCGAGGAGATCCAGAACGCCGTGGTCCAATACACCGCGCTGGCCGACGAGTTGCAGCAATTGGTCCAGGCCAGCCGACCTAGCGTGCAGGGCTCCCTAGACGACGTGCAGTATGTGTTACAAGAACTGTCCGCAGCCTTGGCGCCGATCCTGAGCAACATCGAGAGCGCATCGCGCAATCTCTCCGCGCTCTCGCGTGAGTTGCGCGAGGACCCGGTCTCATTGCTGCGCGGACAGGAGCAGGAGGACCAGTCGCCATGGTTCAATCGCTGAGGCGATGGCTAAAAACGCGGGTAGCGCGCGATACGGGGCTGCGCGATGTGGGGCCGCACGATACGGGGCCGCGCGACGCCCGGCTGCTCGGCGCTCTGCTGCTCACAGCCCTAGCCCTCGCTGGCTGCGGAAGCTCCGGGCCAGCCCAGCGCGATCAGTTCTATACGCTGCAGCCCGAGGTGGCCATCTCGCCCAGCCCTCAGTCCGTGCCGGGGAGTCTGCTGATTACACCCTTGGCGGCGCGTGGCTTCCTCGGCGGTACCCAGATCCTGTTTCGCACTGCGGACGCCCCGCTGCAAGTGCAACGCTATGATGCCTTCCTGTGGGACGAGGTGCCGGGCCGAGCGATCAGCGAGGCGCTGATCGCGGCCCTACGCGCCAGCGGCAGCTTCCAGTTCGTGGTCTCGGTGGCGGACCGCGCGCAAGCGGATTTCATGCTCAACGGTGAGCTCACTCGCCTGGAACATCTGCCGACCGCAACGCCACCTCAGGTCAGCGCCGCCTTCAACCTGACGCTCATCGCCCAGCAAGACCGATCGATCCAGTTCGCCCACAGCTACAGCGGACAAGCGCCGACGGCGGCCAACACCCCCGAGGCGATGGCGCAGGCCTTCAACCGCTTGACCGGGCGTTTGCTCACCCAAGCGATGCAGGACCTTCAGCGTCTGGCGCCAACCCTCAAGCGCACCCTGGCCAGCGACGGCTGATCTCTTGCCTCGACGCACAGGCTCAGATCCCTTTGCCACGCTGATGCCCGCCGACCTGGGCCAGATGCCGGTCGCCTGGCAGCAGCTGCGCATACCGGGGCCACCGCCAGGGCTCGCGCTCAGCCCAGCGGAGCAGAGCGCGCAGACCCCGGAGACGCGCTTTGCACGGCGCAGCATCCAACGCCTCGAACTGCGGGGCGAAACGGCACGGGATTCAGGCCACCCAGCATCTAGCCGCCCAGCACCTAGCTGCTCTGCACCCACTGAGCCCACTGATCCCACTCAGCTAACTCAGCCAATTGAGCCAGCTGAGCTAACTCAGCCAACTCAGCCAACCGATCAGCTCGCCTTGATCGACAAGGCCTCGCCTCACGCCCTGTTCGACCTGATGCTGACCGAGGTCTCGCCGCACGGCGCCGGACAGGCACCCAAGGCCGATGCCGACTCCGTCATGCCGATCACCGGACAACTGCTCTGGCAGACCGCCGCCAACTTTCATCGCTTCGTTAGCCGCCCCGAGATCCGCCGCGAGTTCGGGCTCGGCGCTGAGGCTGATCCGAGATTCCGCGCCGGCAACGCGCCAATGGCGCAGCTCGGCATGAATCAGGTCGACACCGAGCAGCTCGGCATGAAGCAGATCGCCTCGTCCGGGGTTGCCACGACAGAGACTGCTACGACGGAGGTCGCCACCCAGGCTGGCTGGCTACAACTGGCACTGAACTGTGATCCCAATACCCACGACCGCGAGAGCGTGCAGGCGCTCAAGTCCTTCCATTTGCATCTGATCTACTGGCGGCCACCAGAACTCCGGGCGCTGCACCAGGCCGACCGATACGGGGATCAGCACGACCCCTATCTGGCGCGACAATGTCTCGATCCGCTCAGCTTCATCGGCCCCAGGTTGCTCGATGACCGCCTCCAGGCGCTCGACCCCGATCTCGCCGCCCTTGGTGCGCAACGGCTGCCGGCAGATGCCAGCGCGAGCTGCGCCGGCCAGCGCCCGCTGGGCTGTCTGATCGCACTGCCGAGCTGGGACCTCTTGGCAACCCCAGCCTTTGAACGGCTGATCCGACAGCTGCACCAACGACTCACCGCGACGGCCAGCGCCCTATTGCGCGCGTTCACCGGCGCGGAGCAGGCGCCGAGGCCCTGGCAGCGTCACCGACTGTTACCCTTACGCCAGATCGCTCAGAACCTCGAGTCCATTGGTCTGAGTGCGGCGATCCGCGCCGATCTGCTCGCCCTCGCGCAGCCGCTGCACGACCTCTCCGCAGCGCGGGCTCAGCAGCTCAAACGCGCCTCGCCGGCTCGGCGGATGCATCAGATGACCCTGAACCAACCCTGCTACAGCCTGAGTCTCAGCCCGATGGACGCCCTCGGCCGCTCAACCCTCGGCGCCGATGGCCCGCTCCTGCTCAGCCTGCAGTTGAAACTGTTCTCGGGGATCGGAGGTGCCGGTCTGTTCTCATTTCCCGGCATCCCGAGCCTGCGTGTGCTCCGCGCGCAAGGACAGTTCTCGGACGCAGACTGGCAGCGCCGCGCCGACTTTCAGCGCCGCTTTGCCGAGTACAACAGCACAATAATCAAGCAAGACTGCGCTGAAGGACACCTCCACTACGGCCCAGTGGGTCAATTCCAGAGCGCCACCGGCTGGACGCGCTAGCCATGACCATGGCTCTCGCCGCCAATGCGCTTCACCATCCCCTGATTGCAGCCGCTGCAGGCAGGACGCGCTAGCGATGGACCTTTGTGCCTATGCCGGGAACATGCAGAGTCCAGCGTACATTTTTTTCTGGATGTATTAGCGATGGACCTCAGCGCCTATGCCCACCTGTGGATCTTGTTCTCGCTGCTGTCTGCGTTCTTTCACGCCTCGCGACTCGCCGTCACCAAGCACCTGAGCCTGACCCTTTCGGTCCGCGCGCTCACGCTCTATGTCAACCTCGCCAGCCTGCTAGTCACCCTGCCGTTGATCGTCTGGTATCACGACTTTCCGTTCGAGGACCGCATCTATCTGCAGGTCGTCCTGCTGGGCGGGCTGATCTCCGGGCTCGGCGGCTGGTCGCTCAACGTCGCCATTCACCGCAGCGAGGTGTCGCTGGTCGGGCCGATCCTGACCCTGACCCCGGCGTTTGTGATCATCATCGAGTGGTTGCTCACTGGCGCCTTGCCGGGCGCGCTCGGTTTCCTCGGCATCGGCTTGCTGGTCATCGGCAGCTACATCCTCGCCCTCAGTCACGAGCAAGAGGATTGGCATCGGCCACTGCTGCGCCTGGTCACCAATCCCGGCAGTGCCTTCACCTTGACCGCCGCGGCCTGCTTCGCCACCGCCTCGACGCTCGGGCGCATCGGCATCGAGCGCTCTGACCCGCTCTCGTTCGCGGTGATGGTTGCCATCATCAACCCGATCGTGCTGTTTACGCTGTTCAGCGTTCAAGACCGGCGCTTCTATCGCGAAGTCCTGCCGCCGCAGCTGGCCCGCCAGGCGCGCCCCTTGCTGCTGCTCGGGGTACTGTTCGCGCTGATGCGCATTGCCGACCAGATCGCGCTCAGCATGACGCTCGCCAGCTACGCAATGGCGGTGAAGCGCACCGCCGGGATGTTCTCAGTGCTGATCGGCCGCTGGTATTTTGGCGAGGGCCGCACCCGCGCCAAGCTTGTCGGCAGTGCGGTGATGCTGATCGGGCTGTTTTTGCTGACGCAGCTCTAACGCCTATGGCGCGGTGCCACCCCGGAGAATGAATCGCGTGAGATTCACCGTAACGTCTAAAGCGCAACGCCACTCGGGACGATGAAGCGCGCGCTTCACGATAACGCCCATAGCACGTCGCCAACCCGGACGATAAGACGCTTGTTTGACGGCAATCCGAAACGGCCCTTTTAGTTGTGCTCTAGCCGATCGACATCAACCGAGACGGCCAGACTGTGCTCGCCACCGCCATAAAACACGCCGCGCAGTGGCGTAACGTCCTGATAATCACGCCCGATCGCGGTGGTGATGTACTGGTCGGTGATCGCACAATCATTGGTCGGGTCAAGATCGACCCAGCCGCCGGTGTGGATCGCCTCCGGACAGTAGATCGCGAGCCAGGCATGTGAGGCATCCGCGCCACGCAGCTTGGGCTGGCCAGGTGGGGGCAAGGTCTCGAGGTAGCCGCTGACATAGCGGGCTGGCAAGCCAAGGCCGCGAAGCGCTGAGACCGCAAGATGGGCGAAATCCTGGCAGACGCCCCGACGCAGCTGCAGCACCTCAGCCAGCGGGGTTGCAACGGTGGTCGACGCCGCATCGTATTCGAAATCGCGATAGATACGGCTCACCAGATCCAACGCCGCTTCCAGCAACGGGCGCTCAGGCATGAAAGACTCGCGTGCATACTCGGCCGCCAGCGGATCGAGCGGCGCCGCAGGCGATGGCAGCGTGAAGAGGCGCGCCGATGCAACCTCGGCACCGACGCTATCCTGTAGCTGAGTCCGCATCTTCTCCCAAGGCTGAGTCGCGGCCGGCTCCGGCAGCGCAGGGGCCCAGACCTCGACCTCTGCAGTGGCGGTGATCTCGAGCTGCAGATGCGACTGCTGCACCGAGAAGTAGCTGACCCGGTTGCCAAAGAAATCGCGATGCTCACGCACCACCGAGGGCCAAGGGTTGATCCGTAGATTCGCGAGCTTGCAGCGTTGGTTGGGCGTCTCGCGCGGTTTCAGGTGAGCAATGCTGTGGCAGAGCGAGACCGGACCGCCGTATCCATAGCGCGTCTGATGGGTGATCTGATACCTCATCGCAGACTCCCCGCTGGATTGGCAGCCAGGGGAGTCACCGGCAGCGCACCCCGCAGCGCCTCGGCCTCCGAGCGCTGTCCAATCAGGTGATGCGGCTGCTCCTCATGCCGGAAGTATTGCGCAGTAACAGCGTCTGAGAGCGCGCTGATCGAGGTCTCCACACTGGCCAGTAACGCATCTAATGCATCGCGCCGTCGGCCGCCTTCGCTCGGTCGGGCGAGCAGATCCAGCTCGGCGAGCCGCAGTTCGGTCATCACCCGCATCAGCGTGCGCTGGGCCGGCGTTCGGCGCGTTGAGAGGCTGTTACCGGGCATCTCGTCGATCAATTCCGACAAGCGGGCGATCTGGTACGCCAGTGAGCGTGGATTCGCCTCGTCCTGCAGCACCAAGTCGAGCATGGCACCGACGCGGGTTCCGGCCTGGTAGCGACGCCGGTAGGTGATCAGGCTATCGGTGACGCCGAGCACCGCCTCGACCAAGATCGATTCCCCCTGATCGGGGCTGACGCTGACCAGGGTCGAGCGCAGTAAGGAGGCCGTGTGCAGGCCGCGCTCGAGCCGGCGGCCGGCCTCGAGGAAGTGCCAGCCCTCGTTATGGGTCATGTTCTCGTGGGTCAGGGCCGAGAAGGCCACCAACGAGGTGATCAGCGGGTCGAGCAGATCCAGCGCCCGGCCGAGTCCGCGCGGCGGGGCCTGGGTCAGCAAGCGCTGGCGGCGCTCGATATCGTTGGTCACGCGCCAGGTATCGTTGGACAAACGCTCACGCACCGACCAAGCCGCCTGCCCCAGCGCCTGCAAGGTCTGAGGCAATGCCCCAGCCCGCTTTTGGTCGCTGATCAGCGACAGCACCTCGGGCACCGGTTGCGCGAGCAGGTCAGCGGCTCCCTCGCCAACAAAGCCGGGGAAGGTCTGGCTCTGATGTGTCAGCGCTGCCAGCAGCAGATGCAGGCAGCAATCGGCATCGGCCTCAGCGGCCAGACTGCTGCGCTCGGTGATCTGGATGATGACGATGCGCAGCAGGCGCACCAAGCCCTCGGCGCGCTCGGCATAGCGGCCGATCCAGAACAGGTTGTCGGCAACCCGAGACGAGACCTCGCTCTCCTGCACCACTGCGGGCACCACCGCCGGCGCATTGGCATCTGCGGTGACGATCAGGGTCTCTTGGCGCTCCGGCTCGCTGGCCAAGACCCAGGTATCTTTACCCAGACCGCCGAGCTGATTGGAGATCATCGGCGTATCGGTATCCAGCGCGATCCGACTTAGACCGCCGGGCATCACCGCGTAGCCTTCTTGCTCGCTGACCAGGAAACTGCGTAGCACAAACGGTCGCGGCTCGAGCATGCCGTTGATGTAGGCCGGCGCGGTCGAGGGTTGAACCTCTTCTTGCGCCACATAGCGATGCGGCTCGCGTCGGATCGCCGCAATCAGCTCGTCGCGCTGCTCGGCATCGAGCTTGGCTCCAAACAGGCAGCGCTGGCCGGCCGGGCTGCCGGCCGGCTTAATCACCAGGTTATCCAGGTTGGCGATGACGAAGTCGCGCGCCTCGCGCTGGCCGCACCACCAGGTTTGCAGATGCGGCAGCACCAGTGCCTCACCGAGCAGCTGCTCGCAAAGCGCTGGCAGGAACGCCATCAGACCGGGATGCTCCAGCACCCCACTGCCGAGCGCATTGGCGATGCCGAGGTTGCCGGCGCGCACCGCTTGCAGCATGCCCGGCACGCCAAGCAGCGAGTTTTCTTTGAGCTCGAGCGGGTCACAGTTGACATCATCGACGCGGCGCATCAGGGCGTCGATCCGCTCCAGCCGCCCGAGGGTGCGCAGCCAGAGCGCGCCGTCGCGCACTGAGAGGTCACTGCCCTGCACCAGGTTGAAGCCGAGATAATTGGCGAGATAGGCATGCTCGAAGTAGGCCTCGTTGCGCGGACCAGGGGTCAACACCGCGACCCGTGCATGATCGCTGTGCCGCGGCGCGATGCGCGTCATCGCACGGCGCACCGAGCGATAGAAGCCGGCCAGTCGGTGGACATGGCTATCGCGAAACAGGCTTGGCATCACGCGCGAGAGCACCACCCGATTCTCCAGCGCATAGCCGCTGCCGGAAGGGATCTGGGTGCGATCGCCGATCACCCGCCAAGCACCGCTGGCATCGCGGGTCAGATCGGCGGCGTACAGCACCAGCGGCCGATCGCCCGGTGCTGGGGCGCCGTGACAGGGCAAGAGATAACCAGGGAAGCCGTCGATCAGCTCAGGCGGGAGCAGTCCCTTATCGATCAGCGAGCGCGGCCCGTACAGATCGAGCAGGATCGCGTTCAGCAGTTCGGCGCGCTGGATCAGCCCGCGCTCCAAGCCGGCCCATTCCTCGCCGCGGATCAATAACGGCAGCGGGTCCAGCTCCCAGGGCCGGGACATCCCCTGCGGATCACCATAGACGTTATAGGTGACGCCATTGTCGCGCACCAGGCGCCGCGCCTCCTGCCAGCGGCTATCGATCCCTTCCGACCCGAGCTCACGCAGCGCATCGATCAGGTACTGCCAGTGCGGTCGCAAGCCGCCATCGCTGGTGCGCATCTCGTCAAATTGGCCGGCCAGCGGACGATAGCTATCGCCCAGGCCTGTTGGCTCTGGAGGGGCGCTGGCTAGGTTAGCAACCATCGATGCGCAACACTGAAGTTGGCGAGCAGAGGCGCCGATTAGACACGCACAGCCCTCGCCGCGGCAAGGTTCGGCACAAGACCGAGCGCTTGGCTAGAGTCGCGCAGACGGCGCCGGTCAACGCCGGCTCTGAAGCATTCACATTCACAGTCTGAAGCCGCTCTCAGTGGAGATCTGTCAGTACGGATCTGTCAGTACGGATCTGTTAGTACAGATAAGGGATGAACTTGCTGACGCGCGCAGCATAGTCGCGGTATTCAGGATGACGCTCGGTCAGCCAAGCCTCTTCTTTACGCGCCTTGAAATCGAAGAAGAGGAAGCCGATCACCAGCCACAGCAGATGGGACAGGCTGAGCGAGTAGAACGTCCAGGCTAGCGCGGCGCTCAGCAGGCTTGCATAGAGCGGATGACGCACCAGGCTGTAGACCCCGTGCTGGACTAACTGGCTGTGGTCGACAGGATAGGGCAAGGGCGTCAGGTAATCGCGGATATGATGCGAGCCCATGGCGCCAAGCACCAGCGCCGCGAGCACGAAGGGGATCGCCAGGATCAGCCTCGGCAGCAGCAGCTCGGCGAGCAGCGCTGGCGAGAGCCCTGGATGCCAGACCGGGGTCATCGCAAAGATGATCATTAGCGCGAACTGGACCGCGACGAGCATTTCGCCGCGCCGTCCAAGCCCAGGCCGTGGCCGGTCGCTGGATTGGCTCATGAAGGTCTCCGTCTCAGGAATGATCAAAGCGCGTCAGTATCGCATCGGCCCGGCCCCGCGTGTCGGCTGGATATCAAGAAATCGAAGTTCAATCGACCTTGCCCTGGACCCAGGGTGGACGGACGGTACAGACTATGTAGATGTTCAAGCCGATGCTCCTAGCCCTCCTTGCGATGATGAATCCGGCCTTTGCCGCCCCTCCCGGACTGATCGACGATTTTCGCCAGGATCGAGACGCGTCTAGGCTCGGTACCGCCTGGCGCCTTACCACCGACCGCGTGATGGGCGGGATCTCGGAGGCGCAGATGACGCGCGCTGTGATTGACGGACGCCCAGCGCTTTGCCTAACCGGCACCGTTAGCCTCGAAAATAACGGTGGCTTCGTCCAAATGAACCTGGATCTCAGTCCCGATCGCGGACTCTTAGACGCAAGCGCCTACAGCGGGGTCAGGCTCATCGTGCGCGGCGATGGTGCTGACTACAACCTTCACCTCAAGACCGCAGCCACCAGGCTACCCTGGCAGTCTTACCGCGCCGCGTTCCAGACCGGATCGGCTTGGCAAGAGGTGCGACTGCCATTCTCATCCTTCGAGCCACACCGTCTCGTTCCCACGCTTGATCCAGCCCGACTCAAACGCCTTGGCATCGTCGCCATCGGGCGGGCCATGAGCGCCGACGTCTGCATCGCCGAGATCGGCTTCTACTAGCCTTCTACTCGCCTTCTACTCGCCAGGCTCCGCCTCCGACCGGCGAGCCATGATTTTGCTGCACTGCGACATCAGACTTGACTCATTCGTCAGCACTTGCGGCCGTCGAGCAACCTAAGGCTCATGGCGAGGCGCCACCCCGAAAAATGTATCGCCTGAGATTCACGTTAAGACCTCACTTTTCTCTCGAACAAAACGTCCGAAATGGCTGATTCTGAGTTCGCTCATCGGAGATTCACTGAGCAAGCCATCAGGGAAACCCTGATCAGCGGAAAGACTGGACCATATACAAGGCCTGAGGCTACAGCGCTAGAGAAGGCGCTCTGGCCTCAGCAAGTCGACCAGGCTCTCCTGGCGTCGTCTCCGCCCGTTCGTCTCGCCCCGGCACCCCCTGATTGCCTTTGATCCCGCGCCAGGGCTGCATCCTCGCCCCACCGATGCGGTATCAGCAGGGCATAACCACGGCGCTGCAGCGCCCTTTCGCCAACATCCACTCCACTTTGCCCCACCGGCATTGATGTCATCGCGGGCGAGGCCATCACTCTTCACTTCACATGAAAAAGCAACAGTATCCTATTGAAATATATATCTTATCTTAGGCTCCAAGAAAGAACACACGAAACCGCGCCAAGCTTCTTGTTGCAAAAGGAAAATCTGGATAATCGCCTTGACCGTAGGAAACCCGCCACCTAAGATTGGAAAAAAGTGGGGTGCGGTGGAGTTTTGGGGTGATGACCGCCTTTAAGGGGGGCCGGTCATGTTTCGGGGGACACAATTTCTCAACCTGGACGCCAAAGGACGTCTTGCGATTCCGTCACGACAACGCGAACGGTTAGCGCAGCTCTGCGACTCTCATCTCGTCATCACCGCCCATCCGCAGCGGTGCTTACTGATTTATCCGGAACCAGGTTTTGCTGAGCTCGAGCGCAAGCTCAACGCGATGCCGGCGCATCTCGAGGAGACGACCGCCTTACAGCGGTTGCTGATCGGATACGCCAACGACGTCGACATGGACGCCCAGGGACGCGTGCTGCTGACCCCAGCGCAACGTGAATTTGCCGCCTTGGAGAAGCGCGTGGCGCTGGTCGGCATGGTGAATCGCTTCGAGCTGTGGGACGAGTCGGCCTGGCAAGCCACGATCAAAGGCGCTGAAAACGTTGATCTTTCGCGCCTTGCCGCGAATCCGGAAACAGCATCCTTCTCTTTTTAGACAAGGACTTAGGACAACAACAAGCGTATAGGGGGGCGAGCCAGCCAATGGCATCGCGGGGTCACGTACCGGTTCTGTTGGACGAAAGCATGCAGGCCTTAGCCATACAGACATCGGGCTTCTATCTCGACGGCACCTTCGGCCGCGGCGGTCACGCGCGCGCGCTGCTGGCGCGACTCGGTCCCTCGGGAAGGCTCTTGGCCGTCGATCGAGACCCGGAAGCGGTTGCCGCGGCAGCCACCCTGGCCGAGGACGACACCCGCTTCGAGATCGAGCGCGCGCGTTACTCGCAGTTGCCAGAGCTTGCCGAGGCGAGAGGCTGGAGCGGCCGTGTCAACGGCATCCTGCTCGATCTGGGTGTTTCATCTCCGCAGCTCGACCAGCCAGAACGCGGCTTCAGCTTCAACGCCGACGCCCCGCTCGACATGCGGATGGACCCGAGCACCGGACAGAGTGCCGCGGACTGGCTTGCGACCGCGAGCGAGCAGGACATTGCCCGCGCCCTACAAGAACTGGGCGAGGAGCGGTTTGCGCGCCGCATTGCGCGCGCCATCATCGCCGCGCGACAGCAGGCACCGATCAGCACAACCGGCCAGCTCGCGGCCCTCATCGAACGCACCGTGCCTACCCGCGAGCCGGGCAAGCATCCGGCAACCCGCAGCTTTCAGGCCATTCGCATCCAGATCAATGCCGAGCTCGACGAGCTGCGCAGCGCGCTAGCCGGGGTCTGCGATCTGCTCGCCAGCGGCGGGCGTTTGGTCGTCATCAGCTTCCATTCGCTGGAAGATCGGCTAGTAAAACGCTTCATCCGCGACGAGGCGCAGGGCGCGAGTATCCCCAAGCGCGTGCCGGTCCGTGACGCTGAGCTATGCCGGCGGTTGCGCCCGATCGGCAGCGCGACAAGGCCATCAGCGGCGGAGATCGAGCGCAACCCGCGCGCACGCAGCGCGGTGCTTCGCATCGCCGAGCGGCTGCCATGAAAACGCTAGGTCTGCAAACCGGAGCACTGGTTGGCGTGGCCTTACTCGGCCTAGCCGTGGTCGCCACCGCCACCGCTGTGGTTTACGTCAAGTATTTGACTCGAATCGAGTTCGTGGACCTACAAGCGGTTCGTGCCGCGCGCGATGCGCTCGATGTCGAATGGGGTCGCCTGCGCATCGAAGAGGCGGCCATGGGAACGCAGACGCGGGTTGAACGCCGGGCCCGACAGTCACTCCAAATGCATCTGCCGCGGACTGGCGAGCTGCGCATCGTCGAGGTCAACACCGAATGATCGAACCGAGTCAAGTCAAAAACGCCTATCAGCGTCTGCACGAGGCCGAGCGCCAGCGCAGGAAGAAGCGTTTTGGCGAGCGCCGGTTTCTCATCGGCGCGGCATTGGTGATGGCCTTCGTCTCGGTCACCGCCAGCGCCTTTTATCGCCAGGTCGTCGAGACCGATTTCCTCCAGGATGAAGGTGCTAAGCGCTTCTTGCGGGATCGTGAGATTCCGGCCCGGCGCGGGATCATCATGGATCGTAATCACCAGCCCTTGGCCATCAGCACCTCAGTCGCAACGATCTGGGCCGACCCGCAGCTGCTCGCCGAGCGCAGCGATGCGCTCGAGCCACTCGCCCGCGCGCTCGAAGAGCCAACCGCCGATCTCGCGGCCAAGGTTAGCGAGTACGCCGCCAAGGGCCGTCGCTATATGTACCTGCAGCGACGTGTCGAGCCACATCGGGCACGCGCGGTCGAGGACGTGGTTGAGACCTATCGCCTCAACGGCATCGGCATGGAGACCGAGTATCGTCGCTTCTACCCGGGTGGCGAGATCTTCAGCCAGGTCGTCGGCTTCACCAATATCGATAATCAGGGCCAAGAAGGCATTGAACTGGTTGCAAACAACGCGCTCAAGGCCGCGCCAGGCAAGCGCCGCGTCATTCAAGACGGTCATCGGCGCATCGTCGAAGAGGTCGAACAGTTGCAGGCGCCTGAGCATGGCGAAGACATCGTGCTCAGCATCGATCAGCGGCTGCAATTCCTCGCCTACCGCGAGCTCAAGCGCGCCGTTGAGGAAAACAAGGCCGTCGGTGGCTCGGCGACGCTGTTGGATGTAACCACCGGCGAGATCCTGGCACTCGTCAACCAGCCCTCTTTCAACCCCAATCAGCCGCGGCAAGAGTCGGCGGAAGAGCGCCGCAACCGTGCGCTGACCGATGTCTTCGAACCCGGTTCCACGGTCAAGCCGTTCGTGGTCGCCGCAGCACTCGAGCGCGGGCTGGTGCATCCGCACAGCCCGATCAGCACCTCTCCTGGCGTGTTGCAGGTCGGCCGCAACCGGGTACGTGACTATCGCAACCTGGGCCAGCTCGACACCACCAGCGTCATCACCAAGTCGAGCAACGTCGGCGTGGTCAAGATTGCGCAACAGATGGATCGGGCCGTGCTCTGGCAGCTCTATCGGCGTCTCGGCTTCGGCCAGACCAGCAATGTTGGCTTCCCGGGAGAGCGCTCCGGCTATCTGCCGCATTTCGACGGTTGGTCCAACTTCGAGCATGCGACGCTCGCGTTCGGCTATGGGCTCAACGTCACCACCCTGCAGCTCGCCCAGGCCTACGCCATCATCGCCACCGACGGCATCAGCCGGCCCGCGACCCTGCTCCGGCGCGATAGCGTGCCAGCCGGAGAGCGCGTCTTCGCGCCCGAGACCGCACAGGCCGTGCGCCTCATGCTCGAGACCGTGATCTCGACCGAGGGCACCGCACGTCGAGCCGCCATCCCCGGCTATCGCGTTGCCGGCAAGACGGGAACGGCGAAGAAGGCGACCGAGCGTGGTTATGTCGACGGCAAATACCAGTCGGTCTTCGTCGGTTTGGCGCCAGTGACGAGCCCGCGCTTTGTCATGGTGGTCATGATCGATGAGCCGGGCGGCAAGGAGTATTACGGCGGCGCCGTCGCCGCGCCGACCTTCGCCCGCGTGATGCCGGCTGCGCTGCGCCTCTACAACGTGGCTCCGGATGATCCTAAGCATCCATTGATCTTGACCTCCTCGACCGAGGGAAAACCATGATGGCCCTGCACACAGACCCGCTCAACGAACGGCGAGGCCTGAGCCGATGAGCCCGCAACACGCAGACCCGCAGCGGACGAACCCACCCATGTGGACCCTCAGCGAGACGGCGCGGGCGATTGGCGCACGGCTCGTCGGTGCAGACGTCGCTTACAGCGGCGTCACCACTGACAGCCGTGGCGATTGTCATGGCTTGCTGTTCATCGCGCTTCAAGGTGAGCGCTTCGACGGCCATGACTATGTTGCCAGCGCGGCCGCCAGCGGCGCCGCTGCGGTCTTGGTCGACCGGCCACTCTACATCGACCTGCCACAGCTGATCGTCAAAGACACGCGGCTCGCACTGGGGCGCCTCGCCGCCGCTTGGCGCGAGCGCATCCCCGCGCAAGTGATCGCCATCACCGGTAGCAACGGCAAGACGACGGTCAAAGAGATGACCGCTGCGATCCTCTCCCAGGCCGGCGCCACTCGCGCCACCGCCGGCAACCTGAATAACGACATCGGCATGCCGCTGACCCTGCTCGCGGCCCGCGATGAAGACTTTCTCATCCTCGAGATGGGCGCCAATCATCACGGCGAGATCGGCTATATGACCGACATCGCTCGCCCTGATGTGGCGCTGATCACCAATGCCGGCCGCGCCCACCTGGAGGGCTTCGGCAGCGTCGAGGGCGTGGCCCATGCCAAGGGCGAGATCGCCCGTGGCCTGCCGCCAGAGGGCACCTTCGTGGTCATGGCCGATGTCCCCTGGACGCCCTTATGGCAGCAGCTCGCCGCTGGCCGCCCGCTACTAACCTTTGGCACCGGCCCCAGCGCTCAGGTCAAAGCGGATGAAAACGCCATCACCGAAACCTGGGATGCGGATGGATTCCGCAGCCATTTCACGGCGAACATCAAGGGCCATGAGGTTGAGATCGCGCTGCCGCTGGCCGGCTCGCACAATGTGCGCAACGCGCTCGCCGCGATTGCCGGCACCACCGCATTAGGCATCGAGCCCGCCAGGATTCGCGCCGGCCTCGAGCAGATGGTGCCGGTCAAACGCCGCCTGCAGCCGCGGCACACGAGCACCGGCGCCAAGCTGCTCGACGACAGCTATAACGCGAACCCGGACTCGCTGGCCGCTGCCGTCGACGTGCTCACCGCCCTACCACTCGAGCCGGACGGGCGCCATCTCTTGGTCATGGGCGATTTTGGCGAGCTCGGACCGGATAGCACAGAGGTCCATCATGAGATGGGCGTTGCTGCCCGAGCGGCGGGCGCCAGCAGCCTCTTCGCGGTCGGGACGCTCAGTCAGCACGCGGTCGAAGGCTTCGGCGCAGGCGCTCGCCACTTCGCCGATCAGGACGCGCTGATCGCAGCGCTGCTCGCCGAGACCGGCCCCGCTGATGTACTTCTGGTGAAAGGCTCTAGGCTGTCGGCCATGGATCGCGTCGCTGACGCACTCTGTGCGGACAGGGAGGCGCGCTGAGTATGCTCCTGCTCCTGACCGACTGGCTCAGCCAATATCAGAGCGGCTTCAACGTCTTCCGCTATCTGACGTTGCGCACCATCCTGGGTGTGCTGACCGCGTTGGCGATCTCGTTGCTGATCGGCCGGCCACTGATCCGCTGGCTGAGCGCCTACAAGGTCGGCCAAACCGTGCGCAGCGACGGTCCCGAGAGCCATTTCTCCAAGGCCGGCACGCCAACCATGGGTGGCACCCTGATCCTGGTGGCCATCGCCGTCAGTACCCTGCTCTGGGCCGACCTGCACAACCGCTTCGTCTGGGTGGTGCTGTTGACCACCCTCGCCTTCGGCGCGATTGGCCTGCTCGACGATTACCGCAAGTTGGTCTTGCGCGACCCGAAAGGGCTCCCGGCGCGCTGGAAGTACTTCTGGCAGACCATCGCTGGCTTGGGTGCGGCCCTCTATCTGTATTTCAGCGCCACCACAACAGGCGAGACCGCGCTGCTGATCCCCTACTTGAAGGACGTCAGCTTCCAGCTTGGACCACTGTTCGTGATCTTTGCCTATCTGGTCATCGTCGGCTCCAGCAACGCCGTCAATCTCACCGACGGCCTCGACGGCCTCGCCGTGCTGCCTTCGGTGATGGTCGCCGGCGGCCTCGGCATCATGGTCTACGCCGCCGGGAATATCGAGATCGCCGGCTATCTGAAGATCCCCTATGTACCGAATGTCGGCGAGGTGGTGATCTTCTGCGGCGCACTCGCCGGCGCCGGCCTCGGCTTCCTCTGGTTCAACACCTATCCGGCCCAGGTCTTCATGGGCGATGTCGGCGCCCTGGCGCTAGGCGCCGCACTGGGCACGATTGCGGTGGTTGCGAAGCAGGAGATCGTGCTCTTCATCATGGGCGGCATCTTCGTGCTCGAGACGCTCTCGGTGATGATTCAGGTCGGCTCGTACAAGCTCACCGGCAAGCGTGTCTTCCGCATGGCCCCGCTGCATCATCACTACGAGCTCAAGGGCTGGCCCGAGCCGCGCGTCATCGTCCGCTTCTGGATCGTGACGGTCATCTTGGTCCTAGTCGGATTGGCGAGCCTGAAGATCCGATGAGCCAAGTGCGCGCCAAGAAGGTCGCGGTGGTCGGCTTGGGCAAGACCGGCCTCTCCTGCGCGCGTTGGCTGCATGCGCAGGGCGCCGAGGTTGCCGTGCTGGACTCGCGCACGACCCCGCCCGGACTCGCGCAGCTGCAGGAAGAGCTGCCTGACGTTGCCGTGTTGGTCGGCGGCTTCGACGCCTCAGTCTTGGCGGCGGTCGACGAGATCATTGTCAGCCCCGGGGTTCCAGTAAGCACGGCCGCGCTGCGGGCTGCCTCTGACAAAGGCATCCCCATCGTCGGCGATGTCGAGCTGTTCGCGCGCGCAGCAACGGCACCGGTGATCGCGATCACCGGCTCCAATGGCAAGAGCACGGTGACGACCCTGGTCGGAGAGATGCTCCGGCACGCCGGGCTGGATGCCGCGGTCGGCGGCAATCTCGGCATCCCGGTCTTGGATCTGCTCCGCGCCGATGCGCAATGGTACGTGCTTGAGCTGTCGAGCTTCCAGCTCGAGACGACAGAGTGCCTACCAACCCATGCCGCGACCGTGATCAACCTGTCAGCCGACCATCTGGATCGCTACCCGGACATGGCCGCTTATGGCGCCGCGAAGGCTCGGATCTTCGCCCATGCCGAGCGCGCCCTGGTCAACCGCGATGATCCAGCTGCGTCGGCACTCGCGGCCGGGGTCGCAGACCAAGTCGGCTTCTCGCTGAGCGAGCCAACCAACGAGGTCGACTACGGGTTGATCTCAAACGACCAGCAGGTCTGGCTAGCGCGTGGTCGTACGCCACTGATCGCGACGACCGAGCTTCGCATGCCCGGACGGCACAACCTGGCCAACGCCTTGGCGGCACTCGCACTGGCCGAGATGGCTGGCGTCAGCCCGGAGGCCGGCTGCGAGGTGCTGCGCGAATTTCCGGGGCTTGCGCACCGAAGCGAACTGGTCGCCGAGAGACGCGGCGTGCGCTGGATCAACGACTCCAAGGGCACCAACCCGGGTGCAACTATCGCCGCGCTGGCCGGCATCGTCGACGAGCCAAGACAAGGCACTTCTGCAGCACCCGCCCGGGCCGTGCTCATCGCCGGTGGCGAAGGTAAGGGCGCGGACTTCTCCACCTTGGCGCCTGTGGTGAGCCGCTGTGCACACGCGGTCATCCTCATCGGCCGCGACGCGGCACTGCTTGAGCAGGCCCTGAACGACACGGCGCCCTTGCACCGGGCCGCTAGCATGGAAGAGGCGGTCCGACTCGCGGAGCATCTCGCACAGCCCGGAGACGCGGTTTTGCTCTCTCCGGCCTGCGCCAGCTTCGATATGTTCGATGACTACCAGCATCGCGGTCGCGCCTTTGCTGCCGCGGTCGCAGGCTTAGCGCCATGACCGCAACGCGACTGCCTAACAGCCCTCCAGCCGCGCGGCTTAGCGCATCGGCGATGCGCGGTCGGACGCGACGGCGCGACCGCAGCGAGCCGGTTATTGACGGGCTGTTGTTGGTCTGCGTCCTTGGGCTGCTCGGGCTCGGATTCGTCATGGTGGCCTCGGCGTCGCTGCCGATTGGGACCCGCGACTATGCCGATCCGTTCTTCTTCGTCGTCCGCCATGGCATCGCGCTAGGACTCGCGCTGATCTGTGGACTGGTCTGTTTTGCGATCCCGGTCCAGGTCTGGGAGCGCTCGGGCATCTGGCTGCTCTTGCTCAGCTGCGGCCTGTTGGTGCTGGTCTTGGTGCCCGGTATCGGCCGAACCGTGAATGGCGCGACCCGCTGGATTCCACTTGGCCCCTTGAATCTGCAGCCGTCGGAGCTGATCAAATTCGTCGCGGTGATCTATCTTTCAGGCTATCTGGTGCGACGCCAGCATGAGGTCACCACCTCGGTGGTCGGCTTCATTCGGCCGATGGTCCTCATTGGTATCGCCGCCAGTCTGATCATGGTGCAGCCTGATTTCGGCACCACCGTGGTGATCCTCGCCACGGTGATGGCGCTGTTACTGCTCGGCGGCGCGGCCTTATGGCCGTTTGCACTCTTGTTCATCACCATCGGGGCCGGTCTCGCACTGCTGATCTGGATCGAGCCTTATCGGCTGGTGCGTGTGACCTCGTTCATCGATCCCTTCAAAGACCCCTTCAACACCGGCTATCAACTCAGCCATGCCCTGATCGCGATGGGCCGCGGCGAATGGTTTGGCGTTGGTCTGGGTAACGGGATTCAAAAGCAGTTTTACCTGCCCGAGGCACACACCGATTTCTTGCTTGCGGTCATCGGCGAGGAACTCGGCATGTTCGGGGTGATCGGCGTCATCTTCACCTTTGCGCTGATCGCTTGGCGCGCCTTCGACATCGGTGCGCGTGCTCAAGCCATGGGTGATGGCTTCTCAGCCTATGCCGCGCATGGCTTCGGCCTGTTGCTTGGGATGCAGGCCTTCATCAGCGCTGGCGTCAATACCGGCATGCTGCCAACCAAAGGCCTACCACTGCCCTTCATCAGCTACGGCAGCAACGCCCTCATCGTCTCGGTAATGGTTGCCGCAGTGCTGCTACGCATCGATTTTGAACTGCGCCGCAAGGACAGCAGGCCGCTCCCAGAGGCCGGCGTTGCTCGCAGCCTAGGCACACCGAGGGGGATTCGATGGCGCCGCGCATAGCGATCATGGCCGGTGGCACCGGCGGACATGTCTTCCCTGCTTTGGCAGTGGCCGAGGTGCTGCGCGTGCGCGGTGCAGAGGTATTCTGGCTCGGTACCCGTGCTGGTCTCGAGTCACGCCTGGTGCCCGAGCGCGGCTTCGAGATCGAATGGCTATCGGTCGCGGGCATCCGCGGCAAAGGCCTGCGCACCCTCGCCGCTGCGCCGCTGAAGCTCGCGGGAGCTCTCGGCGAGGCCGCTGGCGTGCTTAAACGACGTGACCCGGCCGCTGTACTTGGCATGGGCGGCTTCGCCTCGGGGCCAGGCGGCATCATGGCTTGGATGCAACGTCGGCCCCTGCTGATCCAGGAGCAAAACAGCGTGCCGGGCATGACCAACCAATGGTTGGCGCGGGTCGCCGATCGCGTATTCGAGGCGTTTCCGAACAGCTTCCCAAACACTCGCCAGGCCATCACCACCGGCAACCCGGTGCGTGCAGCGATCAGCGCGCTGCCAGCGCCAGCCGCGCGCCTCGCTGGCCGCTCCGGCCCAGCGCGACTGCTGGTTCTGGGTGGATCACTCGGCGCCCAAGCCTTGAACGAGACCATGGCTCAAGCCCTCGCCCTGCTGCCGCCGTCGCTGCGTCCAGCGGTCCGCCACCAGGCCGGCGAGCGCACCCTGGCGCTGGCCCAGCAAGCCTATGCCGCGGCCGGTATCGGGGCCGAGGTGACGCCCTTCATCGCCGACATGGCCGAGGCCTATGGCTGGGCTGATCTGGTGGTCTGCCGCAGTGGCGCGCTCACGGTCTCCGAGCTGGCAGCAGCGGGCTTGCCAGCGATCCTGGTGCCCTATCCGCATGCGGTCGATGACCATCAGGTCGGCAATGGGCGCTGGCTCAGTGAAGCCGGCGCCGCCCAACTCCTGCTGCAGCGCGAGATGAGCCGCGAGCGGCTCGCCGCCCTGCTCGAGCCGCTGCTCGCCGATCCGAGCCAGCGCCTGCGCATGGCCGAGGCCGCACGCGCCAAGGCCCAGCCGGACGCCGCTGAGCGCATCGCCGAAGCCTGCCTGGAGCTGGCGCAATGAATGCCGCTCATCGCACCCACAGCGCGGCCAACATGGGCCGGATGCGGCGTCTGCACTTCATCGGCATCGGCGGTGCCGGCATGAGCGGCATCGCCGAGCTGATGACCAACCTCGGCTACGAGGTCCAGGGCTCGGACCAGCGCGAGAACGAGGTCGTGCGCCGACTCACCGGCTTGGGCGTCCAGTGCTTCATCGGCCATCGCGCCGAGCAGGTCGCCGACGTCGATGTAGTGGTGGTCTCCACCGCCATCGACGAGAGCAACCCCGAGATCCTCGCCGCCCGCGCGGAACGTATCCCGGTGGTGCGCCGCGCTGAGATGCTGGCCGAGCTGATGCGCTTCCATTATGGCGTTGCCGTCGCCGGCACCCATGGCAAGACCACCACCACCAGCCTGATCGCCAGTGTGCTGGCCGAGGCCAATCTGGACCCGACCTTCGTCATCGGCGGCCTGCTCAACAGCGCCGGCGCCAATGCGCGGCTCGGCAGCAGCAAATACCTGATCGCCGAGGCCGACGAGAGTGATGCCTCCTTCCTCTATCTGCAGCCGATGCTGGCGGTGGTCACCAACATCGACGCCGACCACATGCGCACCTACGGCAACGACTTCGACCGGCTGCGCAGCACCTTCAAGGAATTCATCCACCACCTGCCGTTCTATGGGCTGGCGGTGCTTTGCGTGGATGATCCCGAGGTGGCCGCGCTGATCCCGACCATCTCGCGCCCGATGCGCACCTATGGCACCGAGGCGCAGGCCGACGTGCGCGCACTGAATATCAGCCAGCAGGGGCTGCGCATGCGCTTCGAGGTCAGGCACGCGGACGCCGCAGAGCCCTTCCCGGTCGAGCTCAATCTGCCCGGTCGGCACAATGTCCTGAACGCCCTGGCCGCGATCGCGATCGCACTGGAGCTGGGCGTCGAAGAGACCGCGATCCAGCACGCGCTGAGCACCTTTGCTGGCATCGGCCGGCGCTTCGTGGTCAGCGACTGCCCGTTGCCGGATGGCGGCTCGGTGACGCTGATCGACGATTACGGGCATCATCCGCGCGAGCTCGCCGCGACCATCGAGGCCGCACGCGGCGGCTGGCCCGGCCGGCGGCTGGTGCTGCTGTTCCAGCCTCACCGTTATTCGCGCACCCAAGAGCAATTCGACGATTTCGCGCAGGTGCTGTCCGAGGTCGACCTGCTGGTGCTCTGCGAGGTCTATGCCGCCGGCGAGCAGCCCATTCCAGGCGCCGATGGCCGCAGTCTGAGCCGGGCGATACGCTCGCGCGGGCAGGTTGAGCCGGTCTTCGCGCAGAACCTCAGCGAGGCACCCGCCTTGCTCGACGCCCTGCTCGAGCCGGGCGACCTGCTCCTGATCTCTGGCGCTGGCGACATCGGCCAGCTCCCGGCCCGCTTGCCGAGCCTGCTCAGCGAGGTGCGGTCGTGAATGCGCCCACGCTCAACGGGCCCGCGCTGCGCGGCGAGCTGCGCCTGAACGAGCCGCTCGCGCGCTACACCAGTTGGCGCGTCGGCGGGCCAGCGCAACGCCTGTATCGACCGGCTGACGCCCAGGATCTGGCCGCATTCCTAACCAGGCTCGATGCCGATGAGCCGCTGTTCTGGCTCGGCCTCGGCAGCAATCTGCTGATCAGCGATGCCGGCTTGGCTGGCACGGTCATCCACACGCAAGGTTGCTTGAACGGCATCAGCCAACTCCCAGACCACGCGATTCGCGTCGAGGCCGGCGCGAGCTGCGCCAAGGTCGCCCGCTTTGCCAGCCGCCAAGGCCTGGTCGGCGCCGAGTTTCTCGCCGGCATTCCCGGCACCATGGGCGGCGCCTTGGCGATGAATGCTGGCGCCTGGGGCGGCGAGACCTGGCCGCTGGTGCGCGGCGTGCGCACCATCGATCGACAGGGCCAGATCCGCGAGCTCGGGTCGGCCGATTTCCGTTATGGCTATCGGCAGGTAATGGGACCAGAGGGCGAATGGTTCCTGGGTGCCGATCTGGTGCTAGAGCCCGGCGACACCGAGGCGGCACAGGCGCGCATCCGCGAGCTGCTGGATCGGCGCGCCGCCACCCAGCCGACCGGCGTGCCGAGCTGTGGCTCGGTGTTTCGCAACCCGGCTGGCGATCACGCCGCGCGCCTGATCGAGGCCGCGGGGCTCAAGGGCCGTCGCATCGGCGGTGCCGAGGTCTCGCCCAAGCATGCCAACTTCATCATCAACCTCGGTGACGCCACCGCGAGCGATATCGCCGCGCTGATCGCACTCGTGCAAGACGAGGTCGAGCGCAGCAGCGGGATTCGCTTGCAGCCGGAAGTCCGCCGCCTCGGAGCATTTGCATGACGAGCTTGGCTCCAAACCCCAAGACCTTGGCCCTCGAGCCCATTGATCCGGCACGCTACGGACGGGTTGCGCTGATCCTGGGCGGCAGCTCCGAAGAGCGCCCGATCTCGCTCAGGAGCGGCGCCGCCGTGCTGGCTGCACTGCAGCGCCTGGGCATCGATGTCACACCGCTTGACCCGGCCGACCATCCCGGCAGTGCCCTATTCCAGGTGCTGAACCCACAGCGCTTTGATCGCGCCTTCCTGATCTTGCACGGGCGCGGCGGTGAAGATGGCCAAATCCAGGGAGCACTCGAAACCTTGGGACTGCCCTACACCGGCTCCGGCGTGCTCGGCTCGGCGATCGGCATGGACAAGTACCGCACCAAGCGGGTCTGGGGCGGCGCTGGCCTACCGACCGCCGAGTTCGCGCTGATCCTCGACGAGGCCGATCTCCAGCAGGCGGTTGACCTCGGGTTTCCGCTGATGATCAAACCGGCCCACGAGGGCTCCAGCCTGGGCATGGCGCGCGCCAATGACCGCGACGAGTTGATCGCAGCCTGGCATGAAGCGGCCAAGCTCGATGCTGTTGTTCTCGCCGAGCGCTGGTTGACCGGTGCAGAGTACACCTGCGCCATCCTCGGCGAGCAGGCGCTACCGCTCATCCGGCTCGAGACACCGAACGTCTTCTATGACTTCGACGCCAAGTATCAGGCCAATAGCACCTCGTACCTCTGCCCCTGCGGACTGCCGGAGTCCATCGAGACCGAGTATCAGGCGCTGTGCCTTAAGGCCTTCCACGCCGTCGGCGGCAGCGGTTGGGGCCGCGTCGACTTCATGCTCGACGAGGCCGGTAACCCCAGGCTGCTGGAGGTCAACACCATCCCTGGGATGACGGATCACAGCCTGGTGCCGATGGCCGCCCAAACCGCCGGCATCGACTTCGACAGCCTCTGTGCACGCATCCTCGAGACCAGCATGCTGGAGACCCCCTCCCATGACTGAGCCAACCCATGAGCTTCAACAACCGTCCGTTCGACCCAGGACGCGGCTGAGCATCATCGCCCGACTGTTGACCGCAGTCCTGCTGCTCTGTGGGCTGATCGGCGCCGGCTGGATCGGCCTGCAATGGGAGCCGGTACTGCTGCCGGTTCGCGTCGTCAGTATCGACGGCGAGATGCATGGACTCTCGCGCGAGGCCCTGCAGCAGACCATTAGCAAAGAGATCACCGGCGGCATCCTGACCCAGAATCTGGCGACGCTCCGCGCTCGGGTACAGGCTTTGCCTTGGGTCGAGCAGGCGACGACACGCCGGATCTGGCCCGACCGTATTCAGGTCAGGGTGCGCGAGCACAGCGCGCTTGCGCGCTGGAATGAAAGTGGGCTGGTCACCGAGGATGGCGTGGTATTCCGCCCCAGCGATGGGCGGCTACCGGCTGGGCTGGCGCGCCTCGGCGCTGCCAATGATGAACAAGCACCGGAGGTGGTCAACCGCTTCCTCGATTGGGGCTCGCGACTGCTCGCGCTCGGACTGATCGTCGACGGGGTCCAGCGCGATGCGCGGGGCGACTGGTCGATCGAGCTGCTCGGCGGCACCGACGTGCTGCTCGGCACCGATGAGGTCGAACAGCGGCTCGAGCGCTTGATCGCTGCCTACAGCCAAATCGAGGCGATCGGCATCCCAACCCGACTCGATCTCCGCTACGCCAATGGCCTCGCGGTGCGCTGGCTGCCGGTCGGCAACAGCGCTGGCGGCCCCAAGCGCATCGCGGCTAACTGAATTCTAAATATCGGAGCGGATCTGCATGGCAAGACGCAGCGAAAAGAACCTGGTCGTCGGTCTCGACATCGGCACCTCGAAGGTGGCCGCCTTGGTGGGTGAGATCAGGCCTGACGACACCATCGAGGTCATTGGAGTGGGCACGCACCCCTCGCACGGCCTCAAGAAAGGCGTGGTCGTCGACATCGAATCGACGGTGCAGTCGATCCAGCGCGCCGTCGAGGAGGCCGAGCTGATGGCGGGCTGCGAGATCCATTCGGTGCATGCCGGGATCGGCGGCAGCCATATCCGCAGCCGCAATAGCGACGGCGTCACCGCGATCAAGGAGCACGAGGTCAACCAAGGCGACGTCGACCGCGTCATCGACGCCGCGCGCGCCGTCGCGATCCCAGCCGACCAAAAGATCCTGCACATCCTGCCGCAGGAATTCATCATCGATGATCAAGACGGCATCCGCGAGCCAATCGGGATGTGCGGTGTGCGCCTTGAGGCGCGGGTGCACATGGTCACCGGCGCCGTCAGTGCCGCGCAAAACGTCGTCAAGTGCATCCGACGCTGCGGCCTCGAGGTCGACGACCTGGTCATCGGCCAGCTCAGCTCATCCTTGGCCGTCCTCAAGGAGGACGAGAAGGAGCTTGGCGTCTGCACCGTCGATATCGGCGGCGGCACGACTGATCTGGCCGTGTTCACCGATGGCGCGATCCGGCACATTGCCGTGATCCCGATCGCGGGAGACCAGGTGACCAACGATATCGCCGTGGCCCTGCGCACACCGACACAGCACGCCGAGGCCATCAAGATCCAACATGGCTGCGCCCTGTCGTCAAGGGGTGGGCAAGAGAACATCGAGGTGCCAAGCATTGGCGAGCGGCCACCGCGCCAGCTTTCGCGGCAGACCCTCGCTGAGGTGATCGAGCCGCGCTATGAGGAGTTGCTCAACCTGCTCCAAAACGAGCTTAGACGCAGCGGCTTCGAAGAACTGATCGCCGGTGGCGTCGTGCTCACCGGCGGCAGCGCAAAGATGGAAGGCATCGTGGAATTGGCCGAAGAGGTCTTCCACATGCCCGTTCGACTCGGCCTACCCCAGTCGGTCACAGGGATGGAAGACACCATTGCCGACCCAGTCTACGCGGCTGGGGTCGGGCTACTCATCTACGCCAAGCAGCATCGGTTCGCCGGTACCGCTGAGCACCAGAGCGCGGGCGTTTGGGGGCGCCTACGCAACTGGTTGAGTGGCAGCTTCTAACCATGGTGACGGGCGAGAGAGACCCCGCGGCCCGAGGGGGATTAGGTTCTATTGCAGCACAGACCACAACAGCAAAATCCGCGAGGTAACTGATATGAGCTTCGAGCTAGTTGATACCCAAACTCAGAATGCCGTGATCAAGGTCATCGGCGTCGGCGGCGGTGGCGGCAACGCGGTCAATCACATGGCAGCCGCCAACATCGAAGGCGTCGAGTTCATCTGCGCCAATACCGACGCTCAGGCACTCGAAAACGTCTCTGTCAAGACGGTTCTGCAGTTGGGCGCCGGCATCACCAAGGGACTTGGTGCAGGCGCTGATCCGGACGTCGGCCGCCGCGCCGCGGAGGAAGACCGAGACCGCATCAAGGATCTGCTCGATGGCGCCGACATGGTGTTCATTACCGCTGGCATGGGCGGTGGCACCGGCACGGGTGCCGCGCCGATCGTCGCCGCCGTCGCACGCGAACTCGGCATCCTCACCGTCGCCGTGGTCAGCAAGCCGTTCGTGTTCGAGGGCGGCAAGCGCGCCAAGGTCGCCATCGATGGCATCCTCGAGCTGGAGAAGCATGTCGACTCGCTGATCACGATCCCGAACGACAAGCTGCTCGCCGTGCTCGGCAAACAGATGACCCTGCTCGACGCCTTCAGTGCCGCCAATGACGTGTTGCTCAACGCCACCCAGGGTATCGCCGAGCTGATCACCCGCCCCGGCCTGATCAACGTCGACTTCGCCGACGTCAAGACCGTGATGTCCGGCATGGGCGTCTCGATGATGGGTACTGGCTCGGCCACCGGCGAGAACCGGGCGCGCGAGGCCGCTGAAAAGGCGATCAACAGCCCGCTGCTGGAGGATATCGATCTCGCCGGAGCCAACGGCATCCTGGTCAATATCACGGCAGGCATGACGCTGACGATCGGCGAGTTCGACGAGGTCGGCAACACGGTGCGCGACTTCGCCGACGACAATGCAACCGTGGTCGTTGGCACCGTCATCGATCCAGACCTCGACGAGGAGCTGCGGGTGACGGTCGTTGCGACGGGGCTTGGTGATCGCAAGGCCGAGCGTCTCGCGGTGCGCGGTGGCGAGCCAAGGATTCGCCTGGTTGACAACGATCAGCGTGACAGCTCAGCGCCTGACTATCGCGACATGGATCAGCCCGCCTATATTCGCAACAAACGTCCGGCGACCGGTGGCGAGGCCACCGCAGCCGATCTGGACTACCTCGACATCCCGGCCTTCTTGCGCCGCCAAGCGGATTGATCTAGGACAACCCCTAACATGGATTATTGGTTAGATATCAGACGTTTTACTTGCAATAGCATTCAAAGCTTGATAAAAATCGGGGAAAACCCTAACCTATCGACGCATTGAATGGCGCACGACGCCAATGCCCAAGGATGGGCACTGTTGGCGCTGCGAACAACGTCTTAAGATACGGTCCGACACCGAGGTGTCGACGGCCGCAACGCTCGGAGGAGCGCCAATGATCCGCCAACGAACACTGAAGAACGTGATTCGGGCGACCGGCGTCGGTTTGCATACCGGCGATAAGGTCTATCTGACGCTTCGGCCAGCTGCCGCCGACACCGGCATCGTCTTCCGCCGCATCGACCTCGACCCTATCGTTGATATTCGGGCCAACCCGCTGAATGTTGGCGACACCAGGCTGTCGACAACCCTCACCAACGGCGACGTCCGCGTCTCGACCGTTGAGCATCTGCTTTCGGCCTTCGCCGGCCTTGGTATCGATAACGCTTTTGTCGACCTGAGCGCAGCCGAGGTTCCGATCATGGATGGCAGCGCAGCGCCATTCGTGTTCCTGCTGCAATCTGCCGGGATCGAGGAGCAAAATCGCCCACGTCGCTTCATTGCCATCAAGAAGCCGATTATCGTCGAGGACGGGGACAAATACGCCCGCTTCGACCCGTTTGATGGCTTCAAGGTCGAGTTTTCAATCGACTTCGACCACCCCGTCTTCGCCTCGCGATTACAGACCGCAACCATTGACTTCTCGACGACCTCGTTCGTCAAAGAGGTCAGTCGTGCTCGCACCTTTGGCTTCTTACGTGATATCGAAGCACTACAGCAGCAAGACTTGGCGCTCGGTGGCAGCCTCGACAACGCGGTCGTAGTCGACGATTTCCGCGTCTTGAACGAAGGCGGCCTGCGCTACGAAGACGAGTTCGTCAAGCACAAGATCCTCGACGCGATCGGCGATCTGTACCTGCTCGGCCATCCGCTCATCGGCGCGTTCCGCGGCCACAAGTCTGGCCATGCATTGAACAACCGACTCTTACGGACCCTGCTCGCCGATCAATCGGCTTGGGAAGAAGTGACCTTTGACGACAACGTCGAGGTTCCCATTCGCTACGGCGTACCGGTGGCGGCGAGCCTCTAGACTAGGCACCAAGACACTCGAGCTACCGCGAAACAAGCATTCATCGTTTGGGGTGGCAACGCACCAAGGAGGTCAGCGTAACGATTGACCCAGGGTTCGAGCAAGGCGTGCGAGCGCCTCGGACAACGGCGAGCGGCCAGCCTCATCAGTGCTGCTGCTCTCCTGGTTAACGCCGACACGCCCCTGTACCGGGCGCGGTAACGGCGCCATGGAGTGAAACGATGGCGGAAGGACGCGCACCTTACAGGCCTTCACCTCGGCATCGACCGCGGCAGGGCCGTTGATCAAAACAGAACCGATCAGTTCAGGGCAGAGAAACCGAAATCGGTCGGCCCAAACGGGGGAATCAACAAACAACGTGAGTTCACCCGCTGAGAGGGTAGCCTGGCTGCAGTGCTTGGCCAGATCGGCTGGCAAACGCAGCCGCAGCTCGCTCAGTAACCGTTCGCGCCGCTCGATCTCATCGAGCAGCGCCGCGATGGGTTCGCTCGCGCGTAAATGACGGCGAATATGCGCTGTGGACTTGGCCATGGTTCGAGCCTCAGCGTTTTCGATCACGCTGTCCAGTCTTGGCTCAAACGCATCGACAGAACTTGCCCGACTCGGAGAGTCTGCGATAGCGCGAGGTTCAGACTGGGCCTGATTGCAGACGTCATTTGGTCTCGATGACCAGTGGCGGCGGCAAATGACTTAGACTGCTCGGAGAAACGATGCGACGGCTCAACGACAGTGACTCTCAATTCGGCTATAGCTCCACAGGCCTTCTCACCCTAATGCTGGTGGCCCTTCTGGCCGGTGCAAGCGGTTTCTGGCTCGGTCATCACCGCTTCTCAGCGCAGACGCACACCGACCTCGCGACCGTCCTCTCTCACCTCAACAACCGACACCGCGTCAGTGGCGCCCCCACTCAGGACGCTGATGCGGAGCTAGACAGCATCGCGATCCGCGTTGGTCAGTTGCAGGCCGAAGTCCTCCGAATCAACGCCCTAGGCCAGCGTCTTGTCGAGATGTCCGGTCTTGATGTCGATGAATTCAACTTCCTCCAGCCAGCACCGTCCGGTGGCGGCCCAGAGAAGGTGAACTTGCGCGAGAACAAGGTTGACGAGGTTGCACAGGATCTCGCCAAGGTGCTCGCCGAACTCGGCGACCGCAAACGCAAGCTGGTCTTGCTCGAAACCCTGATCATGGAGCGAGACCTCAAGAGCCACACGATACCAGATGGCTGGCCACTGACCACTGGCGGCGTTGTAACCTCAACCTTTGGCATGCGCCGCCATCCGATCAGCGGACGGCGCAGCATGCACAAGGGCATCGATATCTCGGGCAAGCATGGGTCTGATATCGTTGCCATGGCCGATGGCTTGGTGATCTTCTCAGGACGTAAGACCGGCTACGGCAAGATCGTCGAGATCAGGCATCCGGACGGGCTCGAGACTCGCTACGCCCACAATTCAAGTAACATCGTCAACAAAGGCGACCTCGTCACCAAGGGCCAAGTGATTGCCAAGCTCGGATCGACCGGACGCTCAACAGGCCCCCATGTCCACTTTGAGGTTCGCCGCGATGGCGAGGCACTGGATCCCATGCGCTTTCTCGACCTCAGCGAGCGTTCGCGACTGGCGCGCCTCTAAGGCAGATCGCAGCACCGCCTCCCCCACCAGCAACGACCCTTACGCGCGCATGAACTGAGTAATCATCGATTTAGATTAGCGGCCGGAGCGCCAAACAGCTATCCATCGGTTGAGCCGGTATCGATCACGCCGGGGGCCTTCGTCAGAGGCTCCCGGCGTCTTTGATTCCGCACCAGCGCGCCAAGCGCGCCGACCAGATCTGCGCTCCCGGTTCGACTCCGGTATCATTCCGGGCAAATTTCTGCCCACTACTACAGAGCCCCAATCATGGCCCTACGCCTTTTCCGAAAGGTCTTCGGCAGCCGTAATGAGCGTTTGGTCAAGCGGTTGTTGAAGTCTACTGAGCAGATCAACGCAACCGAAGACAGCGTCTCCGCGCTTTCCGATGACGAACTTCGCGCGCAGACCACCCTCTTTCGCGAGCGGCTAGCCGAGGGCGCAACCCTCGATGACCTACTACCCGAGGCCTTTGCCGTCGTCCGCGAGGCCGGCAAGCGCGTGCTCAGCATGCGCCACTTCGATGTGCAGTTGGTCGGCGGCATGGTGTTGCACAACGGCAAGATCGCCGAGATGCGCACCGGTGAGGGTAAGACCCTGGTCGCCACCCTGGCCGCCTACCTCAACGCGCTGCCGGCCAAAGGCGTGCATATCGTCACCGTCAACGACTACCTGGCGCGGCGCGATGCGGCCTGGATGGGCCAGATCTATCACGCGCTGGGCCTGAGCGTTGGTGTCATCAACAGCTCCGGCGGGATGGGGCCAGATAACGCGTCGTTCCTGTTCGATCCCGACTATGAGCCCTCTGAGCAAGACGGCTATCGGCACCTGCGCCGCGCGACCCGGCGCGAGACCTACCACGCCGACATCACCTACGGCACCAACAACGAGTTCGGCTTCGACTACCTGCGCGACAACATGGCGTTCACGCCCGAGCAGCGGGTGCAGCGCGATCCTTACTACGCGATCGTCGATGAGGTCGACTCGATCCTGATCGATGAGGCACGCACTCCGCTGATCATCTCAGGCCCTTCCGAGGGCAATACTGAGCTCTACACCAAGATCGATACGATTATCCCCAGCCTGATCCGCCAAGAGGCGATCAAGAACGAGGAAGGCCAACCGGACTTCGGCCCCGGCGACTATTCGGTCGACGAGAAGGCGCGGCAGGTCTATCTAAGCGAAGAGGGTCACGAGAAGGTCGAGCAACAGCTCACCGAGATGGGCCTGCTCGGCGCAGAAGAGAGCCTCTACGACGCCGGCAACATCGTGCTGATGCACCATGTCTACGCCGCACTTCGCGCCCATGCGCTGTTCCAGAAGAATGTCGACTACATCGTCCGCGATGGCCAGATCATCATCGTCGACGAGTTCACCGGCCGCACCATGCCGGGGCGGCGCTGGTCCGAAGGTCTGCATCAGGCGGTCGAGGCCAAGGAAGGGGTCGCGATCCAGCAAGAGAACCAGACGCTGGCCTCAATCACCTTCCAGAACCTGTTCCGGCTCTACCCGAAGCTGGCCGGCATGACCGGCACCGCCGACACCGAGGCGTTTGAGTTCCAGAGTATCTATGGGCTCGAGGTCACGGTCATCCCGACCAACCAGCCGATGGTCCGCGACGACCGCGGCGACCTGGTCTATCTGACCCAAGAAGAGAAGTACGCCGCGATCATCGAAGACATCCGTGATTGCGTCGAGCGCGGCCAGCCGGTGCTGGTGGGGACGGCCTCGATCGAGACCTCGGAGCTGGTCTCGCAGAAGCTCAAGACCGAGAAAATCACCCATGAGGTGCTGAACGCCAAGCAGCATGAGCGCGAGGCCGGCATCATCGCCCGTGCCGGTGAGCCCGGGGCGGTCACCATTGCCACCAATATGGCCGGTCGCGGTACCGACATCGTGCTAGGCGGCAACCTCGATGCCGAGTTGGAGACAGCGGCGGACGAATCGGAGCGAGGACGCATCAAGGCGGACTGGAACAAGCGTCACGCGCTGGTCATCAAGGCCGGTGGCCTGCATGTGATCGGTACCGAGCGCCATGAGTCCCGACGCATCGACAACCAGCTGCGCGGTCGCGCGGGGCGCCAGGGCGATCCGGGCTCGAGCCGCTTCTATCTGTCGCTGCAAGACAACTTGATGCGCATCTTTGCCTCCGAGCGCGTCGCCAACATGATGCAGCGGCTCGGCATGCAGGAAGGCGAGGCGATCGAGCATCCTTGGGTGACCAAGGCGATCGAGAACGCCCAGCGCAAGGTCGAGGGGCGCAACTTCGATATCCGCAAGCAGCTGCTCGACTATGACGACGTCGCCAACGATCAGCGCAAAGTGATCTACCAGCAGCGACGCGAGCTCATGGATGGTGACGACGTCTCCGAGACCGTTGCGGCAATGCGCCACGACGTGCTCAATGAGCTGATCAGCATGCACATCCCACCGCAGAGCCTAGAGGAGCAATGGGATGTACCGGGGTTGGCGGCATCGCTGCAGGATGCCTACGGCGGCAATTGGCCAATTCAACACTGGCTGGACGAAGACGCCGAACTCCACGAGGAAACGCTACGCCAGCGCATCGCCGACGAGCTTACGGCACAGGCGGCCGAGAAGGAGAAGCTGATCGGCGCAGAGAATATGCGCCAGATCGAGAAGGCGGTGATGCTGCAGACCCTCGATACGCAATGGAAAGACCATCTGGCCCAGATGGACTATCTGCGCCAAGGTATCCACCTTCGTGGCTATGCGCAGAAGAACCCGAAGCAGGAGTACAAGCGCGAGGCCTTCGAGATGTTCTCGGCGATGCTCTCGAGCATCAAGCAGGACGTGGTGAAGACGCTCGCCCGGATGCAACTGCAGGTACCCGACGAGATCATGCCGCAGGGGCCGAGCCCGTCGGAGTTCCAGTTCAAGCACGAGGCCTTCGAGGGCCTGCCGTCCTCGGCCAAGCAGGCGCCAGACGCAGCGGGCGGCCAGGCTGGTGCTGGCGGCGCAGCGTCCACCTCAGACGACGATGCGCATCAGCCCTTCGTCCGTGACGGTCGCAAGGTCGGCCGTAATGAGCCCTGTCCCTGCGGCTCCGGCAAGAAGTTCAAGCAATGCCACGGGCGTGTCTCCTAATCCACAGCGGCGAGCAGTGACCAGACGATGACCCTTGATGCACCCGGTCCCCTGAAACAGGCGTCTCATCGTCCGGATTGGCCAGGCGCGATAAACGTTGGTGGCGTTCGCCTCGCCTCGATACCTGCCGCTATCCGTTATCGCGATCGCGACGATCTAGTCCTGATCGCGTTGGCGGAGGGCACAACATGCGCCGCCACCTTCACCCGCAATGCGTTTTGTGCTGCACCGGTGACCGTGGCGCGCGAGCACCTCGCCGCCGAGGCACCGCGCTGGCTGTTGATCAACGCCGGCAACGCCAATGCCGGCACCGGTGCCCGTGGGCTCGAGGACGCTCGCACCTGTTGTCGTGCGTTGGCAGCACTGACCCAAGTCGGTCCGGCGCAGGTATTGCCGTTCTCGACCGGCGTCATCGGCGAATACCTGCCGGTCGAGCGGCTCACGGCGGCACTGCCTCAAGCCATTGCAGCGCTCGACGAAAACGGTTGGGATGCCGCCGCCCGCGCGATCATGACCACCGATACCCGGCCCAAGCGCGCCACTCGGCAGCTGATGCTCGGGGACCGGCAAGTGTCCATAACCGGCATCGCCAAGGGCGCCGGCATGATTCGGCCGGATATGGCGACCATGCTCGCCTTCATCGCGACCGATGCCGCAGTGACCCCAGCTTGCCTTCAGCGTTGTCTATCCCAGGCCGTCGATGGCTCCTTCAACGCCATCAGCATCGATGGTGATACCTCGACCAACGATGCCTGTGTGCTCGCCGCCACCGGCACTGCCGGCAATCCACCGCTTGATGACCCAGCCTCGACGGGGCACGAGGCGACGGAACTCGAGGCCTTTCAGCAGGCGCTCAATGCGCTCTGTGACGAACTCGCCCGTGCGATCGTCCGCGACGGCGAGGGGGCAACCAAGCTGGTTAGCATCGAGATCGGCGAGGCGCGCACGGCAGCCGAGGCACGACAGGTCGCCGATACCATCGCCCATTCTCCGTTGGTCAAGACCGCCCTGTTTGCCTCTGATCCAAATTGGGGGCGCATCCTCGCCGCGGTCGGCCGCGCCGGACTTGAGGACCTCGACATCGACAAGGTGCGCATCTGGCTCGACGAGGTGCTGATCGTCTCGCACGGTGGCCGCGATCCGGGCTACCAGGAGCAAGATGGGCAGGCTGTCATGGCCAAGGATGCCTTCAGTATTCGCGTCGATCTCGGCCGCGGCACCGGCAGCGCTCGGCTCCTAACCTGCGACATCTCTTATGAGTATGTCCGCATCAACGCCGAGTACCGAACCTAGCCAGCCTGTGGCTCATTCCAACGAGTCGCAAGACCCCAAACTGATCCACGTCGCCGCTGGCGTCATCAGTGATGCCCAAGGCCGTGTGCTGATCGCCAAGCGACCCATCGGCGTGCATCAGGGGGGTCTTTGGGAGTTCCCAGGTGGCAAGCTCGAGCCTGACGAATCGGTCGAGCAAGGCTTGGCCCGCGAACTCGATGAGGAGCTTGGCATCCAAGTCACGGCCTCGAGGCCGCTGATCCGCCTGCGCCATGACTATGGCGACCGGCTGGTGCTGCTCGACATTCATCGCGTCCTCAGCTATCAGGGCCATCCACATGGGCGCGAGGGCCAGGCACTGGATTGGCAGCTGCCGGCAGACATGCAGCCCGAGCGTTTTCCTGCCGCTGACCGGCCCGTGATCAATGCGCTGCGCTTGCCGAGCCGCTACCTGATCACCGGTCCCGAGCCGCGCCAGACCGACGCCTTCGTGGCTCAGCTCTCGCAGGTACTCGCCCGCACCGGCGCGCGCATCGTGCAGCTGCGTGCGCCGGACTTGGAGGCCCTTGCCTACGCGGCACTCGCACAGGCCTGCGCCCCCGTTTGCCGTCAGGCGGGTGCGCAGCTGGTGCTCAACTGCGATCCGGATCTCGCCCGCGAACTACCCGGTGACGGTCTGCATCTGACTGAGGCCCGGCTTGCGGCGTTGACCGAGCGCCCGCGGATCAACAGGTCGCTGCTAGGAGCCTCGTGCCACAGTGCCGAGGCGCTCGCCAAATCCGCCGCGCTGGACCTGGAATACGCCTTGTTGTCCCCTGTACAGCACACGCAAAGCCACCCAGACGCGACGCCCCTCGGATGGCCGACCTTTGCTAAGCTGGTCGATCGAGCCTGCCTACCCGTCTATGCGCTCGGTGGCGTCGACGAAGGCGATCTCGAGACTGCAATCAGCCATGGCGCCCAGGGGGTCGCCGGCATCCGTGGCTTCTGGTCGCGCTGAATAGCGATGCAAAAATACCTACGCAGGTAGGGTGGAACGAGTACAGCGGTTCCGCGAATCGAGCCTATCGAGGATCTCACCGTGGACAAGGAAGGCCCCGCACAGAGAGGCGCTTTCAATCTGCCATGAGCCAGGGCAACGCGCAGCGCCGACAAGTGCAGGCATCAAAGCGGGCTTAAACCCCACAGGGCAAGGAAGAGAAGAGCTAGCAGCCCGACAGCCTGCATCAACAGATCAAATCGCCGATGCCTGAGGCGCAAGCCCTTGATCCGTTTATCGAGACTTGCAGACTCGGCGAGCTCGGGCTGGATAAACACGCGACGATGGTCGAGTTCGACAGCGTCGGCCGCTGCAACGGCCATTTCAAGATCAACCCTGTAGGTTCGGGGCTCGAGGCTACAGAGGTGTCGACGCAGACCCTGATGCAGGTGCATCAGGGCCGCGTCGATGTCATCGAAGCGGGCGGCAAACCTCAACCCTGGCCGATCGAATTGAGGAGCGCCCTCTCGTGTGCGAACAGAGACGATCCCAGGACGGTCGGCTTGCGTCTCGAGCAGTAAATAACCTGCTTGCATCGTCGCTACAGCCACCCGTTCGACGCGCCTAATCTTCGACGCGCCTCATGATGTTTCTTTCCAGCGTTCCTATCCGGAGCTTCCTTCCGGTCGCAAAGCGCAGTCAAGCGTCTCTCAGGCAACTTCGGGAACGAGCTCCCAGTTGCATTGATCGATCAACTCACGCGTTTCCCGCTTGAGCGGCGCACGCTGTTCGGGAAGGAATTCACGGCCTCTTGACCAGGCCTGCTCCGCCTTCTCAGCCTCGAACTGCAAGCCTTGGCGGCGAAGATGCCATAAGGTATGCGTCTGTTTCGGTGTCATCATTCATGCCTCTGCGCAACAGGGCCTCTGGATATCCACAAAGTGCCCTGAAAAATACATATTCGCTTACGATCATCTCCCATGATCGCCCACCGCAGCAACCATCCACAGCCTACGTGATCTACACGAGAAGCCACGTCACCCCTAGATCCAGCATAGCGCAGACGAAAGAGTTCTCAATGGGTAGTTTCCATGTCTCCTTTAGTAGACACTTATCCTGGACACTGAATCGTGGATACTGAAGTATCGATACTCAGGTCTAAATCCCACTGACGAAGCCAGCGGGAGTGCACAAAAGACACGACTGTGATGGAACTGTCGCCCCAGCGGCTCGGATCGATGCAGGCTCGGTCCCTGGCGCCGCAGCGTCAATTGCCGCTACAGCGTCGATTGCCGAATATGCTGCGCCGCGTCAATCGATCTGGTCATGCCTGCTTTTACCGCAGCAGCATCGCCGCTATATTGAAAACGCGAACTTGAGAACGCGACGCGTTTCTTCACTGACTGATCCGTAGCGCCTAGATAGCGAGAAGAGCTCGATTCGATGGACCAACCCGTCTCAACCCCATTGACCCTGACCCAGTTGCCGGTTGGCTCATCCGCCGTCATCACACAAATCCTGGGCGGCCAAGAACTGCACCGAAAATTACGTGGTTTCGGCATCCGTCTCGGCACCCCGGTCCGCATCGCGCACCGGCGTGGATCTGGCCTGGTGGTCTCGGTCGGCAACACGCGGGTCGCCCTCGGCGGAGGCATCGTCGAGAAGCTACTCATCACACCGATCCAAACTGACGAGAGCCCAGAGTCGGGGGCATCCGGCTAACGTCCATAGCGTGTCGCCACCCCGGACGATGGAGCGCTTGTCTCACGCTGACCCATGCCAGCAACCACCACAGCTTCGCACGGAGTCGTGCCGCGATGAATCGCAACCCAAATGACCCCCACAGCAACGTTGCGTCCAAGGCGCCCTTGACCATAGCGCTTGCCGGCAACCCGAACTGCGGCAAATCCGCTCTGTTCAATGCCCTGACCGGGATTCGCCAAACCACCGGCAACTGGCCAGGAGTCACGGTCGAACGCCGCGAAGGGCGGAGCGAGCTTGACGGGCGCCCGGTGCGGGTGATCGACCTGCCGGGGATCTACTCGCTCGATGCAGATTCGCTCGATGAACAGGTCACGCGCGACTACCTGCTCAGCCGCGACGCCGATCTGGTGGTGAACGTGCTCGACGCCTGCAACCTCGAGCGCAACCTGTATCTGACCGTGCAGCTGCTCGAGCTCGATGTGCCGGTCGTGCTCGCGCTGAACATGATGGATATCGCCCGCAAGCGCGGCATCGAGATCGATACCGCAACCCTGTCCGAGAAGCTCGGTTGTCCGGTGGTCCCAGTGGTTGCCGTCTCCAAAGAGGGCATTACCGAGCTGAGCGCGCGCGCGCTTGCGGTCGCTGACGGCGGCGAGAGCGGAGGCTATACGCTTGGCCATGACGAGAGCGTCGAGCAAGCCATCGCCGATCTGGCGCCAGGATTGGGCAGTGGCTCGGAGCGCAACGACCGCTGGCTGGCATTGAAGCTCATCGAGGGCGACCGTCAAGTCCTGGCCGAGCTTGATCCCGAACTCCACCCCAAGCTCGAGGCGCGTATCGAGCATTGGCAGCACGCCATCGCCGCCCGGACCGGCGAGGACCCCGATATTCAGATCGCCGACACGCGCTTCGCCCATGCCCATGCGCTGGCAAAGACCGTGCAACGCCAACGTGGCGCTGCTGGCGGACACCTCTCCGACACCATCGATCGCGTCGTCCTCAGCCGCCTTTGGGGCATCCCGCTGTTCTTGGTGATGATGTACCTGATGTTCGTCTTCACGATCAACATCGGCGGCGCATTCATCGACGTCTTCGACGGCGTCGCGACCGCGCTGTTCGTCGACGGCCTCGGCTCGCTCCTCAACAGCCTCGGGGCGCCGGCCTGGATAAGGCTCATCCTCGCCGATGGCGTCGGCGCCGGACTGGCCGTTGTCGCCACCTTCATCCCGATCATCGCCAGCCTTTACATCTTCCTGTCCGCGCTCGAAGACTCCGGCTACATGGCGCGCGCCGCGTTCGTGATGGACCGATTCATGCGCTCGATCGGACTCCCCGGAAAGGCCTTTGTGCCCTTGATCGTCGGTTTCGGCTGCAATGTACCGGCGGTGATGGCCACCCGCACGCTGGAGAACGAGCGGGAGCGCAAGCTCGCAATCCTCATGAATCCGTTTATGTCCTGCGGCGCCCGGCTGCCGGTCTACGTGCTGTTCGCTGCGGCCTTCTTCCCGCACTCGGGTCAGAACGTCGTCTTTGCGCTCTACCTAACAGGCATCCTGATTGCCCTGCTCACCGGCCTGATCATGAAACGCACGCTCCTGGCCGGCACCAGCACCGGCTTCATGATGGAGCTGCCGCCCTATCACATGCCCAAACTGCGCGGGGTTCTACTGCGCACCTGGGATCGCGTGCGCCTATTCCTGCGCGAGGCCGGCCGCGTGATCATCGTCATGGTGCTGATCCTGAACATGCTCAGCTCGATCGGCACCGACGGCCGGCTGGATCAGAACGCCAGCGATGACTCGATCCTCGCCGCTGCAAGCCGACTCGCCACGCCCTTGTTTGCGCCGATGGGCATCGGCCAAGACAACTGGCCCGCGGTGCTCGGCATCTTCTCGGGCGTGTTGGCCAAGGAGGTCATCGTCGGCACCCTCGACAGCCTCTACAGCCGTCTCGCGGCCGAGGCCGCACCGGACGATGAAGCGCCGCCGTTCCGCTTGGGCCCGGCCCTGATGGCCGCAGCGGCGACGGTACCGGCCAATCTTGCCGAGGTTGGCCGCGGCATTGCCGATCCTCTGGGCTTACAGATCGGCGACGAGCTAGACCCTGAGGCCATCGCCGCGGAGCAATCCATCACAACCGGCACCTTTGGCGCGATGGCGGCTCGCTTCGATGGTCAAGCCGGTGCCTTCGCCTACCTGCTGTTCGTGCTGCTGTACTTCCCCTGCGTGGCCACGATCGGCGCCATCGTGCGCGAAGCCGGCGCGCCCTGGGCGACCTTCGTCGCCGCCTGGACCACCGGCATCGCCTTCGTCACCGCGAGCCTGTTCTACCAAACCGCGACCTTTGAGCGGCATCCAGTGACCTCTGGGCTCTGGATCGGCGGCCTCCTGCTGCTGCTGATCGCCGTCTTCACCGGCCTGCACCTTTGGGCTCGACGCGGACGACAGGTGGCATTGAACACCGCTCAGAGCCGAGCCTGATGCTGACGGCGGCGCGCGATCTCGTCCGCGAGCAAGGCGTGATCTCGCTACAGGAAGTGGCCTTCAAGCTCGGCGTTCCATCTCAGGTCGCACGCGCAATGCTGCAAAAGTGGGTTGCGAAAGGGCTCATCGAGCCGCTCCCGACCGCCGCCTGCGCTGGCTGCACGCTTTGCGATAGCGCGCCGCGTGAGCTGTATCGCTGGTGCGAGTCAGCGGATCTAGCCATTTGCCCTGACTTCCGCACAGGCTGATCCTATCAATCCTGATATTTTTAGCGCGTATTTCCGCCAATGAGGTGGAACGGCTATAGCAGCACCAATAGCGCCTGCTCAGCCGCTCAGTCCGGGCCTGGCTGCAGCACCAAGGTGCCGACTGATGCTCGGGCTTCGGCATCCGACCAGGGCCAGGGGTGTGAGCGGCCGTTGAGCCAGTCGTCGAGCTGATCGGCGCGGTAGCGCGAGAATCGATGACCGGATTGCCCGAGCGGCAAGGTTCCGCGCGTCTGCGACCAGACCGCAGGCGCAAAGACGACGCGCACCGAGGCGACATTGCCGATCGCGCGCGGGCTTGTCGGCGGCGCAATCGCGACATCGATGGTCCCGCTATCGCCACCCCGCCCGATTGGCCCCAGATTAAACAGGCCGCCCAACAATGGCTGGCCGTCGAAGGCATGGGCAAAGGTCAGCTGGCGCAGTTGAGCCAAGGTCGGCTCCTGCTCGCCAGGCATCGCGTCTCGCATCGCCCCGGCGGTCGCCCGCAGCGCGCGTGCCCAGATCGCCGCGGGGCCTTCGACCACGCCCGGGGTTTCGATGTCATCCCAGAAGCTCGACTGGTCGCTATACATCGTCTCGGCCAGCGGTCCGTAGGTCGTTGTATCCAGCCTCATGAGCAGCTCAAGATCCGTACCCAGCTCGTCAGCATAGAGCGCGCGATACAGCTCCGAGCGCAGCAGCACGAAGAATGCGGCCGGTTGGCTCTCGTCTTCGAAGCTGCCAGACCAGTCAAGCAGTCTGGCCTCGGCTAAGGCGGCCGCTTCCGGATCGGCACGTCGGATCGCAGGCAGATGCCGCCGTAGCGAGCTGAGATAGACCGCCGCCTCAAGGCTGACGCGATCCGACTGCATCTGCTGCATGGCCGCAAGGTCCAGCGTTTCCTGCCCATCATCCAGCGCATCATCCAGCGCATCATCCAGAAGCGCCTCGATGCGTTGCGCCCGGAATGGGGCGAGCCAGGAATGGCTGATCGCCAACGCGTCCTCATCATCTGTACGGATCGCATTGTTCGCGCTCACCAGACGCTCATCGCTCGGCGCCGTGATGCCTGGGTTCTGTGCGAACGGTCGATAGCCGTTCCAACCATAACCAGGCTCCCAGCCGGGCACCGGAAAGGTGCCGCTGCCGCGCCCGCGATCTGGCAAGAGGCCGGAGACCTGACTGGCGATCTCCCCATCGCGATGGGCAAAGAGCAGACTCAGCGCGACCTGGTGCAAGTCCTCGACAGCGGCACGCGCCTCAGCGATGGTGGTCGCCGTATTGAGACGATAGAAGCCGACGAATGCCCGATCGGGCCGGTCGAACGCCAGGCGCAGCGCGAGGCGAAACTCGCTGCGCTGCGAGCCCCGAACTGCAGCGAGCCCGGCGGGGTTGGACCCCGCGCTGGCGACTAGCTCGTCGATCAGCACGCCATGCCGAGTCGAGCGGATCGGCAGCTCAATCTGTCGCTGGCCTTCAACGCCTTGCTCGGTTCTTGGCCCAAGCGCTTGACTAGGCCTTGCGTCAGCTTTTGCGTCAGCCCCTGACTCAACCTCAGTCCCTGCAGGCTCAGACTGGCCGGCCACCGCAATCCGCTCGACCCGAACCGCAATCGGCTCCCAGCTGCCATCAGGTCGCAACACGCGCGTCCCATCCTCGCTGACACGCTCCAAAAACAAATCTTGGGTGTCAGCCGCCGCCGCGGTGATCCCCCATGCGAGGTCGGCATTGTGCCCAATCAGTATCCAAGGCACGCCAGGCAGGGCAACGCCCGCAACCTGATAGCCAGGTGCCTGCATCGCAAGCTCATACCAAGTGCCCGGCATCACCGCCGGCAGATGCGGATCGTTCGCCAATAACGCCGCGCCGTCGTGAGTCCTCGAACCCGTGACGGCCCACGCATTGCTGAGCGCCTGCGCCGAAGCCGGTGGCACCAGCACAGCCCTTGGCCCCATTTCGAGTTCAGCACCCGATGGCGATCCCGGACCGATGTCGAGCAGGGAGCGATAATCCGGCAGTTCGTGGGCATCCGCCGGTGCCGGCTGCCCCTGATCGGTCGGAAACAGCTCCAAGGCACGCTCAGTTCCTAATCGTTGCGCCAACCGCAGGAAGACCAGCTCTTCGCGCAGATTCATGGAGTTGAGCCAGGCCATATAGCCGCCGATCAGCAAACTATCCTGCGGCTGCCAGGGGCTCGGCTGAAGCCCAAGTAACTGGTACTCGAGCGGCAACCGATAGCCGGCCCGCGCCCTTCTCAGATAGGCGTTAACGCCATCGGCATACGCCTGCAGCAGTCGTTGCCAGCGCGGCTCGAGGGCATCGAAAGACCGTTGGGCTGCATCCGGCAGCCCGATCGTCCGGTAGAAACGATCTGCACCCAGCGCACCCTCGCCAAACAGCGCTGCCAATCGCCCACCAGCGAGCCGCCGCAGCAGGTCCATCTGCCAAAAACGCTCAGCAGCGACAACGAATCCCTGTGCGAACAGCATGTCGTGGAGCGTCTCAGCCTGGATACTCGGAACCGCGTGAGGGCCATAACGCACGGTCACCGGTTTCTCAAGCGCTGAGAACGCTAAGGTGCCGTTATAGATTGGATGCGGGCGATGTACCCACCAGGAAACCAGCCCAACGCCGAGCAGCGTCGCTGCGACAAGCCCTAACAGGATGAAACGCAATAGCTGGCGGAAACGCGATCGCATGAATAGGCGTTCCTAAGCGACCAGATGCGTTCGAGCGCAGGGCCACTGCTCGTGCAGCGGCCCGGCACCCTCACCACATCAACTACTTGCGCAAGGCCTTGACCTCTTTCTCCGTCACTGGCGGCGCATCATTGCCCCAATTGGCGCGGATATAGCTCGCCACGGTTGCGATCTGCGCGTCGGTCAGCACCGAGCCAAACGAGGGCATCACCACATGCGGCGAAAAGGCCTCCGAGGGGTCAGACGGGGCGCCCAGCAAGAGGGTCTTGATCACGTCATTCGGCAGCGCTTCATTGACCACCGGATTGTCCCTGAGCGCAGGGAAGTAGGGCTTCAGGCCCTGGCCATGATCCTGGTGACAAGCACTGCAGTTCTTGACATAGATCGAGCGGCCTTTCTCGTAGGCCTCTTGCGTCAGCACCTCTGGCACCTTCGGCCGGTGCGTCGGCTCGGTCTTGGGCGGTAGATCCTTCAAGTAAACCGCCATTGCGCGCAGGTCAGAGAGCGCTAGCTTTGAGAGGCTATCGTGGACCACCTCTGCCATCGGACCGAGAGCCTCGGTCGCTGGGGCATCGCCCGGGTCGGGCTCGCTTGCATCGAGAGCAGCGGGCGCCATCCCGGTCTGCAAGAAGGTGGCGAGCTCATCGACGCTCCAGCGCCCAACCCCCTCACTGAGATCAGAGGTCAGATTCGGCGCGTACCAGCCGTCAACGATGGCTCCGGTCATCGCCTTCGACGGCTCGGTGGCGCCGGCCATGTTGCGTGGGGTATGGCAGGAGCCGCAGTGACCCAGGCCCTCGACCAGATAGGCCCCGCGGTTCCATTCATCACTGCGGCTCGGATCAGGCTCAAAACGACCCTTGTCCAAGTACAGCTCCTGCCAGCCGAACAACAGATCACGCATCGAGAACGGCCAGCGCAGATCGGTCTCGGGCGGCTCGTAGTTAGAGGGCTCAAGCGACATCAGGTAGTCCTTGATCGCGAGCAGATCGTCGTCCGAGACCTTGGTATACGAGGGATAAGGCAGTGCCGGGTAATAGGGCAGGCCGCTCGGCGAGATGCCGTCCTGCAGCGCATGCAGGAAATCTTTATCGCTAAATGAGCCGATACCGTAGCCTTTTGAAGGCGTGATGTTCGGCGTGTAGATGGTTCCAAACGGGGTATCGATCGGCAAACCACCCTCGAAAGGCTTGCCATCAGGTCGCGTGTGACAGGCAAGGCAGTCGCCGGCTGTCGCCATGTACTGACCGTAGACTAAACGCCCTTCGGTCAGATCGCTGGCTGCAGGTGCGGAGTCGGCCGGCTCATCGCCGGCCAGTGCGAGCGTGCCTCCGCAGAGCAGACTGGCTGTTAAGGTGAGAGAGCGAAAACGCATAACCGATATCTCCATCTTTGGGTGAGCTGAGTTTGTTGATGAGCTGAGTTTGTTTAAGAGTTCAAGCGATCATTGGATGCCGAACGCGAATCAAGCTGGCGCTCGCTCAGAAGACATGGGCTCCCTGCGACTGCGTCGTGGTGTGAAAAACATCTCGATAGGCGCTGTAGATCGAGAGCACAACGAGCACGGCAAACACCAGCATGAGCGGCATAACCAGCAGCATCAAGACCACCATTAGCGTCTCAGAAATCGCGGCCAGAAGTGCGCTCACCACACCCAAGATGAGGCTAGCGGCGAGCAAGATGAAGAACAGGGCCAAGCCGTAGACAGTGAAGGGGACGATGTTCTTCCAGCATCCGCGGAAGCTCATCCGCATGGCCTCAATCGCAGTCATCCCCTCCAGCGCAACCAATACCGGCGCAAACCAGTACAGCATGAGCAAAGGCACCATCGTCAGCATGACCACAAGCAAGAACAGGCCAAGCCCCGGTCCTAACGCGGCAGCGACGATATCAGGGTCGCTCGAGCTCAGCGCATCCATTGACCCGGCCGTCACGACTCCAGTTGCCATCGCGATCAGGCCAGCGACAATGAACACCACAAACAGGCCAACGAGATAGAGCAGCCCAACCAACGCCAGCTGTCCTCCGTGCGTCGAGAAGCCATCGAAACCAGCCATCACCCGCAGCGTACCGCCGCGCTCCTGTGACTGGGCTCCCAACATCAGCCCCCCGGCAAAGACCGGCCCGAGGATCATGGTCGCCAGTGAACCGAGCACTGGCACCAAGCTGAGCGCAAAGGTCACCAGATAGACCAAGGCCACAGCCGCTAGCCAAAGCCGTGGCTGAGCCTTGAATTGTTGCCAAGCCTGGGTGATCCAGTACCAGCCATGGGTGGCTCGATGCCTGATCGGGCCGAATGGCGGCTGGCGGCCAAGCGCGTCGGAAGCAGCGCTGGTCGGCATCCGTTCAGCGGCCGGCTTCGCCAGAGAAACCGCGCTTTGCGAAGCGGCGGCATCAGCGCCAGAACCGGCCCAATCCGCGGCCGGCGCATCGGCCGGCGATTCAGCCAGCGAATCGGCTGGTGACGCAACGGGCTGCGCTGCATCCCCCGCGTCCGCGGCATGCGCCGTCATCGCCTCGATCCGCGATGCTATCCCGATCTCCTCGAGAACAGCTTGATAACGCCGCGCGTTGTCGGCGTCGACATCGGTTTTCAGCACCCGCGCCTGACCCGCGGTAATGAGCTCGCGGGCCTGCTGCTCGCCAACCTTGAACACGGCGGCAAAATCTCGCACCACGTCCTCAGGATTGACGGTAGGGTCGAGGGTTCCAGTAAAGACGACCTTAAAGGCCTGCGCCATCGGTGCCTCCTCAAGCAGTGAGTCGCTTCTTCATCCAGCTCAGGAGGCCGGGCTCAGCCTCCCAGACGTCGCGCATCGCTTCGCGGTAGAGCCAAGCCTGGTCTTCGCCGCCCGGGGTAAAGCCAGCGTCATCCAGCACCGGGCGTTTGATGCGCTTACGCAACAAGAAACGCGGGATGCGGGGCAAGCGATCCACCGCACTGTTCAGCGCCCGCGCCGCATGCTCTTGGTGTCCCAGGCGATAGAGCGCGAGCACCTCGCCATAGGCGAGATCGGCCAGCAGGTCGTTTGGAAATCGGCGCACGAGCTCCAGCGCCTGTTGATCCGATCGAGCACGCAAGTAATGGTTCATCAGCTCAGCGCGAGCGCCATGGTTGTCCTGCGGGTTCAACGCCAGTAGACGCTCGACCGCTGCCGCGGCGGCCTCCTCTCGACCGGCCTCAGCCTCATGCAGATAGGCGCGGAACAACAGCCGCAGCGCCGGCCGGTTGCGCTCCGCTCGCCAGGGCAGGCAACCGACACCGGTTTCAGCGACAGTCGCGTCGATGATCGCGAGCGCGCGCTTGTAGAGCGGTCCCAACAGCGTATGCGAGACCCAAGGCAGGCTGCTCTCGGGATGCTCATAGAGTGCGGTCGCCAGATCATCGAGCACATCCAGACTGTTCGCCGCCTCAGGCTGCGCGCTGAGTAGACGCATCCAGACGTCGGCTTCCCAAACCGCGCCGTCGTCGAGCGCTGAGAGCTGGGTCGAATAGGGTTTGGAAGCCGGAAAGATGCGCCGCCATTCACGCTCGATCGCGCGCAGACTGGTGCTCGGCAAGAGCGCACCACAGGCTCCCGAGGACGCAACTGCGTGATCGCTGGGTAATTGTTCATCAGGAAATAACGAAAGCTGTAGGCCGGCTCCGGCCTCGAGCGGATCATCCAGCGATTCGATCTGATAGGCCAACGGTGGCAGCGCCGATAACGCACTGATCCAGTGCCGGAGCTCCAGCAGCAGTGGGTCCATCGCCGCTGAATGGCTGGAGACCAATGCCTCTTGCGGGTCCACCATCGCCTGTTCGAGAAACCCGAGGAAGCCGGCGTCGGTATCGCCGTTGCGCCTGAGCCGATGGCGCCAGAATTGAGCGCGCGAGCGCGCACGAACGTCGTCGTGGCGAGCCGCGAGCAGTGTGATCTCAAGCAGTGCAGTGGACGGATTGTCCGGACCATGACGCAACGCCTGCTCAAATGCCTCATCGGCATAGTCGAGCTCGCCCTCGTCCATGAACATCATGGTAAAGCGTTGCCAGGCTGCGGCCTTCAGCTCGCGGCTGCCTTCATCGGTCACACGCAGCAAGAAGGCCTGCTTCTTTTTCCAGTGATCCAATGCATCGAGGGCATCGCAGAGGACATCGAGGGCCGGCTCGTAGCGACTGTCGAGGGAGCCGATGTCGCCCCGGAATAAGGGTTCGAGCAAGGCCGCCGCACGCCCGGGCCGCTCATGCTCGAGCCAGCGCTCGGCGACCTTGGCCAAGAGCGTGTCCGGCACCGCCCGGCGCCGTAACGCCTCTTGCATCGCTTCTTCCGGCAGATCATCGATCAGCAGATCCCAGATCAGCTCGGGCGGAAGCTCGGGCAATGGCCCGAGCGGCTCGCAGCAATCGCGGTAATTGAGGCCCGAGCCGCAGAAACAGGGCTCATCGTCGCCCGGCGGCGCTAGGGTGAGAGGACGCCAGTCATTGTCTGCACGCGGGGTCGCGTTCCAGATCGCCACACCCAACATGGCTGCTAAACGCTCAGCTTCCCCCTCCACCAGCTCGGACTCAACGCCAAGCTCGGTCGGAATGTGTGCCCGCGACCAGGCAATATAGCGATCGAGGTCGCCGTCACCTGCGATCTGTCGTACCGCGTCACGCAGAAGCTGCTCCATACGCTGCGGGTCAGTCGTCTCGCTTTGCATCAGGGCGCCCTCCGGCTGAAATGGTGCCAATTCGGTTCCCTCATGGCATTGTACCCTGACCGACGCGGCGCGTCTCGATGCCCGCCGCCATCGCCACTGAGCAGGCCCGAAGCAGCCTTTGAACAAACCCTGAACAGACCCCGAACAGCCCCCGAACTCCTGAAGCGAGCACATGACCGACAAGTCCGTCAGAATCTTTGTCTCATCACCGGCCGACGTCGATCACGAGCGCGCCGCGGTCAAAGACATCGTTGAGCAGCTGGCGAGCGAGTATCTGCCGTACTTCGAGCTACGCACCGTCCTCTGGGAAGAGGAGGCGCTGACAGCGGATCGCACCTTCCAGGCCGGCCTGACCCAGCCTGAGGATTGCGACATCGTCCTAGTCATCCTCTGGACCCGACTCGGCTCGCCGCTGCCGCAAGAGCCCTATCGCGGCATGACCGGCACCGAGTGGGAGTTCGTCAATGCGGTCGAGGCCTCGGCCAAGACCGGCATCCCCGAGGTGCTGGTCTACAAAAAAACCACGCCGAAGCTGGTCGACATCACCGACGCCGCACTCGCCCGCGAAGCGGTCGAAGACCGGCGCCGGTTGGAAGCGTTTTTTCGCGCGCATTTCTTTTTCGACGACAACAGCTTCCGCCGCGCCTTCCGCACCTTCGACAATGCCACGGCGTTCCGCGAGCTGGTCTCGACCCAGCTGCGCAAACTGCTCAACCGACGTATCAGCGCCGAGCGCCGCGCCACCACCGGCGATCTGCGTTGGCAAGGCAGCCCGTTCCGGCCCGATCGGCCGTTCGAGAGCAGCGACGCGCGCATCTTCACCGGCCGTGAGCAAGAGGTCCGAGAGCTGCTCCAGCGCCTCGAACAGCTCGCGGCCGAGGAGACCAGCCTACTGTTGGTGGCCGGCCCGAGCGGCAGCGGCAAGACCTCGCTGCTCCGCGCGGGTGTGCTGCCCAGGCTGACGCGCCCGTTCCAGTTCGACGAGATCGCCGCCGTGCGCACTTGCCTCGTCGACCCCAGCGCGGCTGAAGCAGGCCCCACCGCCGCGATCGCCGAAGCGCTCTGCGCCCAGCCCGCACTCGCCGAGCCGCTCGCCAACTTCGGCCTCGGCAGCGCCGAGCTCCATCGCCTGCTCATCAGCGACCCGGCGTTGGCGGCACAGCAGATCAGCAGCGCCCTCAAGGCCAGCTCGCCGGAGCTGACCACCAGCGGTGGCACGCGGCTGTTGCTCCTGCTCGATCCGCTCGACATCGCCCTCGAGCGCGCAACGCAGGAGGCGCTGCAGACCTTCGCCACCGCGTTGCACGCACTGGCCAGCGCCACCGCCATCTGGGTGGTCGCCATCCTGCGCAGCGACGCACTACCCGCCCTCGAGCACCTGACGGCCCTGCACCCGCTAATCCAACGTCAAGGCTGGACCGAGATCGGACCGCCATCAGCCGCACGCATCCGTCAAGTGATCGAGATCCCGGCACGCATCGCCGGCATTGAGATCGACGCCCATGAGCTCGGCGAGCGCGAGCTGGTCGAGCACATCGAGGCCGACGCCAACCGTCTCCGCCTCTGGCCACCGCTCATCCAGCCGGTGTTGGATTCCAGCTATCAACGCGCCGTACAGCGACAAGCCGCTACCAACGACGCTGGCTTGCAACTCTCCAGCGCCGACTACCTCGCCTCTGGCGGCATCAACGGCCATGTGCTCACCCGCGCGGCAGCGGTCTGGGCCGAGCTTGACCCCGAGACACGCAGCGCCATGCCGAAGCTCTGCCGGGCGCTCATCAGTCTCGAAGGCGGCGCCAGCGGTCGCCCCACCAACCGCTTCGGCAGCCTCGAGCTGCTGCGCCAAGACCCGGCCTGCGAGCGCCTGCTGCAACAGCTGATCGAGTCGCGACTGGTCATCGCCGAGGGGCTGCGCGACCCAACCCTAGATAGCCGCTGCGAACCGCCCGACTATCGGCTCCGCTCTGAGCTCGCCGCCATCTGGCGCCAGACCCGAGCAGACTGGCGCCAGCGGCTGCGGCGGCTGCGCCCCGGCCAGGCAAGCCCCGAGCCGGATGCACACCAGGGCCAACAGTCGCTACAGCATGCCGAGGGTGACACAGGCACCGACGGCCATATGCATGCCGACGGTCAGACAAACGCCGACACTGAGCGGCAGGACTGGCGCCAGTATCGAGCCATCGTCTCCTTCAGCCATCCGGTCTTGCTCAGGCTCTGGGAGCCCGTGCGCGACTGGCTGACCGTACCCGCCAATCGGCAATTGCTCGCCCGACGCTTTCAGCTCGACCGCCAGGCGCAGCTCTGGAAACGCACCAATTGCAACAGCGAGTATCTGCTGCGCGACCTCGGCTCGGCCGAGGCCGAGGCCCTACGCGAGACTTACGCCGATGAGCTGGAGCCGCTCGAGCGCGAGTTCATCGCTCAGTCCCAGGCGCATCTCGCCTTCCTGCGCCGACGCAGCCAACTGGTGCGTGCGGTGGGTGTCGTACTCGCCGCGCTGATGCTGCTCTCGGCGATCTCCGCCGGTCTCGCCTACCGCGCTTACGCCGACGCCCAAGCCAACCTCAGCCGCAGCAAGCTCAACGAAGCCAATCTCTCGATCACTCGCGGCAATACGCTCCAGGCCGTTGACCTGGCCCTGGCTGCCGGAGCCGACCTGCCGGAACGTGCCGTGCAGACCCTCGGCGTGGCCTTCAGCAGCAACCGCATGATCGCCATGGCCGCTGCCCCGAACCCGATCCCAGACCAGCCGCGCAGCCCGGCGTTTAGCGATCAAGGCTCGCACCTCGCCGCCTTCCTGCCCGACGGGTCGGTCACCCTGCTCGAGCTTCAGCAAGGACGTTTTGTCCCAACGCAAGCGCTGGCCGATGCTGAACTCGGCTTGCATACGCTGGTCTTCGGCCCCGAAACGCAGGCCTTTGGCATCGGCAGTGAGGGGGTTTGGCGCCTCCCAGCCAGCGCTGGCACCGAACCGGACTATGCCTGCGGCACCCCGCCGGGGCTCAGCTTCGCGCTCGATGACAGCCGTCAACGCCTCGCCCTCAGCCAAGATGATGGCGAAGGCCAGCAGGGCCTCTGTGTGCTCGATCTCATCCGACCTGGCCGCATCATCCTCGACAAGGCGCTCGAGGATGGCCCGATTCGCAGCCTCAGCTTCTCACCCGATGGCCAGTCCGTCCTCACCGCCGCCAGCATCGGCCGCTCCCGACTGATCGACCTCGAGTCCGGCGCGATCAGGCTCTCGCTGCCAGCCGATGGCCCGATCGGCCGGCCGTTCGACCGCGCCCTGTTCGATGCAACCGGCGAGCGCATCGCCATTGCCGCTGCCGATGAGCGGATTCGACTCTACCGCAGCAATGGCGAGCCCATCACCGAGCTGTCCTCGGCACGGATCGGCGGGCGCACATTCAGCATGCACCGAAGCGCGGTGCGAGATCTCGCCTTCGACCCGTCTGGGGCCTTTTTGGTCGCCGCAGACGACGAGGGACAAATCGTGCGCTGGACGCTCAGTGACGCGGCCACTGCAGCGCCCGATACGACGCAGGTCTTTGATCAGGCCGTGGTCTTGAATAGCCATCGCTTGAGCGCTGGAACCCTGCGCATCGTCGCCCCGCCAGCCTCCGCGTCAGACCAGCTCAACGAAAGCCTGGTGCTCAGCGCCTCGCTCGATGGCACGGCCAAGCTGACCGGTTTGCAGACCGGCAAGTCCATCGCTGTCCTCGGCCATGACGCAGCGATCATCGCCGCTGGCTTCCATGCCCAAGGCGAGCGCGTCGCAACCTTCTCCGCCCGCGACGAGACGGCTCGCCTCTGGCGCGTGACACCCGTCTCTCAGGTCGCCTACCGGCTGCAGCATCCAGACCATGTCTGGTCCGTCGCCACGGCGACGGCGCCGCCCGCCATCGCCCACGGCACCGACACACTGCTGCTCGCCACGGCCGGCTTTGATGGCGGTGTGCGCGTCTGGCGTTATGGTCGCGATGACTCCAGCAGTGGACCCGAGCCCTGGGCCGTGTTTCTCGATCAGGAGCCCAGGCGCCCGGCACGCCAGGTTCAGTTCTCGGCGGCGGGAGACCGGCTCGCCTCCGCTCATAACGACGGCACCGCACGCATTGCCGATCTGGTCAAGAAGCGCCTCGACTGCAAACTGCAGGTCACCACATCCGAGCAGGGCATCGTCTACAACGCCTTGTTCAGCCCCGATGCCAGCTGGGTGCTGACCACCTCCGATGATCCCGTCGCGCCGCTGCGTGCCTTCTCCAGCGAGACCTGCGAGCCATTGCAAACCGGCAACGGCTCGCCGCATGGCACAGCACCGATCGAGGCCGCCGCCCTGTTGCAGATCCCAACCGGCACGCTGATCGCCACCGGTGACGAAGACGGCATCGTGCGTCTTGCACAGCGTTCGAATTCCGATCAGTGGCGGCCTCTTTGCCAGGCTGATGCCGGCGTCGGCGAGATCGGCGACATCGCGCTGAGCCCTGATGGCAGCAGCATCGCCATCGCTGGCGAGTCCGACCGCGCTGCCCTCATCAAGCTCGACCTTGCGGCGCTCACGACCGCCAAGCCAGACACCGAGCCAAACACCGAGCCAAACCCCGAGGCCCAGGCCGGCACCAAGCTCGCCCCCAGCTGCGGTCGAGTCCAGTCGCTCGAGGGGCATAGCGGCCGCATCTATAGCATCGCCTTTGCTCCGGATGGCCAGCAGCTCGTCACCGCATCGATGGACAAGACCGCCCGTGTCTGGAGCCCGCAAGGGGACGCGATCGGCATCCTCAGCGGCCATCAAGACCGCATCTATCGCGCCGAATTCAGCCCCGATGGTCAATGGATACTCACCGGTTCCCGCGATGGCAGTATCCGGATTTGGAAACGTCCGACGGGGCGCCGTCAGCAACCCCAGACACTCAGCACCTTTCTACCACTCGAGGGCGGCGCGGGTGGCGTCGCCAATGCCGCATTCAGTCCGGATGGACATTATGTCGCTGGCGCCTATTGGGAGAATGCAGCGATCCTCTGGCGACTCTGGGCCGAAGACGGCCAAACCATCGGTAGCGAGCACGAGGCCTGGGGAGCGGATCGCGCGAATCTCGCCTTGGTTCAAGAGGCCTATCGATTCCGGCGCGACAACAAGGTCGTCGAGCCCGATTTCAGCACGCTCGAGCTGATTGAATGAAGCGACGCATGCACAACCGTCCGCGTGCGCTCAGGCCCAAGCCCGAGCTCTGGCTCCGGTTCGCACCTGGCTCCGGGCGCGGGTCCGCCTCTGGGTCCATGCGTGAGTCTGGGCCTGGGTTCATGCCTGGTTCTGCGCCTGGATCTTGGCACGGGTTCTGGCTTGGGCTCAGTCTGGCCATCCTCGTGCTTGGGCTGATGGCGACGCAGGTCGAGCTGCGCGATACCGACATCGCCGTCTATGCCACCGCCGCTGAGCGTGTCTTCGTCGACGGCGAAGACCCCTATCCGCGCCGCCCTGGCGATGTATTACCCTTCACCTATCCGCCCACGGCCCTGCCCCTGCTCTACCCAATCAGCGGCCTCAGCCTCGAGCAATTGGGCAAGGTGATGCTCGCGTTGAACCTAATGCTGACGATCGTGGTCATGGTCGTCATCGTCGGTGACCTGGCGCGCGACGATCAAAGCGGCAAGCTGCGCTTCTGGGGACCGCTCTATATCGCCGGCTTCGGCGGGCTCTATCTGAACCTGCAATTCGGCCAGGTCAACCTCTTGCTCCTGCTGCTGATCTGGGGCTATTGGCGCGCACTACGGAGCGACCGCGAGGGTGCGGGCGCAGGCGCCTGGCTGGCGCTCGGCTGTCTCGCCAAGCCACACTATGTGCTGCTCGGCCTCGGCGCTGGGCCACTGCCGCGCCTGAGACTGGTCATCGGCGGGCTGCTCGCCGGCAGCTTGCTCATTGGCCTCAGCCTTTGGATCGCCCCGAGTGGCAGCTGGGTCTCCTGGTGGCAAGACATCGTTGCCACCACCAGCCTGACCCAGCTACCACCCGGCCATAGCTCGATCGCCGCCCCCTGGAACCGCAGCCTGGCCGGCGCCATCGCCCGTTTTCTGGTGCCGAACAAGTTCAGCAGCATCATCGCTGATGATCCGGCCCTGGCCGCCCGCCTCACCGGCAGCGCAATCCTGATCGTCATTGGCGCCACGGGCGCAGTGCTCTGGCGCTCGATGCGGCGCCGCCTGGCATCTAGGCTTGAGCCTCGACACTCGGCTCCGCAACCGGCTCCGCAACCGGCTCCGCCAAGGGTCGCGGCCGGAGCGGCCCCCAGGTCAATCCAAACAGGCGCATCGAGGCACAACTCGCACTGGGCTCAGCCGCGTGGCGCAATCGACCATGACATTGAACTCTCGCTGATCAGCATCGCAGTGTTCTTGATCTCACCAGCCAGCTGGACCCATCACCTGGTGCTCTTGCTGCCGGCTGCCTTGGTGGTGCTGCGCGATCGGGTTCTCGCGCCTGGTCTTGCGCCGAGCAGCCGTTTTGCCGCCGGCCTAGTGCTCGCCGTGCTGGCTCTCACCCTCGACGACCTGATCCCGCGCGAGATCCGGGTCAGCTCGCTGCCGCTGATGACGCTGATGACCGTCGCCGTCATCGCACTCTGGCTGCTGCTCGCAGAGCAGCTTTGGCAGCGCAGCGGCCTCGGCTGTCTGCCGAGACCCAACCAGCAACCGTCCATCGACACTGAACATGAGGACAACGCAGTATGTGGGACCAACGCTTCGACCGGGACGACTACCTCTACGGCACCGAGCCGAGCCAATTCCTGGTAGCGCAGCGCGATCGGCTGCGGCCGGGGCAGCGCGCGCTCGTGGTTGCCGAGGGCGAGGGGCGTAATGCCGTCTACCTCGCTGAACAGGGGCTCGAGGTCAGGGCGCTAGACAGCTCCCGAGTGGCCTTGGCCAAGGCGCAACGGCTAGCTGCGGAGCGTCGAGTCGAGGTCGATTTTCGCTACACCGACCTCGCGCACTGGCAGTGGGAGCCGGATGCCTATGACCTGGTCGTGGCCATCTTCATCCAGTTCGCCGACCCCGCACTTCGGGCCGCCATCTTTGCCGGCATGCAGCAGACCCTCGCACCTGGGGGCTTGCTGCTGTTACACGGCTTCACGCCGGCCCAGCTCGCCTACGGCACCGGCGGCCCGCCCTGTGCCGAGCTGCTGTACACGCCAGAACTGCTGCGCGAGGCCTTCGCCGAGATGGAGATCCTGCAGCTCGAGGAATACGAGCGCGAGCTGCAGGAAGGCAGCGGCCATGCTGGGCAGGCCGCGCTGATCGATCTGGTTGCTCGCCTGCCCGTCGCCGCCGAGCCAAAGGGTCCCGGGTGAGACGACCCATGGCTCAGGCCTCAACCAGAGGGCGGTATGCCCAGACGCTCGGCCAGCCGAACCAGCTCGGCGAGCGACCTCACCCCCATCTTGCGCATCAAGCGCCCGCGGTGGACCTTGATGTTCTGCTCGCCGGTGCCGAGATCCGCCGCGATCTGCTTGTTCAGCTTGCCGGCGATGACATGGCCGAGCACGTCCCGCTCTCGCGGCGTCAGCGACGCGAGCCGCTCGCGCAGGGCCGCCATCTCCTTGCGCTCGACCTGCTGATCCGAGGCGCGTTGCAGCGCACCCTTGACCGCCCGCAGCAGGTCCGCCGCATTCACTGGCTTGGTCAAGAAGTCCTCAGCGCCGGCCTTTAACGCGCACACGCTCATGGGAATGTCGCCATGACCAGTGAGGAAGACGATGGGAAGCTCCGCCCCACGTTCGCGCAGCCGCTCCTGGACCTGCAGACCATCGATCTCGGGCATCGCCACGTCCAGCACCAGGCAGGCGGGACCGTCCGGTCGCTCGTGCGCAAGAAACTCCCGCGCGCTGCTGAAGCACTGAGCCTGGAATCCCTGTGCGTGGAGCAGCCGTGCCAAGGCCTTCAGCATATCCGGCTCGTCGTCGAGCAGGTAGACGACAGGCTCGGCCGTCATGATGTCCCCCCGTCTCGCGGCAAAGACACCTGGACGCTGGTCCCTTGGCCGGTCGCCGACTCCAACGAGACCTGCCCGCGATGGCTGCTGACGATGGAGCGTACGATGGCCATGCCCATGCCGAGCCCCCCAGGCTTGGTGGAATAGAAGGGATCGAAGACGCGTTGCGGATCAGACAATCCGCCGCCGTTGTCCGTCACCTCGAGCAGGACCCGGTCCGCCTGCCTGCGGGTGACGATCGAGACCCGACGCTCGCCCGTTGGATTGTCGGCCACCGCGTCGCAGGCGTTGTCGAGGAGATTGAGCAGGACCTGCTCGATCAGGATTCGGTCCGCCTGCACCGAAGGCAGGTCCGACGCCAACCTGAGCGCCAGGCTCACCCCGCGGTCGTCGATCTCGTTGGCCAGCAAACCGAGGACCCGGTGAATCGCATCCTCGAGCAACAGCGTTTCCCGCTGTGGCACACCGCGATGGACCAGCGCACGCAGGTGCTGAATCACGTCGGCTGCACGCCGGTCGGCGCTGACGATATCGGCCAGGATCTCCCGCACCTCGGTAAGATCGGGCCGCTCCTGGGCCAGCAGGGCCTGGGCCGCTTCGGCATTGGTGAGGATCATGGCCAGCGGCTGGTTCAACTCGTGGGCCAGGGAGGCCGACAGCTCGGCCAGGGTCTCAAGCTTGGACACCTGTTCGAGCCGTGCTCGCTGTCGGTGGATCTTGTCTAGCATCGCCCTGCGTTCCGTGATATCGACGCACACGCCCATCAAGGTCTTCGGACCCTCGGGCTCGCCGACACCGCGACCCAGGCCGGCGAGCCAGCGCACCCGACCGTCGGGGTCGGCGACCCGGAACTCGGCTCGGTACCGTTCGTTGGGGCGCAGCGTCGTCGCGATCAGCTGTTCCAGCCGCGTCCGATCCTCCCCGTGCACCCGGTCCAGGAACGCCCCCAGCCGCAGGTCCCCGGCTGCAGGCAGCCCGAAGAGCTCGCGTGTCTTGGCCGTCGCCCAAACCGCTCCCGATTGCCCGTCGAGGCTCCAAAACCCCGCATCGGCCGCCTCGGCCGCAAGGCTCAGGCGCTGCTCGCTCAGGCTCAAGGCAGCCTCCTTGACCTCGACGTCGCGCTCCGCCCGCGCGGCTCGAAGCAGGCCGAAGCTGAGCTCGAAGCCCATGGCGGCGGCGACGAAGAGCAGCAGCGGCGTGAACATCACGGGCACCTGAGTAAAGCCCCAGAACGTGAGGACCGCATGGGTCGCGCTGAGCGTGACCGAAGCCAGCAGGCCGAGCGCCAGCGCAATCGCCCGCGCACCCTCTCCCCGCCGCCAGACACTGATGCTGCCGTCGAGGATGAACAGGAACAACAGCGCGTTGCTCGCCTGACCCATCAACATCCAGGGATTGGGGACGCCGGTCACCACCACGACCGGCTCGCCGAGCAGGGTGATCTGGTCGAGATCGGTCAATGCGAGGTAGTTGAGATTCGCGCCAGAGACGAAGTTCGGCACCAGCGCGGCCGTCCGCAGGCCCAGCGCGAGCCAGCCGATCAATGGGAAGCGTGGGCGCAGACGCAGGTAGGCCAGGATCACGAACACAGAAATGCCGGACCAGATCGGGACGTGTAACCAACGCAGCGCGAGACCATAGACCTCCGGGGTTGGCGCGCGCAGCATCCAGAGCTCGATGCCCGCGACGCCGATGACACTCGCCGCAAGCGCCACGAACAGCAGGTACGACCCGTCTTCCCGCTGCATCAGCCAGGCGGCCAGATAGACCCCGCCGAGCGTGGCCGACAAGGCCGCCATCGTGGCATAGAGCGTTGTTATCCAGCTCATCCCCTGTCCGCATGCCTGAGCGCCGGTCGCGGCATTTTACTAAGGTGCAATGTTGCCGGGCTGGCGGCTTGCGTAGGCTAGGTGCACGCACTGGAACGCACTGTTCCAACGGTCCATCGGCCTCACCCGGCTGCTTACGATTGAAACGCGAGGATTCGTCATGGTCGCCACACCCCCACAAGCGCACCCTGGCAACCGGTCAAATCGGACAGGCTGTCCTGATCGTGAGAAGTCCTGAGTCCGCGCAGCGCATGGGACAGCGGATTGCCGCACCCGATCCGCGTCCGACCCGGGCCGCCTCCGAGCCTACCCTCTGGCTGGGCCTGCGGGCAAGCAGCCTCGGGATGACGCTGTTGCTTGCTGCACCCGCTGCAGCGCAGGACGCCGGCTGGCGCTTTGCAGTCTCCCCCTATCTGTGGGCGCCCGGAATCGAAACCTCCGTCGGGACCCAGTGGGGCCCTGTCGACCTGGACCTGAGCACCTCCGATGTGCTCTCGGATCTCGATCTCGCCTTCATGGGGGCCTTCGAGGCACGCAACGGCCGCTGGGGGCTGATCGCAGACCTGTTCTACGCCAAGCTGTCCCAAGGCCGCGCCAACCCGCTCGGCCCGTTGTTCGCGCGCGGCCGGGTCGAGACGACGGCGAAGGCCCTGAGCGGTTACGTCGGCTACCGGGTCAGCGAGACCGAGCGGTTCGCCGTCGACGCACTGGCCGGCTTTCGCGTCACCGACCTCGCGGTCGACCTATCCCTGTCCCCCGGCGCGCTGCCGGGTCAGCGTCTCGGGGTGAGCGGAACCTGGGTCGACCCCGTCATCGGTGGCCGCGCCCGCGTCGCCATCGGTAGCAACGGGTTCGCGACCGCCTTGGCGGACCTGGGCGGTTTCGGCGGCGACTCCGACCAGACCTGGCAGGTCGTGGCGATGCTCGGCTATCAGTTCAACGCGCGCTGGTCAGTCCAGGGCGGCTGGCGCTGGTTCTCGATTGAGCATGCGCTCGAAGGGCTCGACGTCGAGACCGACTTCAGCGGCCCCCTGCTCGGCCTCACGATTCGCTTCTGACGCCCGCGTCGTCACGATCCAACGGCCGGCGCTCCCGCAGCGCGTGCTTTGTGGGTTGCGGGATTTTCCGCAGCGACTGCGCTTGTCCATTCACTCACGAGGAGCATTGCATGAAGATTCCAATGACCATCATGGCGGTAATCCTGACCGCCGCCTGCGCAACCGGCCTTGCGGCCGCTGCCGAAACCGCCCCCGGCGCCGCGCCGGCGCAGACCTTCACCCTGCAGCGCGGTGAGAACCTTTCTAGCCTGTGCACCGATATCCAGCGCACGGGTGTCGATGTCTCGCCGGCCGACTGTATGGCCCAGATCCTCTTCGCCAACCGCGCTTGGTTCGAAGAGCGCTTCGGCTATGTCTGGGACGACCCGGCATCGGTGAATCTCGACTCCGCGGTCCGTCTGTGGGCCGGCGTGCCCTACCTGCTGCCGGCCAGTCTGGTGGTGGCCCAGGCAGCCGCGGGCGAGGCCGCGGAACCTGCCGCGGTGGCGCCTGAAGAGACCACACCGATCCATCCCGGCCACTTCGACCCCAAGGGCAAGCCGCCGTCGGAGTTCACTAAGGAAGTGCTGCGGCGGTCGAGCGAGCATCTGCCGTTCGACGACACGCGCGACCTCGACGAGAACAAGAAGGGCTTCATCGCGCCGATGGAGCAGCGCCAGATCATGGCCGATGCCGGCCATGTCGCCTGGGACATGGATGCCTTCAACTTCATCGACGAGCAGGATCAGTTCGATAGCGTGCACCCGTCCTTGCACCGCATCGCCAAGCTCAACCAGAACTACGGGCTCTACGAGGTCACGCCGGGCATCTACCAGGTGCGCGGTATCGATCTGGCCCAGATGACCTTCATCCGCGGCAAGACCGGCTGGATCGCCTACGACGTGCTGGTCAGCGCTGAAACCGCGCGGGCGTCGTGGGAGCTGCTCCAGGAGCATGTTGGCGAGGGGCTGCCCATCACCGCCGTCATCTACTCGCACAACCACGCCGACCACTGGGGCGGGGTACGCGGCCTGATCAACGACGAGGACGTGGCCTCGGGACGGGTGCAGATCATCGCGCCCGACGGCTTCATGGACCACCTGGTGTCGGAGAACGTGTTCGCCGGCAATGCGATGAACCGGCGGCTCTTCTACCAATACGGCCTGCTGCTGCCGCGCAGCCCCTACGGCTATGTGACCCAGGGCCTCGGCCATGGCGTCTCGGGCGGCTCCGTCGGCCTGATCGCCCCCACCCAGCTGATCACCCAGCCCATCGAGGAGGTGATGGTCGACGGCGTGCGGATGCTCTTCCAACTGACGCCCGACACCGAGGCGCCGGTGGAGATGAACACCTACATCCCCGAGCTGAAGGCGCTGTGGATGGCCGAGAACGTCAATCACGGCATGCACAACATCTACACCCTGCGCGGCGCGCCGGTACGCAATGCCCTGAACTGGTCGCAGTACATCAACCGCGCCCTGTATCTGTTCGGCCAGGAAGCCGACGTCATGTTCGCCTCGCACCACTGGCCGCGCTGGGGCAACGAACGCATCCAGGAGGTGTTGCGCGCGCAGCGCGATGCCTACGCGCACCTCAACAACCAGGTGCTCCATCACGCCAACCAGGGCGTCACCATCAACGAGATCCACAACGTCTACGAGGTGCCCGAGACACTGCAACAGACCTGGTACACCCGCGACTACCATGGCTCCCACGAGAACAACGCGCGCGGCGTGATCCAGCGCTTCCTCGGCTTCTGGGACGGCAACCCGACCAATCTGATCCCGCTCTCCCCGAGCGATTCGGCCCCGCTCTATGTCGAGATGATGGGCGGCGCGGAGAAGATCCTCGCCCGTGGCACAGAGCTCCGCGACGAGGGGGCCTATCTCTACGCCACCGAGATCCTCAACAAGCTGGTGCAGGCCGAGCCCCAGAACCGGGCGGCCCGAGACCTGTTGGCCGATGTCTTCGAGCAGCTCGGCTACCAGCAGGAGAATCCCGGCCTGCGCAACAGCTTCCTCGCGGCGGCCTATGAGCTGCGCAACGGCATTCCCACCGCGCCGATTCCAGACTCCGGCAGTCCCGACGTGATCCGGGTGATGACCACCGGCCAGTTCCTCGACTTCCTCGCGATTCGCATGGATGGCCGCAAGACGCGCGGGATGCAGTATGGCATCAACCTGGTTACCCCGGACAACGACGAGCAGTTCGCCATCGAGCTGAACAACGAGACGCTGACCAATATCCAGGGCTTCCAGGTGGCGAATCCCGATCTCACCATCACCATCGACCGCGCGGATCTGGAACAGGTCATGATGGGCGAGAAGACGCTCGAGGCCCAGATCGCGGACGGCACGGCCAAGGTCGAGGGCGATGTCAGCATCCTCGAGCCACTCGCGGCGGCCATGGTCGAATTCGACCCGCGCTTCGAGATCATGCCGGGCACCAACGGCCACTCGGCGTTGGTGGACGAGGACGCCTTCGAGGCGGCGGTCGGCAACATGATCGCGGAATAGCGGGCCGGTTGAACCAGGGCGCGATCCGATGCCGGGTCGCGTCCGCGCCGCCATCCCACGCAGCCTCCTCCGATCACGCGAAGCGCACTTCCATGTCAAAGACAAACCTGACCGCCGCAATGGCGTTCGTGCTGGCAGGGTGCACGCTCTTCCAGCAACAGGCCCGCGCGGATGAGACAGAGGAAGCGCTGGCCAAGCAGCTCGCCAATCCGGTCGCTGCGCTGATCAGCGTTCCCTTTCAGTTCAACTACAACCAAGGTCTCGGTCCGGTGGACGACGGCGAGCAGTGGCAGCTCAATCTCCAACCGGTGATCCCGTTTTCGCTGAACAGCGACTGGAACCTGATCTCGCGCACCATCGTGCCGCTGATCGACCAGCGCGATCTGTTTCCCGGCGCCGGCAGCCAGTCGGGCATCGGCGACGTCCTGCAGAGCCTGTTCTTCTCACCCGCCGCACCGACGGCGGGGGGCTGGATCTGGGGCGCGGGGCCGGTCCTGCTGCTGCCGACGGGCAGTGACGACCTGCTGACCGCCGACCAGTGGGCGGCCGGTCCCACCGCGGTCGCGCTGCGGCAGCGGGGCCCCTGGACCCTCGGCACGTTGACGAACCACCTGTGGTCCTTTGCCGGCGACGACGACCGCGCCGACATCAACACGACCTTCGTCCAGCCCTTCCTCTCGTACACGACGCCGACGGCCTGGACCTACACCCTGCAAAGCGAGAGCTTCTACGACTGGGAGGAAGGCGAGTGGCTGGTACCGGTCCGGGCGGTGGTCTCCAAGCTCATTCGGGTCGGCAAGCTGCCAGTGAGTATCGCCGGCGGCGTGAATTACTGGGCCGAGAGTCCTGCCGGCGGACCGGAGGGTTGGGGCGGGCGCATCACCTTCACCCTCCTGCTGCCGCGCTGATGGGCCAGGCGCGCTGACAGCCCAGGGACCGGTGCTCACCCTCAGGCCATCGCGGCACGCGTCCCTCGGGATCGACCACCAAGACCCAGCGAATTAGCATTGGGGTGATGCCGAGCCTGCGCCAAAGGGTAATGCGGAGCCTATGCCACAGGGTGATGTCGGACGTATGTGAGAATAACCCCTTAGCCCGCTAACGCTGATCGAGCAGATGTCCTCTCATCAGTTTCACTGGTTCGACTCATCGGGATCGAGTCCAAGCGCGCGCAAGCGCTCTGCTAAAAGCTCGGCGCGGGTCTGTGCTGCATCGGCCCGCATCGCTTCTTGCGTAGCCCGCATCGCCTCCTGATCGGCACGTTGAGTCTCCTGCTCCGCCCGCTCAACGGCCTCCGCGGCGCGCCGGGCCAGCTCCACTGAGGTCAAGAACGGCTGGCCATTGGGGTAGAACAGCAAGAGCGTCTGGGGAGTCATCGCGAAACGCACCCCTAGCAGTGGGCTGCTCCAGCCGTGAATATGCGACTGGCGGACGAGCCTTGAGCGGTGATCCGGGCTGCCTGATACCGACTTGGCCTCGCCCGCAGCCTCTGGCACGGACGCAGACCGATCGCCGCCTTGACGGGTCCAGATCCCGAGCGTGTGGCGATCCGGGTCGTAGACGTAGTATTCCTCGACCCCATAGCAATCATAGAATCTCAGCTTGTCGGCCATCTCCTTGGCGCTGTTCGATGGGGAGAGAATCTCGAAGGCGACCTGTGGCGCGATGCCGTCCTCCTCCCACTGCCGATAGGAGCCCCGTCGCCCCTTGGGCCGGCCGAAGACGACGAAGACATCGGGCGCGATCGGACCGGTCTCGCGCCGATCGGGTACTGGATACCAGAGCAGGTCGCCGGCGATGAAGACGTTCGGGTCATCGGCAAACAGGATCTCCAGATTCTCCTTGATCTTCACCAGCCATTCATACTGCTCGGTGTTATCGGCCATCGGCTGCCCGTCGCTGTCCGGATAGGGATCATCCGGATCGATGTGAGACAAGGGGTTCATCGCTCGGCTCCGGTGGGGGTTGATTCATGAGTTGCATCATGTTGATTCATGAGCGGCATCATAGAGCAAAGGCGGCGCAGAGGGCCTGCGTGACATCACCAACGTCCTGCGGTCGGTCTGAGGTGGATCTTTAGTCTCGTGTGACTCAGGAGCCGACGCCCAGCCCGCGGCATCTATCGGCAAACGGCCAAAGGCGTCGATGACCTAGACCGAGCAAGGCGTCAGCAATCCCCCATGTCGGCCGCTGAAAGCCGCGACCTGCTTGGCAGGGTCACCCAATGGGCCTAAACTCATGCGTAAGACAGCTTTGTATTACAGGGAGACCCAGCGATGGCTCTGTCACTCCGGCTCGATCAGGAAACCGAGGTCGCACTGCGCCAGCATCTGCAGCGCACCGGCCTCACCCAGTCCAGCTTCGTGCGCGAGGCGATTCGTGAAAAGCTCGCCCGTTCTTCAGCCGAAGCATCAACACCGTATCAGCTCGGCGAGTCCTTGTTCGGCCGCTATGCCAGTGGCGATTCGGGCCGCAGTCAACACCGCAAGACCTTGATTCGAGAGCGTTTGAATGCAAAGCATCGTCGTTGATAGCGGTCCCTTGATCGCGCTCTTCGACGGCTCCGATCGTTTCCATCAGGCGGCGCTGGCCTTTATCAAGGCGCACCCCGGACCGCTGATCACCAACCTCCCGGTGATCACCGAGGTGGTCTACATGCTGGATTTCGCCGCCCAGGCACAGCGGGACTTTCTCTTCTGGGCGGAATCGGCGCTGCTGCTCGATACCGAGACCGCGAACGACCTGCCACGGATTCGCGCCCTGATGGAGAAATACCACGACCTACCCGCCGATTTCGCCGACGCGTCCCTGGTCGCCCTCTGCGAGCGGCGGCGGATCACGACGGTTGCCAGCGTCGATTCCGACTTTACCGTCTATCGCATGCAGGATCGGCGCGGTTTCCGCAACCTCTTCCAGACGTTGAACTGAATCAGCCGGTCTTCCGAATCTGCGGCAAACAAGATTCCCAGGCTCTCCTTGCTGTCAAGCGCGCTCGCGAAAGCCCGGTGTAGACTAGGCTGCATCGAAAATCGCCATCGGTACCTTCCATGACTGAGCTAAAGTTGGCAGGCAATGGATTGTTGATCCCCCCGCAGTACCTTAAAGAGATTGGCGCCGAGCCCTGCGTGCGGCGCATCAAGGGCGGGCTGCTCATTGAATCCAGGCATCAATCCTTGGCGCGCGAGCAGTTGTGCGATTTGGTTGCACGCCTCCGCATCCCCGCTGAGCCAGACGCCCCTGGTGAAGATGAAATCGCCGCACTCGTCGACGAGGTTCGCAGCCAGCGTGCGCGTCATCGTTGATACCAACGTCTTCGTCTCAGGGCTGATCAATCGTGAGTGACCTGAGCCCGGAACCCTCCGACATCGAATCCAAGGTCAATGCCTTCATCACCCGTTGGGGTGGCGGCAAGAGCCACGGCGGCAATGAGCGCGCCAACCTGCAACTATTCCTGACCGAGCTGTGCACCCTGCTCGAGCTACCGCAGCCCGAGCCGGCCGGCGCCGATCACAGCCAGAACGCCTATGTCTTCGAGCGCAGCGTCACCGAGCATCGCCCCGACGGCAGCACCACCCCGCGCTCGCTCGACCTCTACCGTCGCGGCTGTTTCGTGCTCGAGGGCAAGGACACTGGCAAGCAGACCGGCAGCGAGCGCTGGGACGCCGCCATCGTCAAGGCCCACAAACAGGCCGAGAACTATGTCCGCGCCTTGCCGGCAACGGAAGGCCGCCCGCCCTTCATCGTCGTCGTCGATGTCGGGCGCAGCATCGTGCTGTTCTCCGAATTCAGCTGCTCGGGCGGCCACTATGTGCCCTTCCCCGACCCGCGTAGCCATCGCATCGGGCTCGAGCAGCTGCGCGACCTGCCCATCCGCGAGCGCCTGCGCGCGCTCTGGCTCGAGCCACTCGGACTCGACCCCAGCCGCTACGCCGGTCGGGTCACCCGCCAGATCGCCACCACGCTCGCTGGCTTGGCCAAGTCACTTGAAGCCTCGGGGCAGGACTCCGAGCGCGTGGCCGGCTTCCTCTCGCGCTGCCTGTTCACCATGTTCGCCGAGGACGTCGGGCTGCTGCCGGAGGGCAGCTTTTCCGCACTGCTGCACCGGCTGAAAGCACAGCCCGAGCAATTCCCCAACGCCATGGCCAGCCTCTGGCAGACGATGCACAGCGGCGGTTTTTGCGGCCTGCTGATGCATCAGGTGCTGCGCTTCAACGGCGGCCTGTTCGCGGGCGCCGACCCGCTGCCGCTGAGCGCCGAGCAGATCGGCCAGCTCATCGAGGCCGCGCGCGCCGACTGGCGCCAGGTCGAGCCGGCCATCTTCGGCACCCTGCTCGAGCGCGCCCTCGACCCGCGCGAGCGCCATAAGCTCGGCGCCCATTACACCCCGCGCGCCTATGTCGAGCGCCTGGTGATGCCGACCGTGATCGAGCCGCTGCGCGCCGACTGGGAGGAGGTCCAGGCCGCCGCGCTGAACTACCAGCGCCAAGGCAAGCCCGAGGCCGCCCTCGCCGAGGTCAAGCAGTTCCAAGGCCAGCTCTGCCAGACGCGGGTGCTCGATCCGGCTTGCGGCAGCGCCAATTTTCTCTATGTCGCGCTCGAGCACATGAAGCGGCTGGAAGGCGAGGTGCTCGATGTGCTGGGCCGCCTGCAGAAGACCAGCAGCTTTGAGCTCGAGGGGCTCACCGTCAGCCCCAACCAATTCCTCGGTCTGGAGGTCAACCCGCGCGCCGCCCGCATCGCCGAGATCGTGCTCTGGATCGGCTATCTGCAATGGCACTTCCGCACCTATGGCCATGTCAACCCGCCCGAGCCGGTGCTGCGCGACTTTCACAACATCCAGTGTCGCGACGCGCTGATCGAGGCCCAGGCGCGCGAGCCCCTGCTCGATGAGCAAGGCCAACCGGTCAGCGTCTGGGATGGGCGCAGCACCAAGCCGAGCCCAATCACTGGCGAGCCGATCCCCGATGAGGCGCAGCGGCTGCCGGTGTATCGCTATCGGGAGCCGCGCCGCGCCGACTGGCCGGAGGCGGATTTCATCGTCGGCAATCCGCCGTTCATCGGCGCCGCCAGCATGCGCCGCGCGCTCGGCGACGGCTATGTGGATGCGGTGCGCGGCGTCTACAGCGGCCTGGTGCCGGACTCGGCCGACTTCGTCATGTACTGGTGGCAGATCGCCGCCGAGAAGGTCCGCCAGGGGCAGTCGCGGCGCTTCGGTTTCATCACCACCAACAGCCTGCGTCAGACCTTCAACCGCCGGGTGCTGGAGCCGCATCTGAGCGATGCCAAGGCACCGCTGTCGCTGGTGTTTGCGGTGCCCGATCATCCTTGGGTCGAGGCCAGCGATGGTGCGGCGGTGCGCATTGCGATGACGGTGGGCGCGCCGGGTGATCAACCGGGGCTGCTGTGCAAGGTCACCGCCGAGGGCTCGGGTGACGAGGACGCGCGCGCGGTGGCGCTGAGCGAGCGCGAGGGCAAGCTGTTTGCGGATTTGGCGATTGGTGCGGATGTGGCGGGAGCAGTCACGTTGCAAGCAAATTCAAATTTAACAAGCCGAGGCGTCATGCTCTTTGGCGCCGGATTCATTATCACTAAGGACGAGGCCGATGCGCTCGGTTTGGGTCAAGAGCCTGGCGTTAAGGCTGTGATCCGCGACTATCGCAATGGCCGCGATCTGACCCAGAACCCGCGTGGAGTGAAGGTCATCGACCTGTTTGGGCTCGGCGTCGAGCAGGTGCGGGAGCGGTATCCGGCCATTTATCAGCGGTTGCTGGAGCGAGTGAAGCCGGAGCGGGATCAGAACCGTGACAGGGCAATCCGTGATAGCTGGTGGCTACACGGTCGCCCCCGACCCGAGTGGCGTCAGTTTTCGCAAGGGTTGACCCGCTATATTTCCACCGTCGAAACGATGCGACACCGAATTTTTTTGTGGCTCGACGAAACGATCCTTCCAGACAACAAGCTGATCAACATCGCACTCGACGACGCCTTTCTTCTTGGCGTCTTGAGTAGCCGTGTTCACACATGCTGGGCAATGGCGACTGGCAGTTGGCTTGGGGTCGGCAATGATTCGGTTTATGTCAAAACCCGCTGCTTCGAGACCTTCCCCTTCCCGGCCGGCAGCGGCAGCGGCAGCGCCAACGCTAGCGACAGCCAAATCACCACGATCCGCAATCTCGCCGAGCAGATCGACGCCCACCGCAAGCGCCAGCAGGCCCAGCACCCGAGTCTGACCCTGACCGGCCTCTACAACGTGCTCGACGCCCAGCGCCGCGGAACCGCGCTGACCGACAAGGAGCGCGCCATCAATACCCAAGGCTTGGTCAGCCTGCTCGCTGAGCTGCACGACCAACTCGACACCGCCGTCTTCGCCGCCTATGGCTGGCAAGACCTGGCCGAGACGCTCGTCGGTCGCCCCGGCGCCACCAGCCCCTGGCCCGACAAGCCCGCCGCCCAACTCGAAGCCGAAGAGGCGCTGCTGACCCGCCTGGTCGCGCTGAACAGCGAGCGCGCCGCCGAGGAGACCAAGGGCGTCATCCGCTGGCTGCGCCCCGCCTATCAAGCCACCGACACCGCAACCGCCAACGCCGCCCAGCAGCAGAGCGCCGACCTCGACAGCCCAGCCCCAAAGACCAGCGCCGCGACAGCCGGCAAGGCGCGCAAATTCCCACCGGTACGCGCTGGCATGCGCGCGCAAATTGCCGCCGTGCGCGACGCGCTCGGCAACCAAGCGCGCAGCCTCGATGAGCTGACGGCGGCATTCACCGAGCCAAAGAAGACCCGCCCCAGGATCGCCGACACCTTAGCCGCCCTCGAAGACCTCGGTCTATTGCAACGCGACGGCGAGGATTACCACTTAGCCCGCTAGCCCTGATCGGGCAGACGCTATCGCGTCGGTCTCACGGGTTTGACGCATCGAGATCATCGGGATCGAGTCCAAGCTCGCGCAAGCGCTCTGCTAAACGCTCGGCGCGGATATGCTCGGCATCGGCGCGTTGAGTCTCCTGCTCCGCCCGCTCAACGGCCTCCGCGGCGCGCCGGGCCAGCTCCACTGAGGTCAAGAATGGCTGGCCATTGGGGTAGAACAGCAAGAGCGTCTGGGGAGTCATCGCGAAACGCACCCCTAGCAGTGGGCTGCTCCAGCCGTGGATATGCGACTGGCGGACGAGCCTTGGGCGGTGATCCGGGCTGCCTGGTGCCGACTTGGCCTCGCCCGCAGCCTCTGGCACGGACGAAGACCGATCGCCGCCTTGACGGGTCCAGATGCCGAGTGTGTGCCGATCCGGGTCGTAGACGTAGTATTCCTCGACCCCGTAGCGATCATAGAAGTCCAGCTTGTCGGCCATCTCCTTGACGCTGTTCGATGGGGAGAGGATCTCAAAGGCGACCTGCGGCGCGATGCCGTCCTCTTCCCACTGCCGATAGGAGCCCCGTCGCCCCTTGGGCCGGCCGAAGACGACAAAGACATCCGGCGCGATCGGACCAGTCTCGCGCCGATCGGGCACCGGGTACCAGAGCAGATCGCCGGCAATGAAGACGTTTGGGTCATCGGCAAACAGGATCTCCAGGTTCTCCTTGATCTTGACCAGCCACTCATACTGCTCGGTGTTATCGGCCATCGGCTGCCCGTCGCTGTCCGGATAGGGATCATCCGGATCGATGTGAGACAAGGGGTTCATCGCTCAGCTCCGGTGGGGGTTGATTCATGCCCGGAATCATAGAGCAAAGATGGCTCTAGGGCTTGCGTGCGTGACATCTCGAGCACCAGATTGCGCGAAGGAGCCTCTGTCGGCGAGGTGATCGAATTGGGCCGTCATCGCGACCCGTCGTCGGGTGTCGGCAACGGCTCAGGCATAGCCCCCATCAGCAATCCGCGACAAATAATCCTTGACCGCTTGGGCGCGCCCCTCCTTGAGCAGATCCTCGGCGGTCTTGTCACCGAAGGATGGCAGCGGTTGCGAGCGAAACCAGGCAAAGGCGCGCGCAGTGGAGCCTGTCCAAGGGATCGCGCGATTGATGATGTCGACGGTATCGCGGAGACGCTGCTGCGTCTTTGGCGAATTGCTCCGCGCACGTTTGCTGAGCGCATCGCGAGATAGCCCGGTGGCCCGTGCGAGCTCGACTTTGGTGACATGCAACTGCTCGGCAAGCCGATCGGTCTCGACGAGACCTCGGTCCGAGAAGAGACAGGTCAAGTCTTCGACTGCCACAGCCGTCGTTGCCTCACTCAATGCACCAATCATTGTGCAGATTATGCGGCATCTGCGACATTCCGCAAGCAGCAAGACTCAAGCGGATGCTGTTGCTTATCGGGCGCAGGGCCATCACCCTGCGCTTGTGATGGAAGATGATCGTTAACTGTCAGATCCCGACTGATCGTCCCCTGTTCGAGCAGGCGTTCAGCCAGTTTGTCCCGCACCATGAGCGCACGCAAAGCGGTCAGTAAACCGGCCAAAATAACGGCCATATTGCCAACCAAAACCGCATAAATTGAGCTATATCCATGATATAAAAGCTTTTATGATCGCCCCCAAGACGGACGAAAAAGCGGCCATCTTAGCGGCCAACAGCACCGCCCCCGACCGGGGTGAGTCGGTGTCGTGCATGGAGCCCATGCGGATCTCCAAACGTGCGCGCGATCGGGCAGCGCTTGCCGACCTGGACGCGGCAATCTCAGTGAGGAAAGCCTGATGGCAGCGTTCGACATCGAACCCACGCGCATGAAGATGAGCGATCAGCGGATCGAAACCGCTGTCGTTAGAGACGATGTTAAAACAAGCGAACAAGGCGAGAATTGAGCTAGCATCCCAGTGAGACTTTTTTAACGTTCATCGGAGCAGGTATGGAGATCAAGACCTTGATGGGCGCGCGAGCGCGCGCAGCAAGGGAGGCGGCCGGGCTGATTCAGTCTGTCGCAGCACAGCAGCTTGGCATCGCGCGGCAGACCCTCGCCAGCATGGAGCAAGGCCGGGTGCCGTTCGACGGTGTCCAACTCGTGGCCATGGCTGAGATCTACAGTCGCCCTGTCACCTACTTCTACGACTTGCGCGAGTCGGATGGCGCGGCCATCGCCTTCCGTGCGGATCATCCCGAGTTGGTCGATCCCGCTCTCAAGCAACACCTGCTCGATCGGTTGGCCGCGCTTGCTGATCTGGAGGTCGCCGCCGGACTTGATGTCAGTCACGGGCTACCGCCCACTGAGCCGCTGTCGAAGGCCGGGCAGAGAGAGTTGACGGTCGTCCGCTCAGTCGCTCAGGAAGAGCGCGGCCGCTTGGGGGTCGGCGATCGGGCGCCGGTGAGCGATCCCGTTGCCTTGCTCGAGAGCATCGACGTCAGGGTAATTCCGTTCCAGCTCGCCCCCCAGGAGGGCAACCTACTCTCCGGGTTCTCGGCATTCAGCGAATCCTTGGGTGCCGGCATTTTCGTCAACACACATCCGTCCCTATCCATCGAGCACCAGATCTTCTGTGTGCTGCACGAGTACGCGCACCTGATCTTTCACCGTTCCCTCTATCGCGAGCCCGGCGAGCGCTATCGAACGCGCGGCAAGAACGCTTCGCCGGCGGAGAAGATCGCCAACACCTTCGCCGGCGCTTTCCTGGTGCCGGCGGTCGCTCTCCGCCAGCATGCCGGCCCTTTAAGCCGGATCAATCCGACCGACGTGATCCGGCTGAAGCGCCTGTTCCGGGTCTCCTTTACCGGCATGCTGACCCGGTTGTGCCAAGAGGGATACCTGGATAAGGCATCGAACGGTCGACTCTGGTCGATCTGCAAGGCCCGCGGCTGGGACAAGCAGGAGCCAGAGCCACTCTCGGAACCCCCAGCCTACGGACGCCGAACTGAAGCCCTCGCGCGCGCCGCCTGGGAGCGAGGGGAAGTGTCCTTGCCCTTTCTGCAAGAGGTGCTCGGCCAAGACCGCAAGGCCGTGCGCGATCTCGTCTCCGACTGGGAGCAGGATACCCAGCTCGATGCCGTTCACTAGGATCACCGCAAGTGCAGACACCTGCGTCCTGTCAGACTTCATCGCCGTTGGACGGGTGGGCTTGCTCTCGCAGTTGTTCCCTGGAGGCGTCTGGGTCGATGCCAGTGTCATCGTCGAGCTTCAAGATCAGTTCGGGGCCTCCGTGCGCGATCAGGCCATCAGCGGCGGCTGTCAACTGCTGCTTGAGCGAGGTTACGATGCTAGCCACTATGCGGAGATGGCCAAGATCAAAGGCACCCGACCGGCGATGCGCCATGCAGACATCGCGACGGTGGTGCTGGCCCGAAAATGCGGCGGGATCTGCCTCTCATCGGACGCTGCCGTGCGCAAGACCTGTACCGAGCGAGGAATCCCCATCGCTGGCCAGCTCGGCTGTCTGCGAGCATGTGTTCAGCAGCGTCTGTTGACAAAGACAGACGCCGACCAGTTGCTCGACCTGTTCGTGCGCAATGGCCTTTACCTTCCTCGGAACGCGGTCGACGAATTCCTTCGAGGCTCATGACTTCAGGCATGCCCAGCCGCCCCGAGGCGGACCCGCACCGCGCCCTGCTGCAAGGTCTCTCTTCAAACTTCACCCTTCAAACTTCAAACTTCAAACTTCAAACTTCAACCAAATGACCAACAGCTTCGACGCCTTCGATCTCGACGAACCGCTGCAGCGCGCCATCGCCAACGCCGGCTGGCAGCAGCCGACACCAGTACAGCAGCGGGTGATCCCCGCCGTGCTCGAGGGCCGCGACCTGCTCGCCTCGGCCGCTACCGGCTCCGGCAAGACCGGCGCCTTTCTGCTGCCGATGCTGCAGCGCCTCAGCGAGGAGCCGGCGCCCGATGGCGGCATCCGCGCACTGGTGCTGGTGCCGACGCGCGAGCTGGCAAGCCAGACCCAGAGCGAATTCCTGAGCCTCGGCAGCCGCACACGGCTGACTGCGGCGGTGATCGTCGGCGGTGAGGATCGCGGTCGCCAGGTCTCGGCGCTGCGCAAGAACCCGGACCTGGTCATCGCCACTCCAGGCCGGCTGCTCGAACATCTCGAGACCGGCGAGGCCGATCTGACTCAGCTCAGCTTCCTGGTCCTCGACGAGGCCGATCGCATGCTCGACCTCGGTTTCGCCGCCGACGTCATCACCCTCATTGGCGCCAGCAACCGAGCGCGCCAATCGCTGCTGTTCTCGGCCACGCTCAAGCACGGCGGACTGCGCCCGATCACCGATCATCTGCTGAAAGACCCTCTGGTCATCGAGATCGACGCCATCCGCGCCGCGCATCCCGATATCAGCCATCAGATCATTCTCAGCGACGAGCTGCCGCATAAACAGGCCCTGCTGCGCTGGCTGCTGCAGAACGAGACCTATGAAAAGGCACTGGTGTTCACCAACACCCGCGCCCGTGCCGATGCCATCGGCGCCTTCCTGGTCGGCGAGCAGGTGCGCGCCGCCGTGCTCCATGGCGAGTTGGATCAGCGCGAGCGCAAACGGGTGATGGGCCTGTTCGAGCGCGCTCAGGTCTCGGTGCTAGTCGCTTCCGATGTCGCCGCGCGCGGACTGGATCTGACCGGTGTTGAGCGCGTGATCAATCTCGACATCCCGCGCAGTGGCGAGGACTACCTGCATCGCACCGGCCGCACCGGCCGCGCTGGCAACGCCGGCATCGCCATTTCGCTGGTCTCGGCGCCGGAATGGAACAAGATGGAGTCGATCAGCCGCTGGCTCGGCATCGAGGTCGAGCTGCGCCGGCTGCCGGGTCTCGAGGCCCATTTCAAAGGCCCTAACCCAAAGCGCAAGGCCGGCAGCAAGCTCGCTGGCAAGGCAGGCAAGGCAGGTAAGACCGGCAAGCAGGCGGGCAAGACATTAGGCAGCAAGACCGGCAACAGCCGCACGAGCGCTACAGCCAAAAACAGCGCCAAAAGCAGCGCTAAGTCAGCAGCCAAGAGCGGTGCTAACGCTAGCCCCTATGCCGCCAGCCCCTATGCCGCTAGCCCCTACGCCGCCAGCGCCAAAGGCTCCGGCGCCACCAAGGCCGAAGCCCCTAAGCCAAAGCAACGTCTCCGCGACCGCAAGAACATCGGCAAACGGCGCAAGCCCAGCTCAACAGAGGGCAGTAGCACCGAGCGCATCGACGCCGGCTTCGCGCCACCCAAGCGTCGCCCCGACAGCAATGGGTGAGGCAGTAAGAAAGGCCAAAAACGAGCACTGCAGCAACAAACGGCCCCTCCTGTCTCTGGTATCGTTGATCAGCCTGGTCGGTTTAGCCTCGCCGGTACAGCCTGGCCGGACTCAGCCTGGTCGGTTCAGCTTGGCCGGACTCAGGCGAGCCGGCTGAGCGGTACCCTGGAACAGATGCCTCGTCATCCAGGGGAGCGTTGTACGATGTCGGGGTTTAGAGCAGAGAAAATGGGGTTGCGATGCATCAACAAACCATCCTCGTCGTCGACGACGAGCCCGCTAACATCGACCTGTTAGTCGAGTGTCTGAAGGACGAGTACAACGTCAAGGCCGCCACCCGTGGCGAGCGCGCCTTACGCATCGCTCGCTCCGGCGAGCCACCGGACATGATCCTGCTCGACATCATGATGCCCGGCATGGACGGCTTCGAGGTCTGCCAGCAGCTCAAGGCCGATCTCAGCACCCGCCATATCCCGATCATCTTCATCACCGCCAAGATCGCGCTCGACGACGAGATCCGCGGCCTCGAGCTGGGCGCTGTCGATTACATCACCAAGCCAATCAGTCCACCCATCGTCCAGGCACGGGTACACACCCAGCTCGCGCTCTACGATCAGAATCGCATCCTCGATATCAAGGTCCGCGAGCAGACCGCGCAGCTGCACGAGACCCGCCTGGCGATCATCCGCCGGCTCGGGCGTGCGGCCGAGTACAAGGATAACGAGACCGGGCTGCACGTCATCCGCATGAGTCATTACGCGGCGATCATCGGCCGCGCCATCGGCATGGACGATCGCAATGTCGACCTGCTGTTGAATGCCGCGCCGATGCACGATGTCGGCAAGATCGGCATCCCCGACAGCATCCTGCAGAAGCCCGGCAAGCTGACCCCAGAGGAATGGGAGGTGATGCGCACCCATGCCCAGATTGGCGCCGACATCATCGGCGACGCCAGCGGCTCGGAGCTGCTCGAGATGGCGCGCGTGGTCGCCCTCACCCATCACGAGAAGTGGGACGGCAGCGGCTACCCAAACGGTCTCGCCGGCGAGCAGATCCCGCAGGTCGGGCGCATCGTCGCCATCGCCGATGTCTTCGATGCCCTCACCTCGGTGCGCCCCTACAAGCCAGCCTGGTCGGTCGAGCGCGCGCTGGAGCTGTTCCGCGACAGCCAAGGCAGCCATTTCGATCCAGACCTGGTCTCGGTATTCTTTGATGTCATGCCGGAGATCCTGGCGATTCGCAGCCGATACGCGGAAGACGGGATGGTGACCTAGACGGACCAGAACAGGAGGCAGTGTTCTATAAAGGTGCATGAGGCATCAGGCATGAGTCATGAGACAAGAGGCATGCCCAAGCGATTGCGATCGATCCATTTCTTACCAGGCCATGCACAAAGATAGAACAGCCACCTCAGGCGTAGCACAGGCACTCACGAGCGACCCTCAGATCCGTGCGCGCGCCGAGGAGGCACTGCGGCTAGGGCGTTTCGAGATCCCCAATGAGGCCCTTGAGGGCGCCAACGTCGATGTCATCGCCCTGATTGAAAACCTGCGCATCTATCAGGCAGAGCTGGAGCTCCAAAACCAGGAGCTGCAGAACACGCAGCTGCGCAACCAGGTCGCCCTTGAGCGTTTTTCGTCCTTCTTCAACAGCGTCCCCATCGCCGAGCTGGTGCTCGACCAGCGTGCCCTCATCCTCGAGGCCAATCTTGCCGCCCAAACGCTTTTTCGTCTCAGGCCAAACCATCTGCGCCGCCAGCATTTCGCCCGCCTGATTGCCGATCGCGATCGCGCCGCCTTCATCCAGGCCTGGAGCGACCTGCCTCAGCATCCGCACCTCGAGCTGCCTGAGATCCAATTGCGAATCGCCACCGAAGAGGTGCTGATTGGCGATCTGCATATCGCCCCGCTACCCGCCAGCGACAGCGACAGCGACAGCGACGAGCAGCAGTATGTCTGCGCCGTCGTCGATCGCTCCGAGGCGGTGCAACAACGCCGTGCCCTCGACGATGCCCAATGCGATCTCCAGAAGCGCATGGCGGAGCTGTCCTGCCTGTACGACGTCGCGCAGCTGACCGGGCACGACGACCTCAGCCTGCAGGCCGTCTTCGAGCGCGTCGCGGAGCGCTTACCCGCCGCCACACGCTATCCCGACCGCTGTCAGGTCTGCATCCAGTGCGGCGACCAGCAGCTCGGCCCCGACCTCATTGGGAGCCAGATCGCGGCCGAGTTCAGTGGATGCCAGGGTCAAATCGGCCGCGTCGCCATCGCCTATGAGCCTCCTTTGCCGGACTCGCTAGGAGCAGCCTTCCTCGCCGAAGAGCAGGACATGTTGCAGGGCATTGCCTCGCGTCTCTCGGCCATCGCGACCCGCCGTGAGGCCCTGACCGAGCTGCACGATAATCACACGCTGATCGAGGCCATCTTTCGCCGCGCACCTGACGCGATCGAGCTGGTGGACCCGGAGACCCTGCAGATCCTAGACGCGAACGACGCAAGCTGTCAGTTCTTAGGCTTCCAGCGCGACGAGCTGCTCCAGCACAGCGTCGATATTTTTCAGGCCGATCTATACCCTGCCGCCCTGCGCAGGCTGACCAAACAGATCGTCGCCAGCGGCGGCGCTCGTTTCGAGACGCGACTCCGGCGCAAGGATGGCACCATCTTCGATACCCGGGTCCATGTGCGGGCGCTCCATCTCCATAGCCGGACCTATCTGCTCTCGATCTGGCGTGATGTCAGCGCCGAGAAAGCGAGCCAAGCGCAGATCAGAAAACTCTCCACGGTCGTAGAGCAGAGCCCCAATTCGGTGGTCATCACCGACCTCGAAACCCGCATCGAGTATGTGAATGATGCCTTTGTCCAGAAGACCGGCTACAGCCGCTCCAAAGTCATCGGGCAAACGCCACAGATCCTGAAGTCAGGGCGAACGCCGCCCGCTACCTATGAGCAGATGTGGCAGACCTTGCGACGCGGCGAGCCCTGGAAGGGCGAGTTCATCAATCTGACACAGGCTGGCGCTGAGCAGATCGAGGCGGCGACGATCATCCCCTTACGCCAGGCGGACAACGAGGTCACCCATTATGTCGCCATCAAAGAGGACATCACCGAACGCAAACGTCTGAGCGAAGAGCTCGAGCGTCACCGAGAACACCTCGAGCAAGAGGTCGAGGCCCGCACCGCCGAGCTGGCGGCAACAACGGCATCGCTGATTGAGGCGAATAATGAGCAGCAGGCGCTATTCGATGCCGCGACCGCTGGAATCGTCTTCGTGCGTGATCGTAAGATCGTCCGCCTGAACCGCACCCTGGCCGAGCTCTTTGGCTATACGCCCGACGAAATGATCGGCCAGAGCACGCGCGTTTGGTACGCCGATGAAGGCAGCTTTGTCGCCATTGGCGAGCGCATCCTGGAGACCTTCCAGCAGGGCGGCGTCCATCGAGAAGAACGCGAATTGAGGCGCAAAGATGGCAGTCGTTTCTGGGCGCGCATGACGGCCCAGGCCATCGACCGCGCTGACGCCAGCAAGGGTGTAGCCGGCATGATCATCGACATCACCGCCGAACGTAAGGCGGTGGCACAACTGGCCAAGGCTAAGGCCATGGCCGAGGCAGCGGCGCGCACCAAGTCCGACTTTCTGGCCCGGATGAGTCACGAGATTCGCACGCCCATGAATGCCGTCATCGGCTTTTCCCACCTCGCGCTGAACACCGACCTCGACCCCAAGCAGCGCGACTATCTGAGTAAGATCAGCCAGTCGGCGCAACTGCTGCTGCGCATCCTGAACGACATCCTCGATTTCTCCAAGATCGAGGCCGGCCGCTTGGAGATGGAATCCATCCCGTTTCGCCTCGACGAGGTGCTCGAGCAGGTGCTCAGCGTCATCACCCACGAGGCCAAGCAGAAGCCGATTGAGCTGCTGATCGACCGCCCCAGCGATGTGCCCGGCGCCTTGATCGGTGATCCACTGCGCCTGGGCCAGATCCTGATCAACCTATTGAACAATGCGGTCAAGTTCACCGATCAGGGTGAGGTTGGGCTGAGCATCCGCCTGCTCGAGCGCCGCGACGCACAGGTCCAGCTCGAGATCAGGGTCCGGGATACGGGCATCGGCATCAGCCAGGCAGCGCAAGCCAAGCTATTTCGAGCCTTTGGCCAGGCCGACGACTCGACCACACGCAAGTATGGCGGCAGCGGGCTCGGGCTCAGTATCTGTAAGCACCTGGTCGAGATGATGGGCGGCAGCATCGAGGTCGAGAGTGCGCCAGGTCAGGGGAGCTGCTTCCGTTTCGAGGTCTGGCTGGCGATCGATCCCAAGGCACGCCCATCGCAGGGAGCCCCCGCGGCGCTACGCGGCACTCGGGTCCTGGTGGTCGACGACAATGCCTCGGCGCGAACCCTGCTATGCCGCACCCTGGAAGAGCTTGGCTGCATCGCGACCACCGTGGCGGATGCTGAGGCCGCGTTCGCGGAGCTACTCCAAGCCGAGCAGCAGGCAATGCCCTTCAGGGTCCTGTTGATGGACTGGCAGATGCCGCAGATCAACGGGATCGAGGCGACCCGCCGGATCAAGCAGGGCCTGGCGCTAGCACAGTGCCCGGCGGTGCTGGTGCTCGCCGCCTGCTGTTCCGAGAGCAACGCCGCTGAGGCAAAAGCGGCCGGCGCCGATACGGTGCTCAGCAAGCCCATCAGCCGCTGGGGCCTGCGCGAGGCCCTGCTCACTGTGCTGGGTGAGCAGGCGCGGGAGTATCCGGCAAGCTTGGGCCATGTCGATGCCGATGCCGAGGATGCCCCGGTCATGCTCGCCGGCGCGCGGGTTCTGCTGGTGGAAGACAACGAGATCAATCAACAGATCGCCGTTGAGCTGTTGGAAAGCGTCGGGGTGTCGGTCGATGTGGTCGCGAACGGCCGCGAGGCTGTTGATCTGCTCTTGGGCGCGAGCCCACCCCAATTCGACGGCGTCCTCATGGACGTACAGATGCCGCTGATGGGCGGCTATGAGGCCACTCGACGGATTCGCGCAGACCCGCGTCACCAACACCTACCGATCATTGGCCTCACCGCGCACGCCATCCGCGAAGAGCGGGAGCGCTGCCTGGAATCGGGCATGTGCGACCATGTGACCAAGCCGATTGAGCCCCGCGTCCTCTATCGTGCCATGGAGCGCCACTTCCAGACGCGCAACGGCAGGGGCGACAGCACCCGCCGCTTGGGCAATCGCCAGTCAGACGACCCGTCGCCAACCTCGTCTCGAGCACCGCGACAGACCCGGTCAACCAGGCCGACCGACCGGCTCGATGTTGCCGACGGAGTCAGCCGGCTGATGGGAAACCATCAGCTCTACCGGAAATTGCTCAAAGCCTTTGTCGACCGCGAGCGCGACAGCGCCGAGCGGATCGCCGAGGATCTCCAGGCCGGCGACCGCGAGCAGGCGCGGCTTCGGGCGCACAGTCTGAAGGGACTGGCGGGCAACATCGGTGCGCATCGCCTCGCCAGATCAGCCGCGGCCCTGGAGACCGCGATCCGCGAGCAGGCAGCCAGCAATCTGCTCGATGGACAGATGACAGGGCTTCGCGAGGAGCTTGACCAGCTGTCTGCTGCCATCCTTGACCAACTGCAACAGCACAGCAGCCTGCGCGCAGAGGACGACGACGGCGCCGCCCAGCAGCGCAGCGCAGCAGGGCGCGATGGCCCCCTGGCCGATGCTCAAGACGTCGAGCGGACTTGCGCCCTGCTCGACGCCCTCATGGCCGCACTCGACCGCTCCGAGATCGACGAGCAAGCCCTCGCTGGGCTGCGCCAGACCCTCGCCCCAGAGGTCTTCGCGAGCCTGGAGCAACGACTCGACGGCTTCGAGTTCGAGCAGGCGTGCGAGCTGGCCAAGGCACTCCGGACGGGTGCGGCCTCGACATGAGGTCGCGTGATGTTGTGACGTGGCAAGAAGAGGCTCGCGCAGAGACGCAGAGGCGCAAAGGAAGAAAGAGCTTGCTCGATGTTCCCAGTGCGCTTCTCTTGTCCTTCTCTTCTTCACTTCTTCTCTTCTTCTCTTCTTCTCTTCTTCTCTATCTTCTCTGCGCCTCTGCGCGAGATCTCTTTTTCTTGTGTCGTCTACGCGACATGGCACCAGCTGATTGACATTATGTAGATGCTGCACTCCTCCGAACCCAAACCAAGCGACAGCTCCGATAAAGGGATGCTCTTTTGTTAACATCGACACGAAATCATTGACGGCGCGCGAACAAAAGGCCTGCGCCAAGCGAGAACCAGACGAGAACAAGACGAGAACAAAGCATGAATGAACAGCCGCAAATCCTCGATTGCGAGAACGAGCCCCTGGCCAACTCCGGCTTGATCCAGGCCGGCGGCGCGCTGCTGTTCATGGACAAGGGCTCGCGGCAGTTCCGTTATGTGAGCGCCAATGCCGAATCTCTGCTGGGGGAGCCGGCCGCGGAGCTGCTCGGTCAAGATGCAGACGACTGGCTCGCGGGCGTACTGCCGGACGTTGGCACGCTGCCAACGGCGGCAGGGCAACGGCTGCAGTTCACCGCGGCCGTCGACCTGGGCGCTGGCGATCTGGATGTGCTGATCACAGCCACCGCTGCAGGCTGGCTGCTCGAGCTCGAGCCGAGCGTGCCCGCCGACCTCTCTGATCCCGCCGATCCCGCTGATCCCGCCGACTCATCGGCACAACCGCCATCGCTGGCGCCCCTGACCGATGCGCTGACGACAGAGCAGCTGCACCACGTCCAGCAGCAGCTGGTCGATGCGATTCGCCGCCTGATCGGCTACGAGCGCGTGATGCTCTATCGGTTCCATCCGGACTGGACCGGCGAGGTCATCGCCGAAAGCGCCGCGGCCAGGGCCAAGACCTATCTCGGGCTGCGCTTCCCGGCCTCGGACATCCCGGCGATCGCGCGCGCGCTCTACGCCCAGACGCCCTACCGCCATGTGCCCGATACCCATGCCGCGCCCGTCCCCATCCTGAGCCGGAGCGGCGAGGCGACGGACTTGGATCTGACCTGGTCCGATCTACGCTCGGTCTCGCCGGTGCATCTCCAGTACCTCGAGAACATGGAGGTGAAGTCGTCGTTCTCGGTGTCGATCATGGTCGAGGGTCGGCTCTGGGGACTGATCGCCTGCCATCACCCGCAGGCGAAGACGATCCCGCTCGCACGGCGGGAAGACTGTCGCGCGCTGGTCGCCGCCTATCTGGAGCGCTTCAGGCTGTACCAACGCTCGGTGCAGCAAGAGATCCATGAGGACCTGGCCCGATCGCTGGAGCAGCTCCGGGCAGCGCTCGGGGCCGGGACACCCATCGCGGCCGCCTTCGCCGAGCACTTCGAGCCCCTCGCGCAGCGCTTCTCCGCCAGTGGCGGCGCGCTCTGGATCAACCGCGACCTGACCCTACTCGGCGACCTGGCCGCCAGCACCGACAGAACCGATAGCGCCGATAGCACCGATAGCACCGACAGCGCAGAGCTCAGCCTGCTGCATCAATGGTGCCTGCGCGAGCAAGCCGAGGCGATCACCAGCTTCGATCACCTGCCGGACGCCCTGCTGAGCCAGCTCCCGGATCAGCCGCGGGCGTTCAGTGGGTTTCTGTCGATCGGCATGCGGGCGCTCCAACACGGCAATGCCCTGCTGCAGCTCTACCTGCTGCGTCCGGAGGAGGTCAGCGAGATCGCCTGGGCCGGTGATCCCGAGAAGCCGTTGGCGGCAACCCCGGACGGACTGCGCCTGTCGCCGCGCGATTCGTTCGACAAATGGGTGGAGGTCCGCCGCGGCTTCAGCAAGCCCTGGAGCGAGGCTGACCGCTTTGCCGCTGAGCAGCTGCGCGAGCGCCTGATGCAGCTGCTCTGAGCCCTGCTTCGATGCTGCCTGCCTGTCCGCCCATCGATCTCGATGTCCTGCGTTCTCACCTGGGCCTGTTGTTCTGCTACGAGCGTCCGCTGGACGGGTCTGCTGAGCGGCAACGCGAGCTGCAACGCGTCTGGGGCGACGTTGAGGCGCTGACCGGCTACGATGCGGCGGCGCTCAGCGGCGGCGCACGGCCGCTGTCGGCGCTGCTGCTGCCCTCCGATCGGCTGCGGGTCAGCCGCGAGCTGGCGCGCCAAGCCGAGCAGGGCGACCAGTTCGAGCTGCGCTACCGGCTCCGGCGTCAGGATGGGCAGACACGCTGGGTGCGGGATGCCGGACGCATCCTGCGCCCGCCCCAGGGACCGACCTTACTGCAAGGCCTGATCGTTGACGTGACGGCCGAGCACGAGCGCAGCCGGGAGAGCGCCCGGCTGCAGGAGGCGCTGAACAGTGCGCGTGAGCTGCTGCAGGCCGTGACCGAGACGATCGACACCGACCTGGTAGTGATCGACGGCGATGGTCAGGTGGTCCTGGTCAATCGCTCCTGGCTGGATAGCAGCGCCCTGCTCGGCGGCGGTGGCAGCGCGGCCGGCGACTGGCTCGGCCAGAGCCTGCCCGACCAGGTCCGCGCCAACGACCACCCGGCCCTGGGCGGCGGCGACTTCGCAACCGGCATTCAGGCGGTGCAGGCGGGTGCCAAGACCCACGTCGAGCGCGAGACCAGCGTCGCGCTGGCCTGGGAGACGCGCTGGCTCAAGCTCTTTGCCACCCGGCTGCAGGGCGCCTTGCCGGGCGTGCTGGTGCGGCGCGATGACACCACCACGCTGAAGAAGGCACAGCAGGCGCTGTTGGAGCAAAGCACTTATCTCAATAGCATCTTGGATTCCGCGCAGACGCTCGGCATCATGGCGCTCGACGCTGAGCAGCGCATTGCCTTCTTCAATCCAGCCGCCGAGACGATCTTCGGACTCACCGAGCAGCAGGCCGTTGGCCGACCGCTCGAGGCCTTGGAAGCCAGCACGGGGCTGGATGCCGAGCGCATCCGCGCCGGCCTCGGCCAGGCTCAGGGCAACGGCGAAGCGGTGTTTGAATCGAGCGGTTTCGCCGGCCAGCCGGAGCGGATCTTCGAGAGCCGCATCGCACCGGTCAGGGCCGCGGACCAGCGCGCGCTCGGCTTCCTGCTGACGACCCGCGATGTCACCGATGAGCGCAGCTACACTCAACGCATGGAGCAGCTCAACGAGGAACTCGAAGAGCGCGTTCGCCAGCGCACCCTGGAGCTCGAATCCAGCCGCGCCAGCTTGGAGTCGGCGCAGCAGATCGCCGCCATCGGCAGCTGGGAATGGGACTTGACCAGCGAGCAGCTGCTCTGGTCGGCCGAGATGTATCGCATCTTTGGACTCGAGCCGAGCGCGGGCGAGCCGCCCCTAGAGACGCTGCTCGAGCTCGCCCATCCGGACGACCGCGCCCGGTTCGAAACCGCCATCCGCGAGCTGCAGCAGGCGATCCGTCTCCAATACGACATCGAATTCCGCATCATTCGGCGCGACCGCGAAGAACGCGTGCTGCGCGCCATCGGCCGGCGCCTGGACAACGCCGACGGCCGCGGCGCACGGCTGCTCGGCACCCTGCAGGACATCACCGAGCGCTATCGCCTGATGGACGAACTGGTCAAGGCGAAGGAGGCCGCTGAGTATGCGAGCCAGGCCAAATCGCGCTTTTTGGCCAACATGAGCCACGAGATTCGCACGCCGATGAACGCGATCATCGGCATGACCGAGCTGGTGCTCGAGACCGCGCTCGATCTGCAGCAGCACAAGCTGCTCAAGTCGGCCTGCTCCTCGGCGCATGCGCTGATGACCATCCTGAACGACGTCCTGGATGTGTCTAAGCTGGAGTCCGGCAAGATGGCGCTCGAGACCATCCTGTTCAGCCTGCCGGAGCTGCTCCAGGAGCTCATCGACACCACCGCAGCGGGCGCCCGTCGCCACGCGCTGGAGCTGCGGCTCGAGATCAGCGAGGGGGTGCCGGCCTGCGTCCTTGGCGATCCGACGCGACTCCGGCAGGTGCTGACGAATCTGCTCAGCAACGCGGTCAAGTTCACGCCCGAGGGCAGCATCAGGCTCGTGGTCGCGCCGGTTGCAGGCGAGGACAACCTGCAGTTCTCAGTGATCGATACCGGCATCGGCATCTCGGCGGCCCATCGCCGCAAGCTCTTCGAGCGCTTCTCCCAGGCCGACCAGTCGATGACGCGACGCTATGGCGGCACCGGCCTGGGCACCGCCATCGCCAAGGGCATCGTCGAGCAGATGCAGGGGCGCATCTGGGTCGAGAGCGAAGAAGGGCAAGGCAGCCGCTTCCACTTCATCGTCCCGCTTCCGGCCGCGCCAGGCGTCAGCGACTGCAGCAGCCAGGCCGATGCGTCACTGACCGACGAGCCCTGGACCCAACCACTGCGCATCCTGCTGGCCGAGGATATCGAGATCAACCAGGAGCTGGTGGAGCTGCGACTCAGTCAGCGCGGGCATCAGGTGCGGATCGCGGGTGACGGCCGGCAGGCGCTCGACCTGCATGCCGCGGAGCACTTCGATCTGATCCTGATGGACGTGCACATGCCGCAGATGAGCGGCGATGAGGCGGTCCGGCTCATCCGGCAGCGCGAGCAGCAATCGGGTCGGCACATCCCGATCATCATGCTTACCGCGAGCGTGTTGCCCAGCGATCAACAACAATGCTTTGACGCCGGGGCCGATGATTTTGTCGCCAAACCCATTGACTTCGGCGATCTATACCGAAAAATGGCTCGGCATTTCCCGACGCAGGAGGGGCCGGTCGCTGCCGCAGCCGCCACTGGACCGGCAGCGCAACAGGCGCTGCCGCCGCTGCTCACCGTGGATGCCGCGGCCGGGCTGCGCCGTTGGGGTGACCGGCACAGCTGGCTCAAGGCGCTGCGACGGTTCGGGCAAGACTATGCCGAGGTGTCCCAGCGTGTATCGCACTCGCTGGCAAACGGCCAGCTCGATTCAGCGCGAGAATCGCTCCATGCCCTGAAGGGGGTTGCAGGCAACCTGGGCGCCAAACGGCTGGAGACCGTCGCGCAGCAGCTCGAGCTCGCGCTCAAGCAGCAACGCCAACCGGACCAGGCGCAGCTCGCCGAATTACAGGCCGCGATGGACGCGGTGCTGGCGGACCTTGATCGGCTCGGACCCCTGGACGCAGATCAGAGGGACACAGATCAGAAGGACACAGATCAGGGGAACGCAGCTCAGGGGAACGGTCAGCAGCAGGTCTCGGGCGCGGAAGGCCGCTTCCGGGACCCCGCGAAGGCGAGCCTGCTGCTCGAGACACTCATCAACGCCCTCGCCTGCTCAGCGCTTGACGACGAGGCCATCGATGGACTCCGAGACGCCCTCAGCCCTGAGACGTTCGCGGCGCTGGAGCAATTGCTTGACGGTTTCGAGCTCGAGCGCGCGGCTCAACTCGCCAAATCACTCAAGGCCGAGGTCGATCCATGAACCAAGACAAACTGCAACGCTATCGAATCCTGGTGGTCGATGACGAACCGGCCAACCTGAATCTGCTGCGTCAAATCCTGAAGCAAGACTATGACCTTGCCTTCGCCAAGTCCGGCCAGGATGCGCTCAAGACCCTCCACGAGCACAAACCAGACATGGTCCTGCTGGACATCATGATGCCCGGCATCGATGGCTACAAGGTCTGCGAAACGATCAAGCAAGACCCACGCCTGAGCGATATCCCGGTGATCTTTTGTACCGCCATGGATGACGAGCTCGATGAGCAGCGCGGCTTCGCGCTCGGCGCCGTGGATTACCTTACCAAACCGGTGCGTCCGAGCATCGTGCAGGCCCGCATCCGCACCCACATTGCCCTGAGCGATCAGAATCGTAGCTTTTATCGGCGGGTTCAGAGCGCCGAAGCGGATCTGATCCAGTCCCGACTCGAAGCGCTGCGCATGCTCGGGCGCGCCGCGGAGTTCAAGGATAACGAGACCGGCTACCATGTCATTCGAATGTCGCTCTACGCCGAGCTGCTCGCGCGCGCGAGCGGCTGGACGGATGAGGAAGCTGAGATCTTGCGCAACGCCGCGCCGATGCACGACGTCGGCAAGATTGGTATCCCGGACAGCATCCTGCTCAAGCCCGGGCGCCTTGATGAGGCCGAGTGGGCGGTGATGCGCCAGCACAGCGAGATGGGTGCCAGGATCATCGGCGAGAGCGGCGGCACCTCCCAACTCTACACCATGGCCGAGAGCATCGCCCTCACCCACCATGAGCGCTGGGATGGAACCGGCTATCCGCAGGGTCTCGCTGGCGAAGACATCCCGCTGTGCGGACGTGTGGTGGCGATTGCCGACGTCTTCGACGCCCTGACCTCGGTGCGGCCCTACAAGTGCGCCTGGTCCATCGAAGACGCCATTGACCACATCCAGCAGCAGGCCGGCAAGCATTTCGATCCGCTGCTCGCCACCCGTTTTGCCGAGCTGATCCCCGAGATCCGACACATCATCTCGGATTGGCAAGATCAGTAGCTTCGGCCGAAGGAAGAATTCTTGAGCGCTATCTGAATACGACACCTGCACCATGAGCGATGACATCCCGATGCGGTTACTGATCGTCGACGACATCCCGACGATGCTGAAAACCCTGAGCTATGCCCTCGAGGACCAAGGCTTCGAGGTCGCGGCTGCGGCCGCCGATGGTCAAGAGGCGCTCAACCTGCTCAAGCACGAGCGCGTACGCGAGCGCGTTGACATGGTGCTGGCCGACTGGCACATGCCAAAGATGAATGGGCTCGAACTGCTGCGGCAGATTCGCGCCAACCCGAAGACCGCCAAACTCCCGTTCCTGATGGTGACCGGTGAGATCAGTCGCACCAGGGTCGCCGACGCCATCAAGTCCGGCGTCACCGACTTCGTCGCCAAGCCCTTTACCTCTGAGTCACTCGCCAAGCGCGTTAGAAGCGCGTTCAAATACGGCGCCAGCGCCATGCACCTGCCCTCCGGCAGCGATCCCGCCAATCCGCTCGGTGGCGAGTCCGAGACCTCCTCCGGTCCCCGTCAGCGCATCATCCTCACCGTCGACGACGAGCCCGACAATATCGAGATCGTCGCCGAGGCGCTGAAACCGCAGTACAACGTCAAGGCCGCCATCAATGGCCGCATCGCCCTCAAGGTGGCCGCCGCCCAGCCACCGCCGGATCTGATCCTGCTCGATATCATGATGCCGGAGATGGACGGCATGGAGGTGCTGAGCAAGCTCAAGCAGAATCCACGCACCGCCTCGATCCCGGTCATCTTCGTCACCGCCAAATGGACCAACGACGAGGTCGCCGCCGGCCTCACCGCGGGCGCGGACGACTACATCGTCAAGCCGATTCAACCGACCATCCTCAAGGCCCGCATCGAGACCCAGCTCCGGCTCAAGGATGCCGCCGATGCACTGCGCGAGCAGCTCGATCTCACCGTCGCGCACATCCGCCTGCAGGAAGATATCGACCGCATGGTGCGCCACGACATCCGCAATCCACTCACTGCCATCATCGGCTACGCGGATGAGCTCGGCGAGCAGGGCTACCTGACCCCGGTGCAGAATGAGCTGCGTGAGAAGATCGAGCAGGCCGCCTTCACCGTCAGCGAGCTGGTGAACTTCTCGGTCGAGCTGCTGCGCATCGAGCGCGGCGAATACGAGCCCAAGCTCGCGCCGGTGAACCTGGTCGATCTGACCCAACGGGTGATGCGCGACCTACAGCCGTTGGCGCGTGCCGGCATGGTCGAGCTGTTGCTGCAAGAGCACGACCAGCCAGAGGCGCTGGTCGCCTCGGGCGAGCGCCTGCTGATCTACACCATCCTCGCCAACCTGATGCGCAACGCCATCGAGGCCACGGCAGCCCGTGGCAGCGTGCGCATCCGCTTCGAGCACGGCGGTGGCCAGGTCAAGGTGCATGTGCTGAACCCGGCCCTGGTGCCGAGCGCAATCCGCGAGCGCCTGTTCGAGAAAGGCGCCACCTTCGGCAAGGAAGACGGCTCCGGCCTCGGCACCTACAGCGCCAAGCTGATGGCCGAGGTGCTCGGCGGCTCGATCAGCTTCATCAGCAACGAAAAAGAGCGCACCTGCTTTAGCGTGACCCTGCCCGCGCATCATGGTCGCTGAGCACAGCAGGGCCGATTCTCGTCGCCATTGGCCGGCGCGTCGCCTCCGCCGCCTGCTCACCGCCTCAGCACTCGCGATCATCCCATGCGCTACCGCGCTCGCCGATGCCGGCGCTGGCGTCGCCGCGCTCGCACCGGTCGCCTTCATCACCTGGGCCATCACCATTGGCGTCAGCATCGCGCTGACCCTGACGCTGCTGCGTCGGCTGCGTCGCGGCAGCGAGGATCGGCTGATCGAGCGGCGCGGCGTCATGCTATTGGCACTGGCGCTGGCGGGCCTGTTCCTGGCGCTGGCGCTGGCACTGGCGCAACAGGGGCTGAGCCAGATCGATCAACGCCTGCGCGCCGACAAGGCCGAGACGCTCTGGGCGATGAATCGCGCCACAGAGCAGGCGATGCAGATGTGGGTCGATAGCCATCAGCGCGAAACCGAACGCATCGCTAATGATCCACAGCTGCAGCCGCTGCTCGGGGCCTTGCTCGCGGCCGCCGAGACGCCGACCCTGCTGCGCGACAGCCCAGCACTGGCGCTGGCGCGCGAGCGCCTAGCCGAGAGCCGCAACCTCAGCAACGCCGAGGACGTGTTTCTCCTCTCGCTCGAAGGTCGAGTGCTGGCCGCTGCCGAGCCAGGGCCACTCGGCGAGCTGCATCCGGTGGCACGCTGCAACCCGTTCGACTTCGCCCGGCTGTTGAGCGGCGAGCGCCTGTTCATCCCGCCCAGCGCGCCGAATCAGGAGAAGACCGGCGCTGACTGCCTGCCGCAAGCGATGTTTCTCCTCACACCGGTCAATGATGCTCAGGGGATGCGCGCCCTGCTCGGCCTGCGCCTGGACCCGGCACAAGCACTGCGCCAGATCACCGCATTCGGACAGCTGGGCCGCAGCGGCGAGACCTATCTGTTCGATACGCGCGGCCATCTGCTCACCCCCTCACGCTTCGAGCAAGCGCCATTGGCCGGATTCGAGGCCACCCCTGGCCTGCGCATCGCTGACCCAGGCGGCGATCTAAACCGCGGCTTTCAGCCCAACAACGCGCCCGAGACCTGGCCGCTGACCCGGATGGCGCAGGCCGCACTGCGTGCTGAGGATGGCATCGACGCCCAAGGCTACCGTGACTATCGCGGTGTTCTGGTGATCGGCGTCTGGAGCTGGTCCAAGACGCTCGGGCTCGGTATCGCCACCGAGATGGATCTGGATGAGGCCCTGGAGCCCTATCGCGCCCTGCGTACCCCGCTGCTCAGCGCCCTGGGCGGCGTGGTGCTGCTCGCCTTGGGTCTGATCGTCGCCCTGATCTGGCTCGGCGAACGCGCCCGCGGCCGACTCAACGAGCTGGTCGAGGAGCGCACCCACGACCTGCGCAAGTACGTCCAGGCGGTCGAGCAGAACCCACTCTGCATCATCTTCACCGACCGCGAGGGTCGCATCGAACACGTCAATGCAACCTTTTGCGAGATCAGCGGCTACAGCGCAGAGGAGGCCCTGGGCGAGAATCCAAGGCTACTGAAGAGCGACAACACCCCGACCGAGACCTATGAACAGCTTTGGTCAACCATCCTCAGCGGCAACACCTGGCACGGCGAACTCTGCAATACCAAGAGAAGCGGCGAGCATTACTGGGTCTCGCTGTCGATCGCACCGGTCGTGGATGAGGCCGGACAGATCACCCACTTCGTCGGCATCGCCCAGGATCTCACTGAGACCAAGCAGATCGCGCTGGCGCTGCGCGAGGCCGAAACCACCCGCAATCTGGCCTTGGATGCCGCCGAGGTCGGTCTTTGGAGCGGCGATCTGCTGAGCAACCGCTGGAGCTGGGACAAGCGCGTCGCGCAGTTGCTTGGTCTGCCAGAGGACCAGCCGGCAACCCTAGAGGGCTGGACCGAGCGCATCCACCCCGAGGATCGTGCCTGGGTGCTTGCCGAGTTCGCGGCCAGCCTGCGTGGCGAGCGCCCGCTGGAGATCGAGTACCGGGTGTGCTGGCCGGATGGCAGCGAGCATGTGCTCGCCGCTCGTGGCGCCGCCAGCCTGGACGACCAAGGCCAGCCGCTGCGCATCGACGGCGCCATCTTCGACCGCACCGCGCTGCGCCAGGCCGAGGCCGAGATCGAGGCCGCGCGCGAGCGCAATGCGCTGATCCTCGACTCCGCCGGCGAGGGCATCATCGGCGTTGATCTCGACGGCAGCATCAGCTTCTGCAACCGCGCCGCTGGTGAGTTGCTCGGCTATGCGCCGGAGGCGCTGATCGGCTTATCGCTGCATGACACGCTGCATCATCACCATGCCGATGGCCGCCCGTGCGCGGAGGCCGACTGCCCGATGAACCGCACCCTCAGCGACGGCCAACAACGTCGCATCGAACAGGATCTGCTGTGGCGACGCGATGGCGCGGCGCTGCTGGTGGAATACGTCATGGTGCCGATGCGCAAGGGCGGCGAGCAGGTCGGCGCCGTATTGGTATTCATGGACATCGCCGAGCGCGTCAGCGCCCAGAACGCCTTGATCGCCGAGCGCCAGCAGATGCAGAGCATCCTCGATGCCAGTCCGCTATGCGCTGGGATCACGGTCAACGGGGTGATCCGTCTGATCAATCCCAGCTTCCAAAAGACCTTCTCGCTGTCGGTGGGCGATTCCTCGCGCGACATCTACGCCGATCCCGCGCAGCGCACGCGCATGCTCGAACGGCTCGAGCGCGACGGCCAGGTGACCGATTTTGAGGTCGAGATGCGACGCAACGACGGCAGTCTCGGCTACATGCTGGCCAGCTTCGTCAAGCTCGACTACCAGGGTGAGCCTGGCATCCTCGGCTGGCTGACCGATTTCACCGAGCGCAAGGCGCTGCAGGAGCAGCTCAGCAGGAGCGAAGAGCGCCTGCGCCTCGCCATCGAGGGCGCCTCGATCGGCGTCTGGGAATGGCGTCTGAAGGAGAATCGGTTGTATTGGTCAGAGTCGTTCAGGAGCATCTTCGACATTCCCGCTGAGCAACCGGCCTCCTTTCGCTTGCTGCTGTCCCGCATCCATCCGGAAGATCGGGCCTACGTCAAGCAGCGCATCGAACAGGCGATCAGCAGCGGCGACTACTATCATGCCGAGTACCGCATCCGGCACGCCAACGGCGAGCGACGCTGGATCAATGCGGCGGGACGCCCAGTGATGGATGCCGCAGGCGAGTGCCTACGCATTGGCGGCATTGCCCAAGACATCACCGAGCGTAAGGCCGCACAGCAGGAGTTGGCGCAGGCGCGCGATGCCGCCGAAGCGGCGACCCGCGCCAAGTCCGAGTTCCTGGCCAACATGAGCCATGAGATTCGCACGCCGATGAACGCCATCCTCGGCATGTCGCATCTGGCCCTGCAGACCGATCTCAATCCGCGTCAGCGCAACTACATCGAGAAGGCGCATCGCTCCGCCGAGGCGCTGCTCGGCATCATCAACGACATCCTGGATTTCTCCAAGATCGAGGCCGGCAAGCTCGACATCGAGAGCACCGCGTTCCGGCTCGAGGATGTGATGGACAACCTCGCCAACCTGGTCGGTCTCAAGGCCGAGGAGAAGGGCCTAGAGCTGATCTTCGAGCTGCCCCCGGACCTGCCCACGGCGCTGATCGGCGATCCGCTGCGCCTTGGACAGGTGCTGATCAATCTCGGCAATAACGCGGTCAAGTTCACCGAGCCCGGCGGCAAGATCCTGATCCGCGTGATTGTGCAGCGGGAAGAAGAAAACGACATCTGGTTGCGCTTTAGCATCCAAGATACCGGGATTGGCATGACCGCAGAACAGCAGCAGCGGCTGTTCCAGTCGTTCAACCAAGCCGATAGCTCGACCACACGCAAGTATGGTGGCAGCGGCCTGGGACTGGCGATCAGCAAGCGGCTAACGCAGATGATGGGCGGCGAGATACAGGTCGAGAGCACGCCGGGCGTGGGCAGTACCTTCCACTTCAGCGTCCGTCTGGAGAAGCAGCAGGAGCAAGCCTCGCAGCGTCCCTTCCTGGTCGATGGGCTGAACCGACCGGATCAGCAGGAGGCGATGGCAGAGGCCCTCACCAAACTCTGCGGCGCCTCTCTGCTGCTGGTCGAAGACAACGCCATCAATCAAGAGCTGGCATTGGAGCTCTTGACCACCAATGGCATGAGCGCAGCGGTGGCCAACAATGGTCAGGAGGCGATCGCGCTGCTCGAGCAACAGCGCTTCGATGGCGTGCTGATGGATTGCCAGATGCCGATCATGGACGGCTACGCGGCGACCCGCGCCATCCGCCAAGACCCGCGTTACCGCGAGCTGCCGATCCTGGCGATGACCGCCAATGTGATGACAGGCGATCGTGAGAAGGCCATCGCCGCTGGCATGAATGATCACATCGGCAAGCCAGTGAAGGTGCACGAACTCTTCACCACCATGGCGCGTTGGATCATGGTCGAGAAGCGAGTTGAGCGGAGAGAGGGGGAGAGTGAGGAGAAGCGTCAGGAGAGGAGCAAAGAGAGCCTGAATGCAAGCACTCAGCAAGCTGCCGCGTCTTCGCTAACGCCTCACTCTACTCCGCTCACGCCTCAGTCCTCTCAACTCCCTCCTCTACCAGGCATCAATACCGCCGCAGGGCTGTCCGTGACGCAGCACAATCAAGCGCTCTACCGGCGCCTGCTGCGCCGCTTCGCCGAGACGCAGGCGAATTTCGCAGGCGACTTTGCCGCTGCAATGGCTGCTCGCGCAGAGGACCCGCAGGCGCCAACGCGCTGCGCACACTCGCTCAAGGGCGTGGCAGCCAATATCGGCGCCGAGGGCGTGCGCCGAGCAGCGGCAGCCTTGGAGGTGGCCTGTCAGGTCGGTGCCGATAACGGCCAGCTCGAAGAGTTGGTCGCCGATACTTGCGCAGCGCTGCTGCGGGTGCTGGCTGGGCTTAGGGCGCTATCGGCTGCCGCGCCTGGCCCTGCTTCCGGAGCGACGTCGGCCGGGCCATCGGCGCTCGGAACATCAGTGCCCGAGGGTGGGGCACAATCCGAGCTGGCGCTTGATCCTGCAGCCTTGGCGAACGAACTCGCCCGACTGCGCGCCTTAATCGAGCAAGACGATACCGATGCCATCACACTGGTGCGCGACCTTGCCGAGCAACTTGGTCACAGTCGCCTCGCCCAGGCGCTCAAACCGCTCAGTTCCGCGCTCGAGGCCTATGATTTTGAGCAAGCGCTAGCGGCGCTTGAAGAGGTTGAGGATGCCATCCATGCCGCCTGACCAGCGCAGACCAGAACCACGTCCGCTGTCATCGCTTGCGCCATCTGCGCGGCGCTTCCAGCGCCATTGCATCTTGCCGCTGTCACTGCTGCTGTTCGCGCTCGCGCCAGTCGCCGCATGCGCACAGGAGCGCCTCTTGCGCGTCGTCGGCGACGAGAATTATCCGCCCTATCTGTTCATCAACGCCGAGGGCGAGGCCGATGGCTACCTCGCCGATCTCTGGCAGCGCTGGTCACAGGTCACCGGTATCCCTGTGGACTTGCAGCCCTTGCAATGGGATCTCGCGCAACAACGCCTGCTCGACCGCGAGGCCGATGTCATCGAGAACCTCTACAAGACCCCGCAGCGCCTGCCACTGTATGCCTTTTCCGAGCCTTACGCCACCCTGCCGGTGGCCATCTATCGCGACCGCTCGATCGGCGGGCTGACCAAGCTCGAGACCCTGCGCGGTTTTCAGATCGGCGTCATGCAGGGCGATGCCTGCATCGACTGGCTTGCCAACCGCGGCATCCATGACCTGAAGCGCTACGAGAATTACCGGGCCGTGATCGCGGCCGCCAAGGCGCAGGAGATCAAGGTCTTCTGCATGGATGAGCATCCAGCCAACTTCTATCTCTACCAGCTCAACGCCCATCAGCAGCTGGTCAAGGCGTTCGAGCTCTACGAGGGGAAATTCCACCGCGCGACGCGCAAGGACGCTCAGGCCACCCTGGACCTGGTCGAGCAGGGCATGGCCTCGATCCCCGAGGCCGAGATCGCCGATCTACGCCAAGCATGGCTGACGACGCCGCTGGACTATCGCCGCCATGCCATGCTGGCACTCAAGGCGATCGCGGCACTCAGCCTGGTGCTGATCCTGGTCGGCCTTTGGGTCATCTCGCTGCGCCGCGCCGTCGCCAACCGCACCCGCGAGTCCGAGCGCGCCAAACAGGCCTTGCTCGAGACGGAGACTCAGCTGCGCTCGCTCGGCGACAACCTGCCCAATGGCTTCATCTATCAGTACCAGGTCGCCAACGGCAAGCCGGTGTTCTGTTACGTCAGCGCCGGCGCCGAACGCGTGCTCGGCTTGAGCGCCGAGCAACTGCAGGCGGACTCGGACTGCATCTTTGCGCGGATACCGCCGGATGCGCGCGAGCGCAACGCCGAGGCCGGCGCCAAGAGCGCGGCAGACCTGAGCGATTTCTCCGAGCTGCTGCCATTCAACCATCCTGATGGCCGGCAGCGTTGGCTCTTGATCCAATCACGCCCACGCCGCGGCGTAGACGGCGACACCCTCTGGGACGGCATCACGCTCGACGTCACCGAGCAGCAAGAGGCCAAGGCCCGCTTGCAGGAGAGCGAGCGGCGCCACCGCCAGCAGCTCGAGTCGCTGGTCGCCGAGCGCACCGCCGAGCTGCAGGCGAGCAATGACCAGCTCGCTTATACCCAACGGGCGATCGATCGCGCCGGTATTGGCATCGCGTGGAATAACGCCGACAACGGCCGCTTCATCTACGCCAACGATCAGTGCTGCGCGCAGTTCGGCTATAGCCGTGAGGCGCTGCTGCAGCTGACCGTCAGCGACATCAACCCCGGATTCAGCCCCGAAGCCTTACGGCAGGTGGCCAAGGATCTGCGTCAAAGCCAGGACAGCCTGAAGATCGAGACCCAACACCGGCGCCAGGACGGCAGCCTCTATCCGGCCGAGGTCACCATCTATCTCCAACGGGTTCGCGACGAGGAGTGGTTCATCGCCTTCTTCGAGGACATCACCGAGCGCAAGGTGGCTCAGGAGGCGCTCGCGCAAGCGCGCGATGCCGCCGAGGCGGCCACCCGCGCCAAATCCGAGTTCCTGGCCAACATGAGCCATGAGATCCGCACGCCGATGAACGCCATCCTCGGCATGTCGCATCTGGCGCTGCAGACCGAGCTCAACCCGCGTCAGCGCAACTACATCGAGAAGGCGCATCGCTCGGCCGAGGCGCTGCTCGGCATCATCAACGACATCCTGGATTTCTCCAAGATCGAGGCCGGCAAGCTCGACATCGAGGTGCGTGACTTTCGGCTTGAAGACGTGATGGACAACCTCGCCAACCTGGTCGGTATCAAGGCCGAGGAGAAGGGCATCGAGCTGCTGTTCGAGCTGCCGCCGGACCTGCCGACGGCATTGATCGGCGATGCGCTACGCCTGGGTCAGGTGCTGATCAATCTCGGCAACAACGCGGTCAAATTCACCGAGCCCGGCGGCGAGATCCTGATCCGGATTCGGGTACACCAAGAAGATGCCGAGCACGTCTGGCTGCATTTTTTGGTGCGCGACACCGGCATCGGCATGACCCCGGAGCAGCAGCAGCGGCTGTTCCAGTCCTTCAGCCAGGCCGACAGCTCGACCACGCGCAAGTATGGTGGCAGTGGGCTGGGGCTGGCGATCAGCAAACGCCTCACCGCGATGATGGACGGCGAGATCTGGGTCGAGAGCACGCCGGGGATCGGCAGCCGCTTCCACTTCACCGTGCGTCTAGGCAAGCAGCGCGGGGTGCGCTCACAACGGCGCCTGAAGGTGGATGATCTGGAGGCACTGCGGGTGCTGGTGGTCGACGACAATCGCACCGCGCGCGAGGTGTTGGAATCCATGCTCAAGGCCTTCGGCTTCCAGGTCGAGCAGGCCGAGAGTGGCCCTCAGGCGATCGAGCGCCTCGAGCAGGCCGACAGCCGCACGCCCTATGATCTGGTGCTGATCGACTGGAAGATGCCGGGCATGGATGGCCTCGACACCACAAGGGCCATCCAGGCCGATCAGCTGATCGCGCGCGCGCCCACGGTGATCATGGTCACCGCCTATGGGCGCGATGAGGCGCAGCGCGCGGCCGATGATCTGGAGCTGGCCGGCTTTCTGACCAAGCCGGTGACGCCCTCGACGCTGCTCGATGCGATCCTCACGGCGATGGGCCGCGAGGCGGTCACCGACTCCCGCGCCGCTGACCATCAGGAGGCCACCAGCGAGGCGCTGGCGAAGCTACGCGGCGCGCATCTGCTGCTGGTGGAGGACAACGCGATCAATCAGGAGTTGGCCATGGAGCTCTTGACCACCAATGGCATGACGGTGGAGGTAGCCAACAACGGACAAGAGGCGCTGGATCTGCTGGAACAGCAACACTTCGATGGCGTGTTGATGGACTGCCAGATGCCGATCATGGATGGCTATGCGGCGACCCGCGCGATGCGACAAGACCCACGGTATCGGCAGCTGCCGATCCTTGCGATGACCGCCAATGTGATGACCGGCGATCGCGAGAAGGCCATCGCCGCCGGCATGAATGATCACATCGGCAAGCCCGTGAAGGTCCGCGAGCTGCTCACGACTATGGCACGTTGGATCGAGGTCGAGGAGGAGGTCGAGGAGGAGAATGAGAAGAAGAGTAAGGAGAGAAGTGAGGAGAGGAGTGAAGAGAGCCTCATGAGCCCTGAGGCGACGCCTGAGGGAACGAAGCCTGTGGATCTACCAGGCATCGATACCGCCGCAGGGCTGGCGATTACCCAGCACAATCAGGCGCTCTACCGGCGCCTGCTACGGCGCTTCGCCGAGACCCAAGCGGATTTCGCCGGCGACTTCGCCGCCGCGCTGGCGGCCAAAGCGCAAGATCCAGAGGCGCCGACCCGCTGTGCGCATACGCTCAAAGGCGTGGCCGCCAACATCGGCGCCCAAGGCGTGCGCGAGGCCGCTGCGGCACTCGAGGCCGCTTGCCTACAGGAGCAGGAAGCGAGCAAGATCGATCATCTGCTCAGCAAAACGCTCGCGGCACTGACGCCAGTGATCGCAGGCTTGCAGGCGCTCGAGTCGGAGACGAGCGCGCCGCCCGCCGTCACCAATCGCGTCGCACTCCAAGACCAACTCAAGGCGCTGCGGGAGTTGCTCGCAAGCGACGACATCCGCGCACTCGAGACGCTCTCGACACTAAGCCAGCAGCTGTCAGGAACGGCGACCGCCAACGCCCTCAAACCCCTAGCAGCGGCCTTGGACGTCTACGACTTTGAAAGCGCACTCACGGCCTTGGATCAGATCGAGCGCAGCCTCGATGCAGACCTGTGAGCCTTAGACTCAGACTGACGTCTGTTGCTCGGGCGGCGTGGCTTCCAGCTCCACCCGGTTGCGCCCCTGGTGCTTGGCGCGGTACAGGGCTTGATCCGCGCAGGCTTGCAATTGGCTCAGATTGGCCTTGGCATTGCCATCCTTGTGCGTCGCCACGCCGACACTCAGGGTGACGACACCGGCAACGCTGGAATCGGCGTGAGGGATGGATAAGGCTTCCACAGCCGCCCGCATCTGCTCGGCCAGATGGCCGGCGCCACTGCGGTCGGTTTCCGGCAGTAGGGCGACAAATTCCTCACCACCATAGCGTGCCACCAGATCCAGAGGTCGCTCGACGCATGCCTTCAGCGCCCGCGCGACTTGCTTGAGACAGGCGTCTCCATCGGCATGACCATAATGGTCGTTATATTTTTTGAAGTAATCGATATCGATCATGATCAACGACAGGGGTAAACCGACGCGTTGAGCGCGCTGCCATTCCAGTTTAGCCCGTTCATTGAAATGCCGACGATTGGGAATCTCGGTCAGAGCATCCTGCCGAGAGAGCTTCTCGAGCAGATCCGTCTTGATCCTAAGCTCCTCTGTGACCAGCGTCCGTTTGATGATCTCATTTTCCAACGCATTATTAGTCTCACGTAAGAGCACTTCGGCTCTCTTGCGTTCAGTGATATCTTGTTGGATGCCAAACCAGCGACTGTCGCCATTGTCAAAAAACAATGGGCTCGATTCGATCAGCATGTGGCTCACCACACCGCCAACGATCACCCGTCCCTCCCAGCGAAACTGACTTTTGTCCTCAATCGCCTGTTGATTACAGCGTTTGAATTCCGCCAGATCCTCGGGATGAATCACCTCAACGGCAACGTTCGGATCAGCCAGCACGGCCTCCCGATCGAGTTGATTCATGCTGCACCAGCCATCGCTGACATACTCGAAATCCGACTGGCCATCACCGCGATGCCAGAACACATAGACGCCCACCGAGACATGGTCGACGAGGTCGTTGAAACGGCCCAAGCTTTCCGTCAGGGCCTCTTCGGCGCGCTTGCGATCGGTGATATCAGCGAGGACGCCCTCCCACACCGTGGTGCCATCCGCCAGGGTGCGGGGGAAGGATTCAGCGGTGACCCAGCGCACTTGCCCATCAATCAGAAGCCGGGTTTCGCCAAAAAAGGGCGCCTGCTCGGCAAAGGCCTTGGCATTGAGCGCGACCCAGTCATCGTAGTCGTCAGGGTGCACACAGGCGAAGGCGCGCAAGGTGTCGGTAACGGCCTCCGCCCGGCTCAGCCCGGTCAATTCCAGGAACCGACTGCTCATAAAGGCGAATTTCGCCATGCCGCCATCGGCTGGCTGCACCATGGTGTAAGTCCCGATCGGGATGTTTTCAGTCAACTCGTACGCGGTCTTCTCCAGCCGGGCCTCGGCGAGGCGCAGGGCTTCCTCGGCATATTTTTGTGCGCTCTGATCGTAGAGATAGCTGCGCATCCCGCTCACCCGGCCGGCTTGATCACGCACCAAAATGGTAAAGTCGTATAGCCACACAAAATGCCCGTTGCCGGTCCGCAGCCGATAAGACGCCTCGAAACGATCCGTGCCCGCTTCAATATTGCTTTGCAATTCGGCGAGAATGCGCGATAAGTCATCCGGATGGATCAGGCTGCTGTAACAGAAATCTGCATCAATGAGGTCCGCCGCGCGGTAACCAAGGATCTGCTCGACGTTCGTAGAGACGTAAACCATCGACCACCGGTCTTGCGGCTCAGCCCGCCATTCGATGGTGAAGACGGGGCCTTCGGCAAACAGATCGCGCTCTTTTTTGAGTGTGTTCGTCGCTTTTTTGGTCTTGGCGAGCAAGATAATGATGACGATAGAAAACATCAGAATGGCCGATACGACGACGAGATACATCCACATCATCGGAGCGTCCAGGATCGGATAGGGACTCCAGCCGGCGGCTGGGATGGCGCCCAACTGCCAGCTCCCATAGGGCAGTTCGATGGTCTGAGTCACCGGATCACGCGCGAACACCGAGGCATCTCCCCAAAACACCTCGCCCTCTGGCCCGCCCGCATCGCGACCTCTGAGGCTGATGCGCAGCGCGCCATCATTTGCCCTGATCCCGGCACCGGCAAAGATGGATTCCATATCCATGACCACTGACGCAAACCCCCAAAATCGCTCCTTTCCCGATGCCGGATCATCAACACGAATGGGAATGCGCGCGATCAAGCCCTCACCGCCCTGCACCAACGAGACGGGGCCGGCCAGAACGATCTTATTGAGCCCCAGCGCCAACCGGACGGCCTCGATCTGATTGGGCTGCTGTCTGTAGTCCAAGCCAATGGCCGCTTCATTGCCCTGCAGCGGGTACATGAAACGAATGACCATATCCCTGGCAAGCCCGATGTTGCGCAGATCCGCTTTTTCACGAAACTGCACCGCCATGGCGCGACTGAAATCGTCCTGCGTCAAGTCGGGGTTCATCGCCACCAGTGATTTGACCCCGGAGACGGCATAGATATTGGCGTAGATGCGTGCTTTGAGCGCAGCAGCGCGCTCATCGAGCTGCTGTTTGACCTCTTCGATCTCGTGTTGTCGATAGACTTTGGACTCGAAGCGAAATAGTTGTAGGCCAATCAGCACGAACAGGCTCAAGAGCACTGCGAACAGCACCATCGCCATGCCGGTCAGGTTGATTGATTTCACAGGGTTTTTGCTCCGCACACTGTGAGATTACAGCAACTCATCAAGCGTGCATGAGCACTATCAGATCCCATTCGCCGGCCCATGTGCAGGTGGGTCGTCAATATCGGCTTGATCGGCCCGCTCGGCTCGGTCTGCCCGCTGCTGGGCACGCAGTTCGCTCAGCAGGACCAACGCCTGCTCGTAGTCGAAGTCGCCGATGTGCTGCTCTAATCGGTGCAGTCGCTCACCGAAGGCCGCACTCAATAGCGGTCTCGCATCCTCAAACAGGCGATTGGCTTCGGTGTCGTCATTCGACAGCAGACACTCGAGCCGATCGAGCTGATCAGCGAGGTCCTGCTGTTGATCGTCGTCGGCAACGCCCTCTGCGGCAACCGCCCCTGCGTCGACTCCGCAAGAACCCTGCTCAGGAGACTGATCCAGAGGCAGTTGCCGCACAGCGGCACAAAAGGACTTCAGCGCTAACCCCAGTTGCTCGATCGGCGCCCGCAACCGCTCCGGGTTGAGCCCCATGCGTGCGGCCTGCTCGATATCGGCCGCATGGTAGCGAATGCGATCGGCCGCTAAGGTGGCGGCAACCCCTTTCAGCGCATGCGCAAAGGACGCGATCGTCTCCCAATCACCCGTTTGCAAGCACTGGCCCATGCGCTCCGCATCCTGCCCGTGATCGTCGACGAAGCGATGCAACAGCCGACTGTAGTGGCGACTATCGCCACGCAGCCGGCGCAGTCCATGCTCGACATTGAGGCCTGGCACCTCCGCCAGCCTCCGCGCCACCGCGCCGGCAGAGGCCTCATTCACCACCGGCGGGCGCTGGGGCGCACTTGGCCATGACCTTGACCAGGCACTTGGCCGCTGATGTTGGTGCTCATTTGGCCGCACAGTTGAGGAGGCGCCGGGAGAAGTGCTAGGCGAGACGCTGGCTGAGATGCTAGGCGAAGCGCTGGACGATCCCCCTGTCAGCGCCGTCGAATCGCCTTGGGGCAACCACTGCTGCAGGGTCGCGACCAGCACATCGGGCTCGATTGGTTTGCCGATGTGCGCATTCATGCCAGCCTCCATCGAGCGTTGCCGATCCGCCTCGAACACATTCGCCGTCATTGCCACGATCGGCACCTGCTGACGCCCGGGGAGAAGACGAATCTCGCGCGTCGCCGTCAAGCCATCCATCACCGGCATCTGGATATCCATCAGGATCAGATCGAAGTCCTGTTTGCGCACTTGCACAACCGCCTCGGCACCATCCACGGCGATGCTCACACGATGCCCGAGCGTCTCGATCAGCTCGCGGGTCACCTCCTGGTTGATCGCATGATCCTCGACCACCAGGATGCGAGCGGAGACGAACTCGGCGGCGGGATGAGCCCGGGATGGATGATCTCGAAATGGATGCGCTCGGGAGGTGAACATCGCATCCGACGGCGCCATCGTACCCGGCTGCGCCTTTGCATGCGCTTGGGCTTGGGCCTGAGCGCGGTCCTGAGCCTGCAGCGCCCATTGCAAGATATCGTAGAGCTTGGAGGCGGTCACCGGCTTGGCTAACACCTGGGTGATCCCTGCCGAGGCCGCCAGATCCGTCGGCAGCTCATCGCCAAAGGCGGTCACCAGGATGCACCCCGGCACCTGCCGCAGTGGCAGCGCCTGGATGCTGTGCGCGGTGTCGATGCCATCCATCTCCGGCATACGCCAGTCGACCAGCACCAGATCGAACGGCTGTTCCTGTCGGTCGGCCTTGAGGACCTCACTCAGCCCGAGCGCGCCGGTAGCCACCGCCTCAGCCCGCACCTCGAAGGATTCGAGCAGCTGCACCAAGATCTCGCGATGTGCGGGGTCATCATCGATCACCAGCAGGCGGCGCTCTTGCAGACGGGCCAACAGAGACCCCTCTGGCTGCGCGGAGGCAGCGGGCCGAAACGGGATCTCGACGGCAAAACAACTGCCCCGCCCCGGCTCGCTGCGCACCCGGATCTGCCCGCCCATCAACTCGCACAGCCGCTTGCTGATCGCCAGCCCCAGGCCGGTGCCACCATAGCGTCGCGTGGTACTGGCATCGGCCTGCTCGAAGGCCTGGAACAGCCGCGAGCGCTGTTCCTCGGTCATGCCGATACCGGTGTCGCAGACCTCGAAGCCAAGCCGCAGCGCAGTCTGCGCGGTCTTTCCGCCCAGTCCGGGCGTTTCAGGCAATCCGGGCTTTTCGGGCTTTTCGGGCTTTTCGGGCAGTTTGGTCTGGTCGGTCTTGTCGGGCCATACCGTCTGTCCGGTTGGCGCAATTGACGCGGTTGGCGCGATTGACGCAGTTGACGCGGTTGACTGAGTGCGCGTCGCCGGCTGCCCCGCATCGAGCAGGACGCCTTGAATCGAAACCTCACCCACCTCGGTAAACTTCGCCGCATTACTGAGCAGATTCAGCATGATCTGCCCAAACCGGGTACTGTCGCCGCGCACCCGCAACGGCAGATGATCGAGATCGATGCGCAGCTCCAGGCCTTTGTTGATCAGGGTCGGCGTCACTAGGGCACAGACGTTATCGATGATCCGCGCCGGCTCAAAGTCCTCCTCCTGGAGCTGAATCTTGTCGGCTTCGATCTTCGACAGATCCAGCACATCGTTGATGATGTGTAACAGATGCTGCGCCGAGGCCGAGAGCTTCTCGAGCTGCTGCGATTGCCTTGGGGTGAGCGGATCGCGGCGCATGAGATGGGCATAGCCGATGATCGCGTTCATCGGCGTGCGGATCTCATGGCTCATGTTGGAGAGGAACGCCGACTTGGCGCGATTGGCGCTCTCAGCGGCGGTCTTGGCGGCCTCTAGATCGATGGTCCTTGAGGCGACCAGCTCTTCGAGATGCAGCCGGTATTCATCGAGTTCGCGCTCCCTGCGCTTGCGCTCGGTGATGTCCTGCCAGACGCCAGAGATCATCTGGCGGCCGTCATGCTCAACCAGCCGGAAGGTGAGATTCACATCCCGAAGCGAGCCGTCCTTGTGCCACATCCGACTCTCGAAGCCACGGATCTCACCGGCGAGGATGGCGCGGATATTGTCGGCGATCGTTTCCGGATCATGATCGGCCTCGAAGTCCCGCACCCGGAACTGGGCAAACTCGGCGCGGCTGTAGCCCAACCCCTGGCAAGCGGCATCGTTGAATTCGAGGATGCGCCCGGTCTCGGGGTCAGCCAGCACGATGGCATCGGTGGTCTGACCGAACATGGTTTCGAGCAGCGACTCGTGCTCACGCAGACGCTGTTCGGCGGCGGCCTGCTGGGTGATATCGCGCACCGCCACCACATGGCGGCCAGAGGCGGCAAGCGCACCAAAGCGCGCCTCGAAACGACGCGGCCCCGTGGGCATCGGCAGCTCGTACTGGAACGACACCCAGCGCTCGCCCTCACGCGCGCGGCGCAGCGCATCGGCAAACGCCGGGGCGATCTCCGGCGGCAACACCGCCCGCGGCGTCTTGCCTAGAAAGACCTCTGGCGGCACGAACAGCTCACCGGTCTCGGCCTGATAGAAGTCGACGATGGTGCCGTCGGCCTCGAGCACAAAGATCAGATCAGCCGGTGCCGCGTGTTCTGTCATTGTTGTTCTTTTCCTACAGGATCATTCAGCGGCCTGTATCAGCGGCCAGGATCAACGCCACTGGGTGACCTGCAAGCGCGATGGCGCTTGGTTTTTTTAGCGTCCGCTGATTTGCCAAATCATGCGCTGTTGGCTTTGCGTGGGAAAGGCTCAGGCGGCAATGTCGATATAGTCGACTTGGCTCTGTGGCGATGGGACTGTCAATCCGTCTTCGCGTAGTCCTTCAATGTGCAATAGGATCGCTTCGCGGATGCGACTCTCGACCTCGGCGACGCTCTCTCCGGTGGCAATACAGCCTGGCAAGTCAGGCACATAGGCTGAAAAATTACCCTTAGCTTTCTCAATCACGATGGCATACCGCATAGCTATTTCCACCCTGCTTGCTTGAAGATGCTGTTCTGAGTTCCGGCCGCTAACTCGTCGCTCGGTTTACCGGAAACCGTGACACGGCCAGGTTTCGACGGATGCTTGAACTGGCGATGGCTGCCTCTCGTGGTGGCGAGATACCAGCCATCAGCGTTGAGTCTGGACACAACCTCTGAGACTTTCATGAGCAACTAGGATCGATCTTCTGGCGCCGCATGCCGCTCATCCGTCCCACCACCGAACCTACTTCATTTGGCATCGAGCCAGATCATCATGCCACCAATTTGGGAATGTCAGCACGCTCTGCGGCGAACAACAAACAGGCCTGTATATCTTCCAGTTCCAGATCGGGGAAGTCAGCAAGCAGCTCTTCTGGACTCACCCCATCGGCAAGGGTCTCGAGGATATCAGTGACTCGAATCCTCATGCCTCGAATACAGGGCCTCCCACCGCACTGCCCGGGATGATTGGTGATTCGGTTCATGAGCTGCTGTTTATGCAAAGCGCCGTACCTCCCCATCGCCATCGATATTATCCACACAACGCCCGCAGAGCTCGGGATGGGCGGTGTGAGTGCCGACGTCGGCGCGGTGATGCCAGCAGCGCACGCATTTAGGGTGCTCGCTGGCGCGGATGCGAACCGCCAGCCCCTCGACATCGGTATCGAGCGCATCCTCGGGCCGCTCGACCAACGCATGCACCCGCGCCTCGGAGGTAATGAGTACGAAGCGCAGCTCGTCGCCGAGACGGCTGAGCAGGGCTTGCAGCTCCGCTGAGCAGTAGAGATCGATCTCGGCATCCAGCGCGGCGCGGATCTGGCCTTGGGTGCGCGCCGCCTCGAGCTGGCGACCGATGGCGGTGCGCACTGCCAGCAGCTGGCTCCAGAAGGAGCGATCAAAGGGGTCACCGGCATCGAGCGCGATCAGCCCTTGATACCAGGTCGCGGTGAAGATGGTTTGATCACGCTCGCCGGGCAGATGGCGCCAGATCTCCTCGGCGGTGAAGCTGAGGATCGGCGCCAGCCAGCGGCTCATCGCCTCGACGATGTGATACATCGCGGTCTGGCAGGAGCGTCGCGGCAGGCTGTCGGCGCCGGTGGTGTATTGGCGGTCCTTGATCACGTCCAGATAGAAGCCGCCCATGTCCACCACGCAGAAGTTGTGTAGCCGGTGGTAGATCAGATGGAACTGATAGTCCTGATAGGCGGCAATGAACTCCTGCTGCAGCTGTAGCGCCCGATCCACCGCCCAGCGGTCGAGCTCGATCATCTCGGCGGCGGGAACCAGGTCCCTGGCCGGGTCGAAGCCATTGAGGTTCGAGAGCAGGAAGCGCGCGGTGTTGCGGATGCGTCGGTAGGCATCGGCGGTGCGCTTGAGGATCTCGTCGGAGACGCGCATCTCGCCGCGATAATCGGCGGCGGCGACCCAGAGCCGGATGATGTCCGCACCTAGGGTCTTCATCACCTCCTGCGGGCGCACCACGTTGCCCTTGGATTTGGACATCTTCTCGCCCTTCTCATCCACAGTGAAGCCGTGGGTGAGGACCGCGCGATAGGGCGCCTGGTCGTGCATCGCGACCGAGGTCAGCAGCGAGGATTGGAACCAGCCGCGGTGTTGATCGGAGCCCTCGAGATAGAGATCGGCAGGGCGGCGGAGACCGGCCCATTCGCCGCCTGGGACCTCAGCTGAGGTCTCCGCTTGAGCAGCAAAAGAATCACTCGCTAGTGCATCAGACGAGACACTCGATGGATCGCGAGCGAGGCTGTGAGATGGGGCAGCGTCCGAGGCGCTCGATGAGTCGCTAGCAAGCCCGGCACTTGAAGAGCTGCTGGCATCAGCCGAGCCAGCGTCGACCGCGCGATCAGTTCCAGCTGCGCCGCGATCGAGCACACAGGCATGGGTCACGCCCGAGTCGAACCAGACATCCAAGGTGTCCTGCACCTTCTCATAGTGCGCGCCCTCCTCGTCGCCGAGCAGATCCTCCGGAGACAGCTTGAACCAGGCGTCGATACCCTTTGCCTCGATGCGCGTTGCAACATCTTCAATCAGCTCCGCAGTGCGCGGATGCAGCTCGCCGGTCTCCTTGTCGACGAACAGCGTGATCGGCACGCCCCAGGTGCGCTGGCGCGAGATGCACCAATCCGGGCGGTTGCGCACCATGCCGTCGATACGCGATTGGCCCCAGTCCGGCATCCAATGCACCTGGCCGATCTCGCGCAGCGCGGACTCGCGCAGGCCGGCCTGCTCCATGCTGATGAACCACTGCGGGGTGGCGCGGAAGATGATCGGCGTCTTGTGCCGCCAGCAATGCGGGTAACTGTGGCTGAAGCGCTGCTCGCGCACCAGCGCCTGGTTGGCCTTTAGGGTCTCGATGACCTGCTCATTGGCATCGAAGACGTTCTCGCCGGCAAACAGCGGCGTGCCTTCGAGAAAGCGTCCGTTGCCGCCAACCGGATTATCCACTGCCAGATCGTAGCGGCGACCGACGATATAGTCCTCCAGGCCATGACCCGGCGCCGTGTGCACCGCGCCGGTACCGGCCTCGAGCGTGACATGCTCGCCGAGGATGATCGGCACCTGACGCTCGTAGAAAGGATGAGCGAGCATCAGACCCTCGAAGGCATCGCCACGGCCATAGGCGATGACCCGATAGTGCTCGATGTCCCAACGGACCATGGTGTCCTTGAGCAGACCTTCGGCGACCAACAGCCGCTCAGCGCCGTTCGGCCCGTCCTCGGCCACCTGCACCAGTGCATATTCAAGCTCGGGGTTCAGCGCCACGGCCTGGTTGGCCGGCAAGGTCCAAGGCGTGGTAGTCCAGATCACCACCGACATCGGCCCGCTGCCGTGCCCTAAGCCCGCTCCATTGGACTGACTAGTGCCTTCCGGAACCCGATGACAGCGCGCCAGCAGCGCCTCGGGATCAGCGACCTTGAAGCGCACATCGATCGCGGTCGAATCCTTATCAGCATACTCGACCTCGGCCTCGGCCAACGCCGAGCCACAGTCGATACACCAGTGCACCGGCTTGGAGCCCTTCTGCAGATGGCCGTTGGCGATGATGCGCCCAAGCGAACGGACGATATCGGCCTCAAAGCGCGGCGCCATGGTCAGATAGGGATGCGCCCAATCACCCAGCACGCCCAAGCGCTGGAAATCCGCGCGCTGGCCATCGACCTGCTTGCCGGCATAGTCACGACAGGCATGACGAAATTGGGTGGCGCTAATCTTCTGCCCCGGCTTGCCCTTCTTGCGCTCCACCTGCAGCTCGATCGGCAGGCCATGGCAATCCCAGCCCGGCACATAGGGTGCGTCCAGCCCATCGAGGGTGCGCGACTTGACGATGATGTCCTTCAGCACCTTGTTGACCGCGTGGCCGATATGGATCTCGCCGTTCGCGTAGGGCGGACCATCATGCAGGATGAAGGTCTCACCACGCGCACGCGCCTCGGCCCGCGCCGCGCGCACCAAGGCGTAGACATCGATCGCCTGCCAGTGCTTGAGCATCTCCGGCTCGCGCTGGGCCAGGTTGGCCTTCATCGGGAAGCCGGTCTTCGGCAGGTTGAGGGTATGTTTGTAGTCGGTCACAGCTTGAAAAACCCGTTGTGCGCGCGGGTGCAGGCAAACAGCACCCGATCTGAATCAGTTGGGGGAGAGACTACCAGACTCGCCTCACTCTGGCGCTCGACGCGCGAGGCTCACGGATCACGGCTCACGGCTCATGGCTCATGGCTCATGGCTCATGGCTCACTGAGCCTTATGGCTTCTCGGGAAAGAGCTTGCCAACTTTGCTGGCAAAGAACCGCTCGCTCCAGAGACCCAGGCTAGCCTGATCCGGCGCGCTGACAAAAGGGGCCACATCACGCGCTGCTTGTGGCCAGTCGATCTCAGCAATGCGCGCCATCAAGGCCGCGTTCAGCCATTGCGGATCAACGCGCGGAGGCTGCTGCGCCCAAGGGCCGACTTGGGCCAAGGCCGCCTCCAGATGCGGCAGATTCGGGGCAACTCGGCCCGCGACATACCAGGCAAAATCAAACCAATCCCGGCCTTTCACGTAAGGCCGACACAGCAATGCGTGCAGCTTGAGCGCGAAGTTGCTCGCTAGATCCTGAGCGCAGACCTCGAAGTCCAGCGGGAAATCCAGGTACTGAAAGTCGAAGCCCGATCCTGCCGGTGGTCGGGTATCCATCTCCAACTTGACGCGCAGCTTCTTGCCGGAATCTCCCCGGTAAAAGGAGAGATCCAGTTGGCGGCCGAGGGAATCGTCCTTGATCATGGCCTCACGCACGGCTCGCGTCATCCTGCTTCGGTCGCGCAGCTCGCAGCGGATGCCGAAATCGGCCAGCACATCGGCCATGGTGGCGAGATAGGGCTCCCAGCGAAAGTCAGGGGCAGGCGTTCGCGAGATGAAATCCAGATCTTCCGAAAAGCGCCTGAGACCCTGCAGGATGCGCAAGGCCGTACCTCCCTGAAAGGCCGCCTGCTCGAAGAAGCCTGCCCGCCAGAGTCCGTAGAGCGCAACCTCCTGCAGGATCTCCCGCAACGCTTGCTGCTCGCGGTGCGCATCCGTCGCGGCATAGGACTGCAAGCGCTCACGCAGCAGGTCGATCACTGACAACCGCCCTGGCTGAGCATCCGTCCATCACCTGCATCCCCTGACAGTAGACAGCTGCTGAGGCCATCGATGACCTGCTGCATCCGCCGATGCCGATAGACGCGGCGCACTGCCTGCAGCCGCTCGACCTCTAATGAGGCCAATGGCTCCAGATCGATCCGCGCCCCGCCGAGCCATGCGTGCGCGCTGCTCCAATCCCAGCGATGCAGGCAGAAGAGATCCAGCAGCGCCCGCAGCGGTTGAGCAACCAGTGCGGCCTGCTCTTGAAGCACGATGCGGTCCACAGCCTCCAGCATGAACCCCTTGATCAACGGCAGTGGGGCGAATTGGAATAGGCCGGCTTCGTCGATCTGGTACTGACGGCTGCGCCGATCCGGAGTGACCGCTTGGACCAGCGTCACCGCCTCCGGAATCCAGCCATGAAAGGCCAGTGCCGACTCGAAAGAGACATAGGCACCAGGCACCAAGCCTTGCACCAACACAAACGGATGCGCGCCGCCACCAGGATGGGCGCCGCCGCCGGGATAAGAGCCGCCGTTAGCAACCCGACTCGCGAGACGATAGCGGCCACGCCGCAGGCGCAGCAATTCACCCCGGTGCAAAGCACGATTAACCAGATTGTAGCGACGTTGCGCGCTGCCCCCGAGCAGGCGCGCGAGCTGTGCCTCGGTCAGCGTCCGCTGTTGCAAGCCGGCGCTCAGGATGGTTTCGGTCAGTGTCTCCATTCATGCAAGATACTTTCATTTCATGAAAGGATCAAACACGACTTGGACAGCCTCACAGCCCGCCTCCGCCATGGACGACCTTCAGCGGAGACGCCGCCAGTCGGCCTGGATCAGATTACGCGCGGCGCTGCTGAAGACGAGGCCGACCTCGAAGAGGCCCTTGCCTGGTGCTTGCCGGTATTTCTGGCTGTAACCGCGTGCCTGGATCTGCGCCAGGGCTGGGTTGGTGGCGGGCGCTGCTGGAGCGTTAGCCACTAGCTCAGTGCCAGTGCCAGTGCCAGTGTCAGTGCCAGTGTCAGTGCCAGTGTCAGTGCCTGTGCCTGTGCTAGCGCCAGCGCCAGCGCCAGCGCCAGCGCCGAAGGCTGGGTCCGCGCTGGCCGGATTGCCAAGCAGAGCAGGCGAGTCCTCGCTTGTAGTGGTGACAACGGTTGCCGGAGCGGTTGCTTGGGCGGTTGCTGACGCTGCGGTGATGGCGTTCGGACCTAGAGCCCGATCATCCTTGCCGCGCGCATCACGCACCAACTTGATCTCGATGACGTAGATGTAACCGGCAAGCTTGAGGGTCAGATCGACCTGACCATGATTGGTCAGGTCTTCCGGAATGATCTCGGCATCCAGGCTGGCGAAGAAGGCATAGAGCACGCTGGCATAGTAGCCCTCGGCATCGGGAAGGTCGTTGCCGGTGAAGTTGCGCCAGGGGATGCTGGCGAACAGGCGTTTGATGGTGGCGACGAGGGCCGGCAGGTCGGCCTGTGCCAAGGCCTCGATGAGCCCACGCTTATAGCTCAGACGCGTGTCGCTGATGCCCGCATAGGCATCGATGAATTGGTTGTTCAGCGCGCGCCGCACCTCGCTGTTCGGGATGCGCAACCGAAAGGTCAGCTCACCCCACTGCTGCGTGGTCGAAGCCACGGTCAAATACCCCGCCTGAAACAGCAGCGTCACGGGATTGATCCGCTCGACGTCGAAGGAATCCAGGATCTCTTCGCCCACCTCGAGCTGTTCCAGATCCGGCAGGAAGTAGCGTCGCTGCTGAAACAGCTTGATCAGGAAGCTCGGGCTGCCGGTCTCGAACCAGTAGTTGCGGAAGCTGTGGCCATCGCTGATGAACAGCAGGATGTCATAGGGGTTATAGACCGGCTCGCCGAGAAAACCGTAGCCGTTGTACCAACGGCGTAGCTCGTCCCAATCGACCCCGGCAAGATGCTCGGCGAAGGTGGTCTCGAGATCCTGCTGGGTGTAGCCGCAGATGGTCGCAAAGGGGGCGCTGAGCGTGATGTCGCGGAGTTGATTGAGCCCTGAGAACAGGCTCACGCGGCTGAATTTGCTGACTCCGGTCAGGAACACGAAGCGCAGATGCGCATCCTGCGCCTTGAGCACCGAGTAGAGGTTCTTCAGCCCATCGCGCAGCTCGGCGGTGCGCTCCGGATGCTCGATGTTGTCGAGGATCGGCTTGTCGTATTCGTCGATCAGCACCACCGCGCGTTGGCCGCTCTGGCCATGGGCCTGGCGGATCAGGTCAGCGAAGCAGCCGGGGATGTCAGTATCCTGCCCATCGCTATCGATCCCGAGTCGAAGGGCATTGTCCTTGATCAGTTTCCGGATGCGCCGATCCAGTTCGGCGCGACTCTGGAGCACGCCGGCGGCAAAGTCGAGCAGGATCACCGGATGGCGTTGGCTCCAATCCCATTGGTCATGGATGTGCAAGCCGTGAAACAACGCCTCGTTGCCCTCGAACAGCTCCTTCAGCGTATCGACGAACAGGCTCTTGCCGAAGCGTCGCGGACGCGAGAGAAAATAGGCCTTGCCTTGTTGCGCCAGCGCCTGGGCCGCGGCGGTTTTATCGACGTAGCAATAGTCACCCTCGCGGATCTCGCGGAAGGTCTGGATGCTGATGGGGAGCTTTTGCTGGGGCATGGGGCTTAGCGTGATGACCGCTTGCTGACTGTGCGGGTCATAGCATGCGCGCAGCCTGGATGTCGATCCAGACCGAGGAGCGCTACTGCCTCGATCGCACTGAGTTGCGGTTTGACTGTTTGAGCGCCGCTATCGGTGCGCCATCAGCCTGGCATCGAAGCACGCTGTTCCTTGAGCTGTTCTACCCAGCGGACGACACCACCGAGGACGTGCTGCGCTGCGCGTAGTCGTTGTTCGACAGTGGCACTTGCTTAAGCGCTTGGGTAGGACGCAAGAATAACCGGAGCATCTACAGGCAAGCTAAGCCCTTCCTGAGCTGGCATCGTTAGTGGAGTTGTGCCACTTGTTTCTGAACCGTTACTGAGCAGGTCGTCGGCGAACTCTCTATAGACTCAGTGCAACCGCCGCCAGTCGGCCTGGATCAGATTGCGCTCGGCACTGCTGAAGACGAAGCCGACCTCGAAGAGGCCCTTGCCTGGTGCTTGCTGGTATTTCTGGCTGTAACCGCGCGCTTGGATCTGCGCCAGGGCTGGGTTGGTGGCGGGCGCTGCTGGAGCGTTAGCCGCTAGCTCAGCGCCAGTGTCAGCGCCAGTGCCAGTGCCAGTGCCAGTGCCAGTGCCAGTGCCAGTGCCAGTGCCAGTGCCAGTGCCAGTGCCAGCGCCAGCGCCAGCGCCAGCGCCAGCGCCAGCGCCAGCGCCAGCGCCAGCGCCAGCGCCAGCGCCGAAGGCTAAGTCCGCGCTGGCCGGATTGCCAAGCAGAGCAGGCGAGTCCTCGCTTGCTACAGTGACAACGGTTGCCGGAGCAGTTGCTTGGGAGGTTGCTGACGCTGCGGTGATGGCATTCGGGTCTAGCTCCCTATCACCCTTGCCGCGCGCATCAAGTATCAGCGTATCACGTACCAGTTTGATCTCGATGACGTAAATGTACCCGGCAAGCTTGAGGGTCAGATCGACCTGGCCGTGATTGGTCAGGTCTTCCGGAATGATCTCAGCATCCAGGCTGGCGAAGAAGGCATAGAGCACGCTGGCGTAGTAGCCCTCGGCTTCGGGGAGGTCGTTGCCGGTGAAGTTGCGCCAGGGGATGCCGGCGAACAGGCGCTTGATGAGGGCAATCAGCCCCGGCAGATCACCGGCGACCAGACTGTCATAGAGGCCATCCTGTAGCCGGATGCGCGTCTCTTCGAGGCCGGTGTAGCCGCTGATGAACTGATCGTTGAGCGCGAGGCGGACCTCTTGGTTAGGCACCTTGAGTCTAAACATCAGGCGACCACGACGGACCTGCGTGCTGGCGACGGTCAGATACCCGGCCTGAAACAGCAAGGTCACGGGATTGATGTGCTCGACATCGAAGGAATCCAGGATCTCTTCGCCCACCTCGAGCTGTTCCAGATCGGGCAGGAAGTAGCGTCGTTGCTGAAACAGCTTGATCAGGAAGCTCGGGCTGCCGGTCTCGAACCAGTAGTTTCGGAAGCTGTGGCCCTTGTCGATGAACAGCAGGATGTCGTAGGGGTTGTAGACCGGCTCGCCCAAGAAGCCATAGCCGTTGTACCAGCGCCGCAGCTCGTCCCAATCAACACCAGCAAGATGCTCGGCAAAGATCGTCTCGAGATCCTGTTGGGTATACCCACATAGGGTCGCATACTGCGGGTCTAGGGTGATGTCGTTGAGCTGATTGAGCCCCGAGAACAGGCTCACCTTGCTAAATTTGCTCACCCCGGTCAGGAACACGAAGCGCAGATGGGCATCCTGCGCCTTGAGCACCGAGTAGAGGTTCTTCAGCCCATCGCGCAGCTCGGCGGCGCGCTCCGGATGCTCGATGTTGTCGAGGATCGGCTTGTCGTATTCGTCGATCAGCACCACCGCACGTTGGCCGAAGCCCTCGTGAGCCCGGCGGATCAGGTCACCGAAGCAGCCCGGGATGTCGTTATCCTGCCAGTCGCAATCGATCCCGAGCCGTTGGGCGTTGTTGTTGATCAGCTGCCGGATGCGCCGATCCAGCTCGGCGCGACTCTGGACCACGCCGGCGGCGAAGTCGAGCAGGATCACCGGATGGCGTTGGCTCCAATCCCATTGGTCATGGATGTGCAGGCCGCGAAACAGCGCCTCGTTGCCCTCGAACAGCTCCTTTAGCGTATCAACGAACAGGCTCTTGCCGAAGCGGCGCGGGCGTGAGAGGAAGTAGACCCCAGCTTGTGTTGCCAGCCTCTCGGCCTCGACGGTCTTGTCGACATAGGTAAAGCCGCCTTCGCGAATCTTGCGGAAGGTCTGGATGCCGATCGGGAGCTTTTGCTGAGACATAAGGCTTGGCGTGATGACCGCTTGCTGACGTTGCAGGTCATAGCATGCGCGCAGCCTTGATGTCGATCTACGGGCGCTCCCTACTGTGCTTCGAGGTCCAAGCGGCACATCACCGACAGGCTCAGCTCGATCCGTCGCATGTTGTGAAGCCGCTCGGGGTCGTTAAAAACAGCGTTGCCTGATCATCGCGCCCTCCGGATGGGAGCGAAGAAGCTCGCACATCAGGCAGCCATTACCCAGCCATCATTTGGTCCGCAGGGACCGGCCGTCTGCTTAAGCACAAGGTCAGCCAGCACCCAGATATCGGTGCTCGAAGTCTTGGGGAGAGACCGGGCGTCCGAGATGGAAGCCTTGCCCGATGTCACAGTGGCGCAGGCGCAAGAACTCGAGCTGCGCTGGCTCCTCGATCCCCTCGGCGACGACCGAGCAACCGAGGTTGCGCGCTATCTCGATGATGCTTTGGGCGATGACCGCAGTGTTTGCGTGCGCGGGAAGGTCAGCGACGAATTCGCGATCGATCTTAATCCCAGAGAAACAGACGTTTTTTAACGACTTGAGTGAAGAATAACCGGTTCCGAAATCGTCGAGCCAGACCTCGAATCCATCGGCACGCAAGGCATTGATGTTCGCCACCGCCTGAGACTCGTCACGGGTAATGGCGGTCTCGGTGACCTCCAGGTGCATGCGCGAAGGTGACACTTGGTGCTGAGACAGGATTTTACTCAATCGTTGACTGAGATCTTCTTGGCTAAACTCGATGGCAGAGAGGTTCACTGAGAACGGAACGGCAGGGAGTCCTTGGCGATCCCACTGACGAATCTGCTGACAGAGTCGGTGCAACACCCAGTCGCTGATCTCGACAATCTGTCCGGTGCTCTCGGCCACTGGGATAAAACTAGAGGGCGGCACCGGGACCCCGTCACTGGTGCTGAGCCGCAGCAGAACCTCGGCGCCAACCAGTGCGAGGTCCGCGACGCGGAACAGCGGCTGGTAGTGGAGTCGAAACCCGTTGTCCTGCAACGCCTGGTGCATCAAGGACTCGATGCGCAGATGCAACACGCCGGACTCACCCCAGACTGGATCGTAGAGGACGAACCGATTGCGACCGAGCGACTTGGCGCGTTTGAGTGCCGAGTCAGCGGAGCGAAGCAGGGACTCGGCACTCAGGTCTTCCTCGCTGGGACTCACCGCTGCCAAGCCTATACTGACCGATAGATAAAGTCGCTGTGCGCCCTGAAAAAAGCCTTCAGCCAGGTGCTGCTGCACCTCGCCCGCAACACCGAGCAGATCATCGGGAGCTCGCAGTTGGGCGACGACAATCCCCAGTTCGTCTGCCCCTGTGCGCGCGACACAAAGATCGCTGGAGACGATGCCGAGCGCTTGCAGCACGTAAGGTGAGCGAAAGACGCTCTCCAACCGATGGGCAAAGCTGCGCAGGATCTGGTCGCCGACGGCATAACCAAGCTCCTTGTTCACACGATGGAAGCCGTCGATGTTGAGCAACATGACACCGACAGATTGGCCCACGGCGGGTTTCGCTAACGCCTGCTTGAGGACCTGGACAAACTGGGCGCGCTGGGCCAGTCCAGTGAGCGGATCGGTGGCGGTCACCGCGCGGGTTGCGTGCCCCCCAAATGGGTGTGTTTCCCGATGTCGCTTCTGCTCAGCCGCCAATGCAGGGGCCTCGGTTAAACGGTCCAGCGCCAGTGCCGCAAGATCCGCCATTGCCAGCAGCGGTTGGTGCAAGAGGGCTGGGATTTCCGCGCGTATCCAAATGGCCACAGCGTGCACGAAGCGCGGCGAGGCCAGCCTAGCAAGCACCCAGGTTTCGCCCCGCCAACTCACCCGGTGCAGCCCCTGCTTGATGGCTGCGGCAACCCAGCCTGATTCGATCGCATGTTCAATGTCTTCGGGAGAGATCGTCGCGACAGGGTCAGCTATAACCGTTGCAAGCTCCTCTGCAGGTTCTTCAGCAAGCTCTAGACAGCCATCGATGTCTCGCTGCATGAGACCGAAGCGGGCCTGTGGAAGCAGCAGTCGGGATGCCTCTTGGAGCAGGCTTTGGGTTGCCTGCGTGCTTGCGCAGGCATCGAAGCGCCCGATGGCCAGGCGCAACACCGCGAACGCGAGCGCAGAGAGACGAGGCGTCTGCAGCGCTGATCCTGTGCTTGATGTGTCGGTCAGGGACTCAGCCAGGGAGTCGGTCAGGGAGTCGGTCAGAGAGTCGGTCAGAGACTGCAGCGGCGGTCGTGGCAAAGGCATCATTCAGGACTCAAGGAAGGCGGACACGACATCCTTAGTCGTTGACAAGGTCAGATCAACGACAGGACGCAGATCCTCGATCTCGAGGCCGCTGCGCTGCCACTGCGCATCGCTCAGGACGGGTACAGCGCGGGTTCCACTGCTACCAATACGCAGGCTGTTGGTGATGATATCGGCGATGTGAGTGATACTGGTCTCGAGGCAGTAGTCGTCCTCGGCTAGGTCGTGATGTCGGCCGGCGACTTCGCAATACACGCGCGGAATCTGCCATTTTTCCAACAGGAGCGCCCCGACATCGGTGTGCGTGATGCCGAGTATCTGTGCTTCGAGCGTAAGCAGGTCGGCACGATGCTCGCGATGCGCTTGGAGTGCTTGGCCCATCGCGTCCGGCTCAAGCAGATAAAGCGGGAGCCGACCGATGTCATGCAGCAAACCCGCCAGATAGAATCGCTCAACCTCGGTTTGCCCGAGGCGCCTTGCAATGGCTCGGCTGGCAACGCCGGTCGCGATGCTGTGCTCCCAGAACGAGCGCATGGACACGGCGCCGAGTGGGATATCCCTAAAGACCGAGACGACAGAGGTCGCGAGGACGATCCGATGGGCCTCTTCGGTTCCAATCACAGCCAACGCGTGCGTCAGGCTGTCCACCTTGGAGACGAGTCCGTACAGCGCGCTGTTGGCAACACGCAGCAGCCGTGCGCTCAACGACAGATCGGCCTCCAAGACGCGCGCCATCGACTCCAACGACCCCTCGGGCCGGACTAGGGCTTCACGTGCTTGGTAATAGATCGCGGGAAGAGATGGCAGCTCATTGAGCCGATCGAGTAATCGGTCAGCTCGAGCCTTCATCGCAAGTGGCTCATTGCTGTTGCTGAGCGCGCTCAAGACAGAGGCCATAAAGCGCTTGGATAACCGGATGCCCGAGGTTGCTGAGTGCAAACTGGGCGTCGAGCATCGCTATGAGCGCCTGATGGGAACGATGTTGCTCCGCGGTGTCAGGTACAGTCTCACCAGAGATGCTGATCGGAGCCTCGGCTATTCCCCAACATTTGAGCGCACGGATAGTGCGTTCGGTAATCATCGTGCCTGCCCGCAGCAGAACGAGCCCATTTGGATCATAGACATCAGCGCCGATCACCATGCCGGTCTGGATTTCATCCAGGGGACGTGAGTTCAACATCATCGTTAGCAAGACTGGTCGCTGATCCCAAACACGCATAGCCAGGAGTCTAGTACAGATCCCTACTGGATTACAGGTGGTTCCCCCAGCGCCTTTTTGGAAGACAGCGTTTTGTTTGGAAGACAGCGTTTTGTTTGGAAGACAGCGTTTTGTGAAGATTGTGACCAACAAGCCAGACCAGCAAGCCGGACTTCGAGCGGTTCGGGGTATCCTTATCGCCTGCAGCCTCAGGCACCGCACTGTCCCACCGTTATGAATCTGCGCGATATCAAATACATCCTCGCTCTTGCCGAGACCCGCCACTTCGGCCGCGCCGCTGAGCGCTCGTTCGTCAGTCAACCGACGCTGAGCGGCCAGATCCGCAAGCTCGAGCATGAGCTCGGCGTGACCATCTTCGAGCGCACCAATCGCTCGGTCGAAATCACGCCGACCGGTCAGCTAATCCTGCAGCATGCACGCCTACTGATGGAGCAGGCGGATGCCATCGAGCAGGTTGCCCGCGCGCATCAGGACCCGCTCGCCGGGCCATTGCGCATCGGCGCCATCCCGACGCTGAGCCCTTATCTGCTGCCGCTAATCCTGCTACCGCTGCGCGAGCGCTTGCCACAGATCAAGCTGGTGCTGATCGAGGAGATCACCGAGACCCTGCTCAAGCGGCTCGAGCATCATGAGGTCGATGCGGCGCTGCTGGCGACCCCAGTCGCCGAGCCTGAGCTGGTCGCGCGGCCGCTGTTCGAGGAGCCGTTCTGGCTCGCACATCCGCGCCAGCATCCGCTCGGCGACAAGCCCGAAATTACCGAGGCCGATCTGGAAGAAACCGAGCTGCTGCTGCTCAGCGACGGCCATTGCCTGACTCATCAGGTGATGGAGGTCTGTCGCCTGGCCGAGCGCCCGCGCAGTGGCGAGATGGCCGATCTGCGTGCCTCGAGCCTTGAGACCCTGCTGCAGCTAGTCGGCGCCGGTTTCGGCTGCACCTTGCTACCGGCGTTGGCCTGCAGCGGCGAGAATCCACCGGACAGCCCAATCGTGCGGCGGCCACTGCATCTGCCAGATGCCTATCGGCGCATCTCGCTGGTCTCGCGGCGCAGCTTTCCGCGTCAGCAGGCGTTGGATGCCTTTGCCGAAGTCTTGGTCTCGCAGTTGCCGGACTCGGTGCGGCCGTTGCCGGGCGCGCCGGCGCCGGTTACTGCGGCCGTCGATGACGCACTGAATGCGCCCACGCCTGCCGCAGCGTCCGCCTCGGTCGCTGCATCCGCGCCAGAACAGAGCGTGGCTCCGGCAGCCGCAAGCGCTTCCGGATCGATGCGCGCCTCCGGGCTGACTCCTGCATCCAGATCGACTCCTGTTTCCGAATCGAAACCGACATCCGGATCGGCCGCCGTATCCGTATCGACGCCTACATCCGATTCGACGCACAGCGCCACGTCAACCATCGCGAATGCGGCTGCTCCTGCAGAGGAATCTGCACCCGCGCCTGCATCTTCAACGGCATCAAACAAATGAGCGAGCAACGCTTCTTCGTCAGCGCCGCGCGCAATCTCGAGAGCCTGCTCGCCGATGAGCTGCGTGGCCTCGGCATCGAGACCGCGGTCGAGACCCGCGCCGGGGTCGACTTTTCTGGCAGCCTGGCCGACGCCTACCGCGTCTGCCTCTGGTCGCGGGTCGCCAGCCGCGTGCTGCTGCCGCTCAGCGACTTCGCCGCACCAAACCCGGATGCCCTTTACGCCGGCGTGCGCGAGATCGACTGGTCCGAACACCTTGGGCCGGAGCAGACCCTCGCGGTCTCGGTCGACAGCGCCCGCTCGCAGATCGAGCACACCCAGTTTGCGGCCCAGCGCGTCAAGGATGCGATCGTCGATCAGATCCGCGAGCGCAGCGGCAGCCGCCCGAGCGTGCGCCCGATCCAGCCCGATCTGGCGCTGCGCTGCCGGCTGTTCCGCGACCAGGCGGTGCTCTTTCTCGACCTCTCCGGCGAGGCCCTGCATCGGCGCGGCTGGCGCATCCAAGGCGGCGCCGCGCCCTTGAAGGAGACCCTGGCGGCCGCGCTGCTGCTGCGGGCCGGCTGGCCCGAGATCGCCGCCGGCGGCGGTGAGCTGATCGACCCGCTCTGTGGCATCGGCACCCTGGTGATCGAAGGCGCGCTGATCGCCGCCGACATCGCCCCCGGCCTGCGACGCGACTATTGGGGCTTCAGCGGCTGGCGTGGTCATGATCAGGCAGCCTGGAGTGCCTGGAGGACGCTCCTCGCCGAGGCCAAGGAGCGCCGCGCAACCGGCCTGCATCGGCTTGTGCGCAGCAGCACCCGGCTGCGCGGCAGCGATCTCGATCCGGCCGCAATCAAGGCCGCGCATGCCAACGCCTCGCATGCCGGACTTGCTGGTCATGTGCAGTTCGAGCGACAGGCACTGGAAGATTGCCGGCCCAGTCGCAGATCACAGATGGCAAGCCTCAGCCTCGATCAAAGCATCGATCAAAGCCTGAATCCAAGCCCAGGCCTCAGTCCAGACTCAAGCTCCGATCCGCTGACCGGCACAGGCACCATTGCGGACACCAACGCCAGCAGCGCGAGTTCGAGCGCCAGCAGTGGCACCGACGTCGAGGCCGGCAACGGCGGCAGCGTGGAAACACGCGTTGGCACGGACACTGACATCGGTCTGAGACCCCCTGCGGGCAACGCTCACAGGAGCCCCCAGCCGATCCCCTCTGCCGCCTCATCCGAGCGTGCATCAAATACCACGCCGATACCCGGCCTGCTGATCACCAACCCGCCCTATGGCGAGCGCATCGGCGCCGAGGATCTCGCCGGCCTCTACCAATCACTGGGCGCCTTGCTACGTATCCAGTTCGGGGGCTGGCGCGCTGCCGTGCTGACCGGCAACCCGGAGCTTGGTAAGCGTATGGGGCTGCGCGCGCATCGGTTTCATACCCTCTACAACGGGCCGATCGAATGCCGGCTGCTGCATTTCGAGGTCCGCCCCGAGGCGCATGTCTCAGACCGCCCTCGCCCATTGCCTCCTGCCGAGCGCGGACCCGGTGCCGAGATGCTCGCCAACCGGCTGCGCAAGAATCAGAAGGCGCTCAGGAAATGGCTACAGCGCGAGGGCATCGGTTGCTACCGACTCTATGATGCCGATCTGCCCGAGTACGCGCTGGCGGTCGATGTCTACCAGAGCGCCAACCCGGCGACCCCGGAGCGGCGCTTCGTGCAGGTGCAGGAATACGCCGCCCCGCCCGACATCGATCCCAAGGCCGCACGGCGGCGGCTGCGCGAAGGCATCGGTGTCATCGCCGAGGTGCTCGAGGTGCCGGAGCACGACCTGTTCTTCAAGGTCCGCCAGCCGCAGCGCGGCAAGGCCCAATACGAGCGGCTGGCGCAGACTGGCCACTTCCACAAGGTCGCCGAGGATGAGCTGACCCTATTGGTCAACTTCGAGGACTATCTGGATACCGGCCTGTTTCTCGATCACCGTGAGACGCGGCGGTTGATTGGCCACCTGGCCGCTGATCGCAACATGCTTAATCTGTTCGGCTACACCGGCGTCGCGAGCTGCCATGCCGCCCGGGGTGGCGCCCGCTCGACCACCACGGTTGACCTCTCCAAGACCTACCTCGATTGGGCGCGGCGCAACCTGGCGCTGAACGGCTTCACCGGCCACGACCATCAGCTGATCCAGGCCAACTGCCTGGAGTGGCTCGAGCAGGCCCGCGCCTATCGTGGCCACTTTGGGCTGATCTTCCTCGATCCGCCGACCTTCTCGACCTCCAAGCGCATGGACGGCACCTTTGATGTCGAGCGCGATCAAGTCAGGCTGATCCGCGCCGCCGTGGCCCTGCTCGCGGCCGATGGCGAGCTGATTTTCTCGACCAACAAGCGCCGCTTCAAGCTCGACGAGGAGGCGCTGAGCGATCTGGACATCGAGGACATCAGCGCCCAGACCATCCCCAAAGACTTCGCCCGCCATCCGCATATCCACCGCTGCTGGCGGATTCGGCGCGGATCATGATGCGCGCCGTACGACCACTGCCAAGGCCTCCACGGGCCGCTCGCCTTCGTGGCGGAGCACCACCGTCTCGAGCTGGTCGATGATCAATCCCGCCGCGTCGAGCACCTGACGCAGATAGCGCCGGCTGTGTCGATAGCGTCCTGACGGCTGGAGCTCCCAGGATTCACCGTCAGCCTCCTCTGTGGTGGCGATGAACAGGCCTTCGGGCCGCAGCGCGGAGGCGACAGCGGCAACCAGCGGTTCCAAGGCGCCCATGTAGATCAGCACATCGGCAGCGATGATGACGTCCCAATCCGCCTGCGCTGGAGCCAAGAAGGCCTCAGCATCGGCCTCATGTAAAGCGTCATAGAGATCGCGCTCGGCGGCGCGGGCGAGCATCTCGGGCGACAGGTCCAAGCCCTCCAGACGCTGAGCCAGCGGGCGCACCACCGGCGCGACCAGCCCGGTGCCGCAGCCGAGGTCGAGCAGGCTGTCCACGCCCTCGGGACGTGCCGCGCGCAGCAGGCGCTCGACTAGGGCCGGCCCGGCATAGTCGAGGGCGCCGAGTCGATCATCAAAGCTCTCGGCGAAGGCGTCGAAGGTGGCCCGCACATAGGGGCTGCTGGCCCGCTCGGGCGGCGCGGCGTCCATCAGCGCCGGCGCCAGATGCTGAGCCGTCGGGCTGTTGGGATAGGCGTTGAGCCAAGCGATGGCCTCTTGCCGGGCCTGCTCCAGGCTGCCAGCGGCACGCAGCGCATAGAGGGTTTGGCCATGGACTGTGTGCAGGGACTCCGCATCGGGCTGCAGCGCTAGCGCGCGGCGGCCTTCCTGCAACGCGGTCTCGAGTGCTCCAGCATCCTGAGCCGCCTCAGCCAAGCCCACGCGCGGGGTCGGATCTTCAGGCGCGACTTCCGTCGCCGCTCGAAACGCCGCCATCGCCTCTTGCGGCTGCTTCAGCCGGCGCAGCGCGTTGCCCAGCATCAGATGCGCCTGTGCCAATTGCGGGGCCTGCGCGATGGCCTGGCGCGCGGCCTGGGCCGCTTCGTCATCGCGCCCCTTGCGCCATAGCGTCGCCGAGAGCCCGGTCAGCGAGGGGGCATGGTCAGGGCGCTGTGACAGTGCGCGGCGGTGCAGCGCCTCAGCCTCATCCAGGCGACCTGCTTCGCGCTGCGCATGTCCACAGGCGGTGAGAATCGGTGCCGAGTCGGGCGCCAGGCTGACCGCCCGCTCCAAGGCCTCAAGCGCCTCATCCTGCCGATCCTGCGCCTTGAGCACGGTGGCGAGATTGGCCAGGATCTCCGGGCTATTCGGCGCCACCGCTAGCGCATCGCGATAGGCGCCCTCGGCCGCCGCTGGCTGGCCGGTATCCTTCAGCGCCAATCCCAGGTAGCGATGCACCTCGGGGTTGTTCGGATCACCCTTCAGCGAGGCGCAAAAATGGCGAATCGCCTCCTTGGGCCGACGGCGTTGGTGGACCGCGATCCCCAGATAATAGAGGGCGCGGGCATCAGTCGGACGCCGCCGCAGGATGCGACGATAGGCCTTCTCGGCCTGTTCGAGCTGACCGGCACGATGGAGGCCAGCAGCCTCAGCGAGCGCTTTGTCCCCACTGTGTGAAGGTCCCCGCATCGGACCGCGCGAAGCGGTGCGGCGCGCCTGCACCATGATGTCTCTCCCGTTTCGTCAGTTGCAGCGGCAAGATTGTGTTTCGCGCCGTCGCGCGAGGTCAATGATTGCGGCCTCTAAATCAGGTTAGACTCATGGCATATCCTGTGTTCTGTTTGACGCACAGACATTGCCTCCATGGACGCCGAGCATGTGCTCAGCGGGCAACGATCAGCGCGAGCCAGCCCCTGGCCTGGTGGCCCTGAACCTACCTCAGCGAAGCCCCTCGAACCGGCAGTTAAAACAGATTTCATGCGCTTGCAGCCAGCGCGCATGCGCAGATACAGCCCTTGTCAGCGCCAATCACCCCAATGAACATCAAACACCGCGGTCAGATCTACAACATCTACGTGGTTGTTGGACTGAGCAGCCTGTTGCTGATCAGCAGTTTTTACTTCTTCGGTCTGCGGCCGCTGGTCGGCTATCTGCGGGCAACCCACACCCAGAGTCTGGAACTGGCGGTGCAGAACAGCGCCGGGCGCTTGCAGGGCATCCTGCAGCATCATGAAGATCTCGCGCGACAAGCAGCGAGCCGCACCGCGATTCGTCTCAAACAGGCTGCCTATCTGCGTGGCGAGATCAGCCGCGAGGCACTGGTCGACTTCAGTCAGCCGAAGCTCGCCGATGCCTTGCGCGCCAACGACCTCATACTCGCCATCGCCCGCCAAGGCCCGGATGGCGAGCCTCTATTCAGCGTCGGCCGGCCGGTTCCCGTGACACTAACGGCGGCCTGCATGGACGACGCGCTCCAGCAGGTGCAACGGCTGTCGAACGAAGCGGCCAAGCGCACCGGTGCGCTCGTCTATTGCTCGCCGCTCTTCGATGGCAGCGGTGAGCGCATCGGCTTCGACACCCTGATCATCAGCGATCAGGCGGTGCAGCAGTTCATCGGCGAACAGAGCCGCCCCGCCAGCCTCTTGGCGCTGGTCTCGGGCGAGCGTCAAATCAAATATTGGCCGCGCCAAACAACAACCGACCAGCCCTCTGCTGACCAAGCTGCGACTGAACAACCCACTACTGACCAGGTCCCAGCTGAGCAAGCCCCGAATGACCAGGCTCTGACGGAACAGGCTCTGACGGAACAAGCTTCGAAGGATCAGGCCCAGACAGCGCTGCAACAGTTTTTGGCATCAGGCTCGAGCGATCCACGCTTCATCATTCGCCAACAACCGCTCGAGGGGGACCGCTGGAGCCTGGTCTCAATCGTTGACGCCGAGCAATTCTATGCCCCCATCGACCAGCAGATACAGGTGTTACTGGCGACCACGGCTGGCGCCACCCTGGTCGTCTATCTGCTCACGGTGCTGTCGCTACGGCCGATTGTCTCCACCCTCGCACGCGAGGAGCATCTGCTCTCACTCTCGCGCACCGATGGACTCACCGGGCTCTACAATCACGCCTATATGCAGGAGCTGATCGATACCGAGCTCGAGCGCGCCACGCGCTATCAGCGCCCGCTGACGCTCGTGCTCTTCGACATCGATCACTTCAAGGCCCTCAACGATCAACACGGGCACCAGGCCGGCGACCAGGTCTTGATGCAGCTCGCCAAGCTGTGCCAGACGCTGATCCGCGACTCCGACAGGATCGCCCGCTATGGCGGCGAGGAATTCCTCATCATCCTGCCGGAGTTGGAGCCTGAGCAGAGTCAGCAATTCGCCGAGCGCTTGCGCCATGAGATCGAACAGGCCCGGTTCCGCTTTGGCGAGACGCCACTGCGCATCACCATGAGCATCGGTCTCGCGCATTGGAACGGACAAGGCACTCCACCCACCAAGGTCGAACTGATCCGCGCTGCCGATCGCGCGCTCTACAAGAGCAAGGAGCAAGGGCGCAACCGGGTGACGCTAGGGTGAGCGATCGCGACCATCAGCCATCGCCGCGCCTGCCTAGGCGCACCTGGCAGCATCACGCAAGCAGTTTGGTATGAGCAGCTCGGTACGAACGGCTAGGTCCAAGCCGCCAGCCCCAAGCCGCCAGCCCCAAGCGGCTAGATCCAGACGGCTAGGCCGGCCGAATCAAGCGCGCGCGATCGGCAAGATCCTGCTCGCGCTGGCGGACACGGCGCACATAGCTGGCCTGGTTCTTGGTGCAGATCAAGGTAAACGGACGCCCACGCTTATCGGTGGTCCGATCCAGATCGCACTGATCCATCTGGATTCTCTGCTCGACATGGCTACGCGCGTTTTGGGCGGCCTTGAGCTGCCAAGTCGACTCGCTCGGCGAGGCCAGAAAGCGGCTGAGGTCTTGGCAATACTGGCAACGACAGCGCAGCTCGGCCGGACGCTGCCAATCGGCGGGCGGCTCCAGTGGCTCGGCGATACGTCGCTCGAGATGCGCGAGCACCGCCTCACGCAAGCGGGCGGATGCGCTGTCCGCGGGCATCGGCACCGCTGAGTCGGCCAGGCTCAGGGCCGCCGCGAGAAGGATGGCGTCCATCGGATAGCGCTCGGGATCAGACAGACAGCGTGCTAGGGCCTGCTCGGCGAGACTCGGGTCGATCTGGTCCAAGGCCCGCAGCGTATCGGCGACCAGCCGTTGCGATGGCTTTGCGGCTCGCCACTGCGGGATGACCTCGGCCGCATCGCCATCATCAGCACCAGCACCAGCACCAGCACCAGCAACGGGCTGTGACCCAACGGCCTGTGCCGCTGCGGGCTGTGGCGCACCGGGCAAGCCGGCCAACAGAGCGGCAGCCGCCGGCCGTAGATCCTCGGCATCCAGCAGGTTCTGTTCGACACAGTGCGCCAAGAGCGCGGCACAGGCCTCAGGTACGACTCGGGCATTGCCCTTGACCAGGGCCGCCAGCAGTTCGCCGGCGCGAGCGGCGGGTACGTGGCCAAGCAGTTCGACGAGCTGGGCATTGTCGGCCTGATCATAAGCACCGGTCGCCATCCGCTCGACCACGAACTCGGCCGCCGCGGACGCATCGCCCAGCGCGCTCAAGGCGCTGAGCAAGGCCGCGCCATAGCCGGCCTTATTGGCATTCTGCGCTTGCCAGCGCTCGCGCGGCCAATCGTCGCGAATCGCCAGCGCTAGCCCATGTGCCTGCTGCCAGACCGCGTCGCCCGAGACCGCCCCGGCCGCTCGCCAACGTTCGACCAGGTCAGTCAGATAGGGCAGACTGACGCTCAGTCCCGCATCAACCAGCACCAGCGCTCGATGCGCGCGCGGCCAGAGCACCAGCGCCGCGCATTGGTAGGTGCGCTCGTAGGAGGCGCCTTCGTTGCCGGTGGCCTCCTCGAAATCGGGCTCGATGTCCTCGAAGCCATCAAAGGCATCCGGCGGGCTGACCTCATCGTCATCAAAATCCAGATGGCCCAGCTCCAGCGGCTCCCCATTGGCCGCGCGCCACTGATGGATGTAGCGGCCTTGCTCGAAGACCTCACCCACCTCCATATCCACATCACGGCCGTACCAACCGCCGGTGTACTCGGCGCTGCCCTGCTCAAAGACGGTGACCAGCCCAAGGTGCAAATCGCAGTCGGTCGCTTGCGCGGCATCCAGCACCAGACTCGCGACCGAGGCATCGACGCCCTTGAGGCTGTGAAAGCCCAACTCCGCTGGGGTATAGGCATGCTCCAGCGGCAGCACCAACTTGTGCGGCTCGCCCTGCCAGCCGCGCAGCTGTTGCGTCAGCTCCTCGCGTTGGCTGTCATGATCCGGCGGCTGCGGCAGCGGGCCACCGTCGGTGCGGATCAGGTTGTAGACCAGCGCCAGGCGATGGCCAGAGGCGATCGGCTGCACCTCATGCCGGCAGTCGGCGTAGAAGGCGGCGAAGGCGACCTCCGAGGGCTCATCGCGGCGCAGATCCAGGCGCACCTCTTGCGCCTTGTGGCGGACGATCAGCTCGCCGCCGGTGTAGAGCGAGGGCAGCACCATCACCAGGGTGGCAAACATGCCGGGCGCCTTCTCGGTATCGCGATGCGAGACGAAGAAGCTGCCGGCATCGTAGATCAGGAGCTTGTAGAGCGCGGCCTCGACCTGGCCATGCACGCCCAACCCGGTGGTGACCTGGCGCACCACCCGCTCGAGATCCCCGGCCCAGCGCCGACCGCTGAGTTGGAGCTTGGCGGCATCGATCTGCCAGGTTCGGCGCACCTCGGTATCCACCAGCGTCTCCGTCCCACGGCCGTAAGGCGCCTGCTCCGCCAGCGCAACCAGCTGCTCTGCCTGCACCGGCAACAACGGCATAGCGATCGGGCCGAGACCCTCGACCTGGAGCTGAAAGGGATGCATATCCAAGGTGCCGCTGGCATAGAACTCGCCAGGATGCTGGACCTCAGACAGGATGGCGGCGATCTGGTTGGCAAGATGGGGCATCGGAAGCGCTTCGTTGTTGGTTGGATTGGGTTGCTTGCGTTGGCGCCTGAAAGGCCCTGGCAGTGTACTTGATCGGCCCGACGGCGGCAGGTCAAGCATGGATGAAGACGATAAACGTCAAGCCATAGCGCTTGCGCGAACAGGCGCGATAAACTGCTGTCTTAGACATCGAAACGACACTCGATAAAGCCACGCCCTCTGTCTCGATGACAGACTTGAGACAAGATGTTGTGTTGGCTCGCACGAGCATCTGGATACCAGCATGAACAAAACCCTCAAACGCTTCTTACGCGGTGTAGGCAGCGTCATCGACATTGCACCGGCACCCGATCCGCAGCGTTATTTGCCACAACGCTCCGATGCCGAACTGTTGCGCACGGACCTGGAGGCGATTGGGGCAGACATGCGCCAGATCATGGAGACTGAGCGCCATGTCCGCTCATCCGCTCGACCACAGCGCTAACCCCACAGCCGAAGCCTCGGCAAACAGCACCACGCTGACGCTAGAACGGCGCGAACTGTTTATCGGTCCCCTCCCACCTCCGGATCATCATTGGCCGTCGCGCAGATAAGCAAGGATAGCTGTTGCCTGCGGGAGCTTCACTCGCTCAGCCATGATCGCTTAATGAACTCATCCGTCACGACTCGCGTCTCAACCACCTAGCAGCATGCAGCAGCAAACCCCAGCACCCAAGATGCAACCAGTGCCGACCCCAGAATTGCCCGACATCCACGCCGATCTTGCACAACGGGTGGTGGTCGACACCCGGCAGCTGGACTGGGAGCCGAGCCCAAGCGGCACGGTCTGGCGCAAGCCGCTTTACCGGCAAGGTGGCGAATTCGGGCCGGTGACCAGTCTGGTCCGCTACGCACCCGGCGGCGCCTTCGCCGAGCACAGCCATCCCGAGGGCGAAGAGATCCTGGTCTTGGACGGGGTCTTCTCCGACGAGCAGGGTGACTATCCCGCCGGCACCTTCTTGATGAATCCCGATGGCAGCCGGCACTCACCCCGCTCCGAGCCCGGCTGCACGCTGCTGGTGCGTTTGCGCCAATATCCCGGCAGTGATCGCCCGCGCTTGGTGGAGGACACCCAGGCCGCCAGCAGCTGGCGCCCCGGTCTGGTCGACGGCCTCAGCGTCCGGCCGCTGTACAGCCAGCCCGGCTATCCGGAGAGCGTGGCGCTGGTGCGCTGGGCGCCCGGCACCCAGTTTCAGCCGCACAGCCACTGGGGCGGGGAAGAGATCTTCGTGCTCGAAGGCGAATTCGCCGATGAGCAGGGCCGCTACCCGGAGGGCACCTGGATGCGCAGTCCGCATCTCAGCCGGCACCAGCCGTTCTCTGACACCGGTTGCCTGATCTATGTGCGCGTTGGTGGGCTCGATCTGATGAGCACCGATCAAGCCAAGCCCGGCCCCTGATGCTCAAGCTCATGGCCGACCATGATCAGCGACCACCAGCAGTGACCACCCTCAGCAACCACCCTCAGCGACAAGCATAAGCGCGCATGAAGACGCATGACGGGTTGCAGCCTGTCAGACCCTGCAAGTCTCCGATCAGCGGGAGGCTGCGTTGACCATCGCTCCAGCGGCAGTCTCAGCAGCAGCCTGGGTGCTGGTGTCTCTGTTGCTGTTCCTAGCCGGCTTCTGCCTTCTCCATCGGAACCTTTGGCGCGCTTGCCAAGGCTTCGTGGCCTTCGCGCTGCTGATGTCATTGGCCTGGCTGGTGCTCGGATCGCCTTGGCTGGCACTGGCCGAGGCGCTGCTCGGCGCGCTGCTGACCGGTGGCACATTGCTCTGGACGCTGCGCGGCCGCGGGGCATTGCCGCGTTTGGCGCCCGTCGATGAGACACCGCGGCGAGCCCGCCTCAGCGCCCCGCTGCGCTGGCTGCTGATCCTGAGCTGGCTGGGTCTGAGCGGCGTTGCCTTGGTCATGCTGCTCGGCCTCGACGCGCTGAGCCCGCCGACATCGACCAGCACGCTGTTGACCGCGACCGGTGTGCTGATCATGGGCCTGGGGCTCTGGGCCTTCAGCGCTCAGCGCCACCTGCTGCGCCGACTGCTGGCCTTCAACCTGCTTGGCTCCGGGGTGTTCCTGCTACTGGCCGGGGTTGCTGCGCCGGTGCCGGTGTCAATGATCGCGCATCTGGAGCCTGCTCCGATCGCCGAGGTCCGGGCGTTGATCTTCATCGGCTTGGTGGTGGCGCTGCTCGGCTCGGTGCTCGGCGCGGCGCTGTTGCTGCAACTGCATGCACAGGCTGGTCAGGTCACCTTAACGCCCATGGCGCCGCGCCACCCCGGCCGATGAATCACTTGGAATTCAGGTTAAATGCCATCTTTGGCTCTGGTCTCGCTTTAGGCAGCGGATCGGGTGGTATTGCGGATACTGGATCAAGTTCTGGTGCTGGTGCTGGTGCCGTTTCAGTTGCAGGTCGCGTTTCAGGTTCACTGAGCGGATCGAGGGTAGCTCCGAATCCAGGTTCAGAGTCGGACCTCGGCTCAAGCTCAGGTCCAAGCTCAGGCTCAGGCTCAGATCAATGAGCCCGACCCCGCTCCACCTGCTCTGGCTGCTCTTCGCGCCGCTGGCCCTCGGTCTGCTGGCTTGGGTACGCCCGCCGCGCCATAGCGGATTGGTCTTGTTCGTCGCCATGCCGCTGCCATTGGTGGCACTCTGGCTGCTGCTCGGGCTCGATGACGGGCCAATGGCGGGACAGCTGGCACTCGGACCGCTGACACTGCACTGGCGCCTAGACGGACTGGCGGCCTTGTTGTGGCTGCTGACTCAGCTGTTGCTCCTCGCCAGCGCCCTGTATGCAGCAGGCTATGTCCGCACCACGACACTCGGCCAGCGCGCCTACGCCTGGCTCTGGCCACTGATGGGCGGTCTGGCGCTGGGCCTCGGGCTGATCTGGATCGCGGCCGATCTGCTGCTGCTCTACGCCGGCCTGGAGCTGATGGGGCTCTGCGCCGTTGGCATGATGTTGCTTCCCGGCAATGCCGAGGCGCTCACCGCCGGCCTGCGCTATCTGCTGTTCGCCCTGGTCGGCTCGCTGACCTGGCTGCTCGGCATTGCCCTGCTGCTCGGCGCTTGGGGCCGACTCGATCTGGCGGGGATGGCGGGGCTGGCATCGGTCGCTCAACCTGATCCGGTGACGCAAATCGCCGTCGCGCTGCTGGCCAGCGGGCTGTTGCTGAAAGGGGCGATCTTTCCGCTGCACAGCTGGCTGGCGCCGGTGCATGGCAGCGCCTGGACCCCGGTCAGCGCGATCCACGGCGCGCTGGTGGTCAAGGCCTCGTTCTTCATCTTGCTGCTGCTCTGGCGCGCGCTGCTGCCCGAGGCCATCGCCGGCGCCTGGGCGCTTGGCCTGCTCGGCAGCCTGGCGGTGCTCTGGGGTGGGATACAGGCCTGGCGCGCCGTCGGGCTCAAGCAGCTGGTGGCCTGGTCCACCGTCGGCCAATTGGGCTATCTGATGCTGGCCTTCCCGCTGCTGGCCGGGACCAGCGCCGCCGTCGCATTGATGGCCTGGCAGGCGACCTGGCTGCAGCTCGCCGGGCATGCGTTGGCGAAGGCGGCGATGTTCATGGCCGCCGGCAATCTGCTGCTCTCGACCGGCGCGCATCGGCTCGAGGGCCTGACCGGGACCAGCCGCCGACTGCCGCTCTCGCTGATGACCTTCGGACTCGCCGCCGTCACCCTGATGGGACTGCCGCCGAGCGCCGGCTTCACCGCCAAGTGGCTGTGGTTGCAGGCCTCGTTGGCATCGGGCCAATGGCTCTGGGTGGTCGTGCTCGCGCTGGGCAGCCTGCTCAGCGCCATCTATGTGTTCCGGGTTCTGCGCTGTTCCTTCGTCGAGGACGCCCCTGAACAGGCGTTCCGCAGCCTGCCGTTGGGGATGGAGCTGATCGCCTTGGTGCTGGCGCTGGCCGCCATCGGGCTGGGTCTGGCAGCCGGCTGGCCGCTATCGTTTCTGGCGCCAGTGGGGGTGCCATGAGCACCATGAGCGCTCTGCTACCGCTGGCGACCCTGGCCAGCTCGCTCCTGACCGCAGCCGTAATCTTCATGCTGCCGGAACAGGCTGTGCGCACCCGCACCGCGCTCAACCTCGCCGCCGCGCTGATCAAGCTGGTGCTGGTGATCTGGATGGCGCGGGGCTTGGTCGCAGGCGAGGTCTATGCGGTCGAGTTTGCGGTGGTCGAGGGCCTGAGCTTCGTCTTGCGCGTAGACGCGCTCGGGCTCACCTTCGCAGGGCTATCCTCGCTGCTCTGGCTATTCACCACCATCTATGCGATCGGCTACCTCGAGGACTCGCCCAACCGTCGCCGCTTCTTCGGCTTCTTCAGCCTTTGCGTTGCCAGCACCCTGGGCATCAGCCTGGCCGGCAACCTGTTTACCCTGCTGATCTTCTATGAGCTGCTGACGCTCTCGACCTATCCGCTGGTGGCGCATCGCGGCACGCCGCAGGCATTGGCCGCAGCCACCGTCTACCTGCGCTATACGCTCAGCGCCGGCCTGGTGTTGATGATCGGCATGGTGGCCTTGCAGGTCTTGGCTGGGGATCTGCGCTTCGGTCAGCGCGAGTTCCTAGCGGCGCTGGGTCCTGAGGCTCGCCCCTGGCTGATCGGCCTGTTCTGGCTACTGACCCTCGGTTTCGGCGTCAAGGCGGCGCTGGTGCCGCTGCATGGCTGGCTACCGCGGGCGATGGTGGCCCCGGCGCCGGTCAGCGCCCTGCTGCATGCGGTGGCCGTGGTCAAGGCCGGCGCTTTTGGCATCGTGCGGCTGGTCTACGATGTCTACGGGATCGCTTTCAGCGCGTCCTTAGGCGTGCTCGATGGACTGGTGGTGATCGCCTCCGTCACCATCGTCTACGGCTCGCTACGCGCGCTAGCTCAGCAGGAGCTGAAACCCCGGTTGGCCTACTCCACGGTCAGCCAGGTCTCCTACATCGTACTCGGGATCGGGCTGTTCGGGCCGCTAGGGACCATCGCCGCGCTCGCGCATCTGCTGCATCAGGGGCTGATGAAGGTCACGCTGTTCTTCTGCGCTGGCAATTATGCCGAGGAGTTAGGGATTCACCGCATCGATGAGCTCGATGGCGTCGGTCGGCGCATGCCGCTGAGCAGCTTGGCCTTCACCATCGGCGCGCTCGGCATGATCGGGATGCCCCCGGTGGTCGGCTTCATCAGCAAATGGATGCTGGGCATGGGTGCGATGCAGGCCGAGATGCCCTGGGTCATTGCGGTGCTGGTGGCCAGCACCCTGCTCAACGCGGCCTATTTCCTGCCCATATTGAATCGCCTCTGGTTCCGCCCTGGACCGGCCCATGGGATTGGGACCTGGCCGGCTGAGCGTGCACCGAGTCGGCTCGAGACCAGCGTCTGGCTGCTGCTGCCGGCCCTGGCCACGGCATTGCTGAGCCTGCTGGCCGGGATGCTGGCGGGACTGCCGTTCAGCCCCTTGCAGTGGGCCACCCGCGTGGTCGAGCAGACCTATCTGATGCCATGACCGAGCTGAGCCTTGCACCCTTCCCTCTCCTGCGCCTGCCGCTCGCGCCTTTGCTCTTCGCAGCGCTGCTGTGGCCGCTGCTGCTGGGCCTACGCGCCGCACTCGGGGCGACGATCGGCCTTGGCCAGCTGCGCCCTCACCTAAGCCGCTCCTTAAACAAGCCACTAAACCAGCCCCTGAGCCAGCCGCTGAGCCATCCCTCGAGCCAATCCCTGCATCGGCCACTGGACTGGCTCTGGATCAGCGCGCCCCTGCCAGCACTCGCGCTCGCCGTGCTGGGTCCAGACGGCAGCCTCTGGCTGGAGGCCTGGCTACTGGGTGGCTCCTGGGAGCTTGATGACCAACGCCGCTTGCTGCTGGCCTTCAGCGCCCTGCTGTGGGGACTGGCGGGCTGTTACGCGCGCGGCTACTTTGCTGCCGAGCAGGCGCAGGCCGCAGCAGGCGACACGGACAGCCGCGCGCGCCTGCTGCGCTTCGCCCTGTTCTGGCCGCTGACCCTTTGCGGCAATCTGCTGCTGCTCGTCGCCGAGGATATCGCCAGTTTCTACCTCGGCTTTGCGCTGATGACCTTCTCGGCCTACCCGCTGGTGATCCACAGCGGCAGCCGCGAAGCGCGCACCGGCGGCTTGGCCTATCTGGTCATGGCCGTGCTCGGGGAAGGGATGATCCTGGCTGGCCTGCTGTGGGGCGCCGGGACGGGCTCGGCGCTGACCCTGTCGGAACTGCGCGCGACCCTGGCGACGGCGGACATGGGCCTCTGGATGGGCCTGTTGCTCTGGCTCGGCTTCGGGGTCAAGGCCGGGGTGATCGGTCTGCACCTGTGGCTGCCGTTGGCGCATCCGGTCGCACCAACACCGGCCAGCGCCGTGCTCAGTGGCGTGATGATCAAGGCCGGACTGGTCGGCTGGCTGAGCACGCTGCCGCTAGGCATGGCCGGTGTCGACGAGGCATTCCATTGGCTCGGACTGGCGATGCTGACCGCTGGCCTGATCGGCGCCTTCGCCGCAGCCTTATGGGGCGTCGCGCAGCACAACCCAAAGGCGGTGCTGGCCTATTCCAGCGTCAGCCAGATGGGCATGATCGCGGCTCTGATCGCGCTCGGGCTGCTGCAGCCTGACAGCTGGCCCGCGCTCAGCGTGCTGGTGCTGTTCTTCGCCGCCCACCACGGCTTGAGCAAGGGTGCGCTGTTCCTCGGGGTCGGCATCAGCGAGCAGTCGCCGCGCTTACCTGCCTGGCTGCTCTGGACGCTGCTGATCCTGCCAGCGCTATCGCTCGCCGGCGCGCTGGGCTCCGGATTGATCGCCAAGTGGGGCACCAAGAAGGCACTCGATGCCGCTGGAGAAGAGACCTTGGCCGTCTGGCTGAGCCTGGCGGCCGTCGGCACCACGCTGCTGATGGCGCGAGCGCTGTGGCGGCAATGGAGGCAGTGGCCGCGGAAACGTCACATGCCGGGCTCGAGCCAGACGAGCCAAAAGCATCACACGAGCCCCCGCCTCCCGAGCCAGCATGCACCGACGGCCGCCAATGATCGACGCCTTCTCGCACCCATGCCGCTGGCCTGGTTGATCAGCGTCCTCGCCGCGCTCAGCTTGCCGCTCTGGTTCAGCTTGCTCGCAGGCGGGATCGAAGGCGTGCTCTCAGGCCAACTCGCGGACAGGTTTGCTTGGCCTCCGCTCAGCGCGCTCCCCGCCCTGCTCTGGCCGCTGGGGCTAGGAGTGCTCCTGTCGGTCGTCTTTGGCTGGAGTCTCCACCGCGTGGCAGTGCGGCTGAGCCACTGGCTGCCCGCCGGCGATCTCTGGTGGCCATTGGCCTTCTGCGGCCGTTGGCTGTGGCATCTCGTCCGTAGAATGCTGCGGAGGCTAGCCGCCTTGCAATCAGGCTGGATCGCTTGGTGGGTTGCGCGCGAGCGCGATGGCTTGACCGGCTTGGATACACTGACGCGCGCCGAGGGCTGGCTGCGCCGTCAGTTGGCGCTGTTACTGCTGGCCGTGGCCCTAGGGTTGGCCGCGGTGCTGTTGCTCGCTGATGTCGACCACGACATCCAACGTTGGAGACAAACCCATGGAGACGCTCATCATTGAAACCGCGACCGATGAAGATATCAACGCGCGATTCATGCAATCAGCCAATCGCGGCGAGCCGCAGCGAAGGGCCTCGCAAAACGATTGCTGAAGCATTGCACAGGATCAGGAGCGCCCTTACCCTAGGCGTTGAGATGACGATGGGTTCATCGACCGCCAAGGATCGCACCGCTTCTTGTTGCCACCGAGGATCCTGTATGCCGGAGCAAGACTTGCCGAACGGGCGAATGTTCGTCGTTGGCTGCTCACGATCAGGAACCACACTGTTGTTGAGCCGGCTGGCCGGCCATCCAGCCGTTCACGCGTTTCCTGAAACCGGCCTGCTACTGCGGCTGTTCGGGATGCGCGGTATTCCAACGGCCCTAGCTCGCCTTGGACTCTCACTAGGCCGGGAGCAGAAATCACTGCGCAAAGCACTTGGCAGCATCAGTCGACTCAGTCAATCAGAGCTGAGAGACGCGAATATCTTCATTCCCAAGCGCCAGGTGTATCTTCAGGCGGCACTGAGCGCGTCCATCCACTTTTTTGACCAAGTCGCTCGCTTGCAGGGATGTTCATGGTGGGTCGAGAAGACGCCCAGACACTATTATTATGCGCATCTCATCACTGAGCAGGTTCCGAACACAAGGGTCATCCACATTGTTCGTGATGGCGCCGATGTCGTCAGATCCATCGTTGATCGCGCCCGACGCCATCCCGAGCTGTTCCCTCGACAATCAGACCCCTACTACGCTACCGCTCAATGGAATCGAGCATTAAGAGCTCACATCGGCTGCTTGGGAAAAGCCGGACACGCCTTTGTTATTTACGAGGATCTCATTACCAACCCTGAACGTGAGCTGTCCCGACTCGCACGCGAATGCGGTCTGAGTTGGCATCCCAATATTGTGGCAGGCGCCTTAAACGGAGCCTCATTTGTCGCGTCAGAGGAGATCTGGAAGCGCCATGCAATCGGCCCAATCCTAAGTGACCGCAATCCAAAAGCAACAGTCTTCGACAGGCCGACGACGAAGGCGATCACCAGTGCGCTAAACCTCAAGATCTACTGCTCCCTAGTTAAAGGAATCCGCGCCTCCTCTGCTGTCTAGCAAGTTCAATCGCCCTCGATTTCAAGGGGAACTTCTTGGATACTCTCGATGGCATCCGCTTCGCCAATCTCATCGACGACTTCTCTAACGACCTCCTTGATGGCTAACGCCGCGCCAACGCCCGCAGCGTACGCCCGAAAAAGCCCTCGCGCTTGGCTTTAACGTGATTTACCAATCGCCGAACCTGCTCGAGTTGCTCCGCCTCATGGTCATCCTCGATGAAGGATTCGATCAGATTGAGCTGTGATTCGGCCACCTCGTCCTCGCCACGGGCGCTCTCGAGCATTGCCAGCGTGCCATTGAGGTGGATCAGATCCAGGATATGGATACGATGCTGCTCGCGGTGTCCCTCCAGCAGGTCACTGGCGGCCTCGAGATCGCCCCGCATGATCAACGCACGCGCCAGATTGCAACGGGCTAACAGATAATCCGGATTCGCCTCGATGGCCTGTCGCAACAGCTGTTCCGCCTCGGTGCGCCGACGCGCCATGTGGCGGATCGAGGCGAGCATCAGCAGCGTCTGTGGATGATTGGGAAACGACGCGAGAATCGACTGCAGCTTGGACTCGCAGGCATTGAATTGAAAATCGTTATAGTCGTCACGCGCCTCATCGAGCAGGCTGTCGAGCGCTTCCAGCAAGCCGCTGTCGGTCGGCTCGCGATGCACCTCCATCTCGAAGAGCTTGATCGCCCTCAGCTCGTCACGGTCCCAGAACTCGATCAATTCATCCTCGCCGAGCTGGCCGGCCTCGCGCAGTGCCTTGAGCATTTTAAATCGGTCGTTTGAGGTGCCGATCGGCAAGCGCACCAGCTCACGCAGCACCTCGGCGACCGCGGTGTCATGCTGCTGCAACCGATGCATCAGGACCAAACTCACAGCTTGGCGCAGCGGCTCACTGCCATTGATATAAAGCGCCCGAAGATAGGCATTGGAGGCGCTAAGACCGATGAGGGTTTTTTCGGCTTGATGGGTCCGCTGCGCCTGCACCTGGTTCCGCATTGCGCTGAAGCGGCTAGCGGGTATCGCGTTGTGCATCTCGAGCGCGGAGGGAAGCAGGGTCTCGGCATCAGCGGCGGCCAAGCGGTTTTCCGCCGCCAGCGCGAACCCTGGCGACGCCTGCTCGATCTCCTGCCACAACCGTCGCGCCTGTTTGAGTTCACCGCAGCGGGCTGCGGCGCAAGCGCCCAAATGGGTCATGGTGGCCGTCGTCAGGTCTTGAACGCCTTCCCACCAGGGTGTGTCAACCGTGCGCTCGTAAGCCGTCCAAGCAGCCTCGGGCTGATCCAGCAGTAGCAGCGCGATCAACTGCGGCAGGGCCTCGTCAACCCGTCGCGCCGTCATCATGGCCAAGCGGGTGCAGAGACCGCTGGCGCCTTCGACATCCCCCAGATACAGCCGCAGACTCGCAGCCCAGCCGAGCGCGAACAGATTCTCGTCATCCCGGCGCCAGCTCTCTAAGGCGAGCGCGAGTGCCTCGTCGATGCGCTCGAGATGAAACAAGCAGGTGATCCGATTATTGCGCGCGCTGGTCAGTTCCAGGTCTTCCAAGTACCGCAACGCCTTGCTGAAGGCAAAGCCGTTCATGCAGAGCCTGGCGCGATCGAATTGGACCATCGCCGCTTCGTCTGCGCGGGTGCCGTCAACCAGGGTGCAAAGCGCCGTCTTGATCTCATCGGAGAGCGGAAAACCGTAGGGCGCCTCGCCACCGAGAGCCCGGACCTGCTCGGCAACGCGTTCAGCAAGCATCAAGCAATGGCCCTCGACGGCATAGACCAGCAGCTGCTCTTGCGCGAACAGACTTTGGGGATGGCGATCGGCCCAGTCGTGCACGACGACGGCAGCAAATTGTGACCCCTGCCCGCCGCGCAAGGCCTTGATCAGGAGGCCCTGCGCGCCGCCATGATCAGGAAAACGCTGCACCAACTGCTGCACGCGCTCAATGGCCTTGGCAAAGTCCTCAGCCTCCAGCAGACGCTCGATGGCGCGCAGCTGTGCGGGCTCAGGCCGCAGATGCGGACTCGTCTTGCGCTTGCTAGAGCGCTTGGGTTTGTTTTTAGGTGTCTTTTTGGACATGCTGTGTCTTTGCGAATGGATCACGGCGTCGCGGTCCAGCCCGACTGGCGCGCGGCGGCGTTCATCCAACAGATGAGGTGATTATGACAGCCGACATCATCGGCCATTGCTGGCACTGCGGCACTGATCTGACGCGCGCCGACTACGGGCGTGAGAATCACTGCTTGAGCTGCGGCAAGGCGACGCGCGCTTGCCGCAATTGTCGTCTCTATCAACGCGGGCGTCCCAATGATTGCCTCGAGCCCCTGGCCGAGCCGATCGCCGATAAGGTCCGCGCCAACTTCTGCGAGCATTTCGATCCCGCACCGCGGCCCTCAGCGTCCCCGGTCCCGAGCAGTACGCAGGATGAAGACCACCTACGTCAAGCCGCCGAATCCTTGTTCAAGTAGCCACTGGCGTCCCCGGTTGGTCAGTCGATACTGCTGTAGCCGGCTCTTGGGCTTGTCGGGAATCGTCATCTCGATCAAGCCGGCGGTTAGCGCCGGCTGCAGGTAGCGCTCGCGGAAGGATTTACGATCTTGTCGTCCGAGCGCAGCCTGCAACCCTTCTCGGCTCATCTCGCCCTGGATGACCTGTAGCAGCTTGCCGACTTGGGGGGTTACTTGGGGGGTGACTTGAGGGGTCGCGCCCGTCATCGCCGCCAAGATCATCCGCAGCATGAAGACGATGAACGGCGCCGAATCGGTTTGCTCGGTGCTCTCTTGCAGGGCTTGGTAATACTCGCCCTGATGCTCGAAGATCAGGCTCTCCACCGGCAGATCAGCAAACAGCGGATTCCAGTGCGCGAGGGATTCCCTCGCGCTCGGCACGCATGATAACCGCCCGAAATGCCCCAAAGCTGTGCTCAGGAAGCGTCGCCCGCAAGTCAGCCAACGTAAACAAGGTCTGACCTTCGCTGGCGAGATGCGCGAGCACGCGAGCGAGGTGTTTGATTGGCTGCATCGGCTGATCGGTCAACGCTTTGTTACGAAAAGTGTCACAAAGCATGGGCCTTTTGGTCGCCAATCAGCAAACCCGATCCAACATCAGCAGCAGCGCCGGCGGATCATCAACCAACACATAAGCCCAGCGCCCATGCTCGCCGAGCTGGTTCATCGCCTGCACCCAGCGCTCGGCCGCCTTGGCCTTGATGTCGGCATCATCGTTGTACTGCCCCTTGGTCTCGATGATCAGCTGTAGCCCATTGCTCAAGACCGCGATGAAGTCGGGCAAATAGCTCGCGACCAAGGCCTGTTTGCGATAGGGGATCAGGAAGCCAAGGTGGTCGTTCTTCACCCAGCGCAATACGGCCGGGTGGATGTCGAGCGCAAACCCAGCGCTCTGCTCCCACTTCTTGGTATCCGCCACCATCGCGTTCAGGTGGCACTTCTCGACCGGCGAGGTCGGCTTGGTGCTATGGAAATCGACGAACGCGGTGCTCCCCTGCCCGCTAGCGCCACGCGGAATCACCGGCAGCTCCCGAAGCTGCTGATCGGCACCGCGCTTGATCGCCTCGTACAGCGTCCACACCGCGGCTTGCGTGTAGTGCCCGGCGGCGAGGAGATCACAGGGCTGACTGTCGCCCTTCAGGACCAGCTTGGAGCGATCGCTCAGGAACCGCTGCGCCGCGCTCAAGACCTGCTGAAACAGCGGCAAGACCGGCACGGCGTCCCGCCCATGCTCCTCTTGCCAGACGCGGCAGACCTCGCGCGCGAGCCGAAACGCCACCTGCTGATCGCGCCAGCGGGTGCGCCACTCCGTCAGCGATAGCCGTGGCTGCTGGCCTGGCCCAAAGGCCGAGAGGGCGCCTTCCGGCGCCGTCAACGAGGTCATCTTGACGGTCTGCGGGATCTGCATCGGGTCCAGCGTGACTTGCGCCACCTGTGCCCAGTCGAGATGCACCTGCAGGCTGCCACTCGGCTGGTAGCCGGTGATGATCGGAAAGTCGATCCGATACTGGTCTTTCTCGGGCACAGCGAAGATGTGCTCTGGCTCCGGGCGCTCCGGCCCCTCGCGACGCTTGCGCACCTTGAACGGCACCAGCTCGAACGGCACGCCAAAGACCTTGGCGGTCTCTTCCGCGAACTGATCCGAGCCATCTTCACGCACCGCATAGCTTTGGCGCCGCAGCGCACGCCCCACCACCTGCTCGCACAGCAGTTGCGAGCCGAACGGACGCAGACCGACGATGTGCGTGACGGTATTCGCGTCCCAGCCTTCGGTCAGCATCGCCACCGAGATGATGCAGCGAATATCACGCCCCGGCGGGATGCGCTCATCGATCCAGCGCAGGCTGCCATCCTCCTCATCGTTGGCGACCTTGTCATTGTGCTTGCGCACCAGCTCGGCCCAGTCCTCCGGTACCTTGTCGCCCGGCCATGTCGGCTTGCCGATGCTATCCAGGATGAAGCGCAGCCGGCGCGTCTCGTCTTTGGTGCCACCGGCCTCGATGTCCTCGATCACGCGCGAGTCGATGCGCACCGTGACCTCTTCACCGGGGCGATTGCGAAACCAGTCCGGTGCCTCGCCATAGCCGCCCTCACCTTGCGCCAGCCACGCATAGACGGCCTTGGCCAGACGTGTATCCCGACAGACGACGATGAAGACCGGCGGCACCGGATGCTTCTGGCGCCGCTTCGAGCGCTGCTCCCAGTCCTGAAAGCGCGTGAACCAGTCCTGCGCCAGCAGAATGATCGGCGTGCTGGCATAGGTCATCACCAGCTCTGGGGTCAGCGTCGTCCCCAGCCCTTCCTGCTCAGCGCGCTGCTGCACCCAGCGCCAGATATTGAAGTAGGCCGCCTCCTTGTCGCCGCTTTGATCCTGCGTCGGCAGTTGCGGGATCTTGACCAGACCGGACTCGATCGCATCCAGCAGCCCGAAATCGGAGACCACCCAGGGAAACGGCCGCCCGACCTCGTTACCCGAGCCTTGGATGTAGAACGGCGTGGCCGAGAGATCGATGCAGCGACAGAGGCCCCGCTTGCCCGACTTGCCTCCACCGGCCAGGGTATTGATCCGATCCAGCCCCTCGATCCAGACCGTCGCCTCGCGCTCGTTCTTCACCGCCAGCGCGCTGTCGTCATCCAGCGCGACCTGCTCCTTGGCATCGAGCTGCCCGCCGCGACGATAGGCGTGATGCGCCTCGTCGTTGAACACCATCCACTGCGCCGCGCGGCCCCGTCCCGAGCCCAGCTCCTGACGGATGCGTTTGAGCCAAGCGCGATCGGACTCGAGGTATTTGACCTCGCAGGTCTCGTTCGCCTTGCCCGCGTTCTTCATCACCGCCACCGGCTCGCCGGTCTTGACTACCCGTGCGGGCTGCTGATGGACGCTGCTGGTCTCCTTCTTCGCCAGCCGATGCCAATTCGCGATCATCACCTCGCCCCGGCGTAGCTCCTCCATCCGATGCGCGGGTACCAGCTGGCGTGTGCGGTAGAGGCTCAGATCCCCACGCGCAGGGTCCAGCTCCTGCAGCCGCTCGCGGATGGTGACGTTGGGGCAGACGATCAAGATGATGTCGGTAAACCGATCATCTTTCGGCGCCGCGACCCGGTTCAGAATCGACCAGGCCGCGAGCATGCCTATCACCGTCGTCTTGCCAGTACCGGTCGCCATCTTGCAGGCGTAGCGCAGAAAGTGGCGCGCGCCTTGGGCCTTGGCCTCCGCACCCGGCTCGTCGAGCGGGAGCTTGGGCAGTCCCTGCTGATAGGGCGCTGCCGCTTCGGTGAGAAAAAGGATCGTCTCCGCCGCCTCGATCTGGGCGAAGAACAACCGCTGGTGCCGATCCGGCGAGCGCCACAGGGCCAGCAGCTCGCGCGTCACCGGGCTGGCGCCCTCGTAGCAGCGCCCGGTCCGCTCGCCCTCGCGCCAGGCTTGCAAGCGTTGGCGCAGCTGGTTGACCAAGTCCAGCGGTTCTTCCTGCCCGACCTCGGTCTCGCCGAATAGGTCTTTCGGCTTGGCGACCTTGCGGCCCCGCTCGGCGCGCTCCGGCACCCGGAAAAAGTAGCTCGCCGGCCGCCGCCCCGCTGCCTTCACCGGCTCGCGGTTCTTGCGGATCTCCCAGTGAACATGCGGCTCCTCGAACGCAGAGTTGATGATCGGCGATTCGACCTCCAGCGGCCCCCGCGCACTGCGCTCGACCGCCGCCATCAGTGCCGCGCCTCGTCTGCGCGGCGCACCGCCATCAGCTCGTTGCCGCGCTCATCGATCACCTTGACCGCGACACAGCGCTGTGCGCCCAAGGTGAAGGGCTCGGACTCGGCCCCTGCCAGATGCTCCCAGACACTGGCATCGAACGCTGCCTTGAGCGACTTTTGCAGATTGTCCCAGGCCGCGGTGCGCGGGAAGAACACCTGCGAGGCGCAGAACACCAGGCCGTTGTAGTCGGTATCCAACATCCAGCAGGGCAAATGCTCAGCCGCCACCGACTCGGTCTCCAGGGTGTCGGGGCGGAAGGTATCCAGGCCCAGCATCCGCAGCCGATAGAGCGGCTCACCGGTGGCGGTCGCGCCAGCCGTCTCCAGGCGCGCATCCGGCAGCCCGGTGATCGAGAACAGCTGATCGGTCTGGCTGGTCTTGAGCAGATCGCTCATCACCACATCGGGGGTGACATTGATGTAGGTCGCCGGGATGCGCAGTCGGCGCTGATCCGAGACCAGCTCGCGCGCCTTGGCCTCGATGGCGAAGCCGAACAGATAGAGTTGGTCGTAGCGCAGGAAATGGGCATCGCTCGCGGCATCAAAGACGAACTGCGAGTCGATCGCGCCGTTCTCGGGACCGAAGACGATGGCGATGCGTTGGGGTTGAGCCTTGAGCTGAGTTTCGGGCTGACGCTCAGGTTGAGTCTGACGCTGGGGCTGGGGCTGATCCGACTCGGCGCTGTTGATCGCGCTGATGGCTTCGGCATGCAGGCGCTCGCCATCGGCGACCGGTCGCACGCCCTCCAAGTCCAGGCTCTGATTGCCGGGCAGTCGCAGCCGATGCGCGCGCCGCAGCACCTCGATCATGCGATCGATGTAGGCACGCGGGTTCTCGTACTCAGCCGGCCGCGCCTCGCGGTCCTTGGTCTGGTCGAGCGGCGCGGGCTCGCTGTCCAAGGTCGCCGCAGCCTGGATCGTCGCCTCGACCGTGAACGGACCACAGACGCGGGTAATCTTGGCGTTCTGCTCCGGGCGATCGACCAAGGTGACCGTCTCCGGCTCCTCATCGTTGGCGATCGACTTGAGCGTGATGCGTGGCACCAGGCCACCGACCTCCTCGCCCTTCCTGTTCTGCTTGCGCGCGTAGCGGAAACCGGCGGCGGGACCGCGCGTGGGTTCTTTCAGCTCATGCCAAGGAAAGGTCGCCGTCAGCAGCCGTTGCCGAGCCAGCGCCAGCGGCACGCGGGAGGTATCGCAGGTGATCCAACGCCGGCCCCAGTGCTCGGCGACGTAGGCGGTGGTGCCCGAGCCGCAGGTTGGGTCGAGGACGAGATCGCCTGGGTCGGTGGTCATCAAGAGGCAGCGTTGGATGACCTTGATATTGGTTTGAACTACGTAGAGTTTGTCAGCAGCAAAACCTGCAACTCCCGTATCGTCCCATCGGTTTGTTAAGGTATAGACTGGAAAATCAGAAAAATAACGAACATAGTAAAGACCAGTACCGGTTGATTCTAGCCGTCTAGCCTTATCCAAGTTCTTAAAACCAGCCTTTCCAGTCTTCCAGTAACCACGCTTCGGGCGGTATTCATTTCCATCAAAAAGAACAGGGAAACTGCCCGGAGGCCTTTGACTAGTTAGGTTGTCAATTCTGTAAATTCGAGAGCTTGCTGGCAGCAATTCGGTATCTAATCTTTCTTCCTTTGTTAGAGACCTACGCTGCCCATTTGGCAATTCAACTTTACTGTATGCGCTATCTCCTGCCTCACCCCACTTCTTTGCCTTGTATAAGCTATTATATTTAATCTTATTCTTGTCCTTACAATACCAGAGCAGATAATCCGCAGTTGATGGTAACAGATCTGATGTGGCGCTTGAAGTTTTAGAAAATGTTATCAACGCAACAAAATTATCTGCCAATAGAACCTCATCCATCACCTCCCGCACATGATGAAGATTCTCATCCGAGATCTGCACGAAGACGCTACCACTCTCGGTCAGCAGCTCCCGCGCCAGCAGCAGCCGATCGCGCAGATAGCTCAGGTAGGAGTGCAAGCCCAGCTCCCAGGTATCACGATAGGCCTTGACCATCTCCGGCTCGCGGATCATCTCGGCATCCTGGCCGTGCTTGACGTCGCGCTTGCGCACGAAGGGCTGAAAATTGGAGCCGAATTTCACCCCATAGGGCGGGTCGATGTAGATCATCTGCACCTGACCGCCGAGCCCCTCGTACTCCAGCAGTGAGTTCATCACCTGCAGCGAGTCGCCGAGGATCAGCCGGTTGGTCCAGGGGCCTTGGTGCTGGTAGGCGTCGAGCTTATCGGCCAGATCCAGCTGCGGATCACCAAACAGATCGAGATTTTGGCCAGCCGACTTGTAGCGTTGCAGGCGCTCCAGGATGGCGCGGGTGGAATGGCGCTCGTGGACGAACAGCGGCACCGTCGGCACGCTGATCTGGTGGCGCTCGGCCTTGCCGGCCCAGTTCAAGAACGGCTGGGTCAGGCTCTTGAGGCGAGCGGCGCATTCGCGGGTGGAGCGAAACAGCTCGCCGCTCCCCAACCAGCGTTGCGGCTCGGCAAACACCTGCTGCTCGCCCTGCTCGGCGGCAGCGGTGATCAGCGTCAGCAGCCAGTCGGCCAGGTCGCGCTCGGCGCTCTCGTCCCAGCACAGCTCCGGTGCCAGACTCGAGTCGTAACGGTAGCGCTTGGGTGAGCGGTGCTGGCTGAATTGATCCTGGATGCCGACATCGGGGCGCTGCTTGGCCAGCTTCTGATGCCGGTAGGTGCCGAAGGCGCCGTGATCTGCGAGTTGAGCGCTGGCGCTCGGCGTCTTCTGCTGCGCAATCGCATCAACGGCGGTTCCGGTTTTGGCAGCGGTTCCAGTATCAGCGTCGGCATCGGCTCCGGTTTTGGCATCGGCATCGACGTCAGCTTTGGCGTCAGCGGACGCTGCCAGCTCCGGGACGCTATCCACAGGCGCTGCTGCCGATGTTGACGAAGCCTCCGCGCCGCATCGAAAGACCGAGCCGCCGCGACCTCGCCCGCGACCAAGGATGCCGTCGGAAACCAGTGCTTCGCGGATCGCCTGCACCGCCTCTTGGGTGACCGGCTCCCCGGTTGCGTTGACGCTGCCCTGTATCGCGCGGAACAGCTTCAGATTACCGATACTGGAGCCATCCGCCGGAACAGCGGCGAGGATGGCGTCGCGGAGCGATGTCGACATGATGCGGTCCTTGTTTGATCCTTCTCTTGCAAGCTGCAAGCGATGTGTACAGCCGGCTGTGCGAGCGTTGCAATCCCTGCATCATATCTGGTTTAACTCAAGCCAACGAGCTGCCCTTTAGCCTCAGGCGCGAAGCCGTGGTTCGGACCGTCGCCTCCAGTCATCAAAGTCAGCTTGAATCAAGCAGCCTCATCAAGAGAATGCTTGACCACCAACGGAACCTGAATCGGAACAAAGCGCGTTGCGGAATAAAGGTAATCTTTGCCGCTCTCATCAATCACTCGTATGTCACCATCTGCCGCCGCTTCTTCATCGGGAAGGACTTTGTAGATCTTGTGACGTTCGAGGGAGGCAGGATAGTCAGCGTTGTCCAAGCAAACGACGTAAGCTGCCAGAGTGTTAGGATCTTGGGTCATGGTCATTCTATGTAGCCTTTGCGTTTCATCTCTCGTCTACCAATACCATGCGCCTCGTACCAATGCAGCTCAGCCATTCGTTCTCGGCCATTCTGCAGACGAGCTAGAGTGAGGATGTGACAGCTCCGGCAAACGCTCGATCTCGACAGTCTGGGTCGGGAAGGCAAACTTGACCTCGAGCCGTTCGGCGAGGCGGACGATCTCGAGCAGCACACGTTGGCGCTCGATCAATTCGGCCGACCAGTCCGGAACCTGCAGGAAGAAGTAGAGCATGATGTCGAGGCTGCTCGGCGCGAAATCATTGAGCACAACGTGGAAATAATCCTTGCGCGTGCTGGGCGTTGCCATGATCACGGCCTTGATGCCCTCAACGAAGGCCTCGACACGCTCTGGCGGCGTGTCGTAGCGGATCGCCAGCCTGGTGTAGACGCGCCGATAGGTGCGCCGCCCCATGTTGTCGATGGTCGCCGTCATGGTGGATGAATTGGGCACCGAGAGCTCCGAATCATAGAAGGTGCGGATGCGGGTGCTGCGGAAGCCGATGTCCTCGACCGTGCCTTCGACGCCGTTGAGCTTGATCCAGTCGCCGATTGCGAATGGCCGATCGAGCATGATCGCGATCGAGCCGAGCAGATTGGCCAAGGTCTCGCGGGCGGCAAGCGCGATTGCCAAGCTGCCAACGCCAAGACCGGTCAGCACCGAATAGGCGGGTAGACCGATCCGGTCGGCGGCATCGATCACCATCGCGGCGATGGCGATGACGATCAGGAGCTTGAAGCCAAGACGCAGCAGCTGACTATCGATACCGCGCGACCGCAGGCGACGCGAGCGAATGATGACCTCTGGGATACGGCTGAAGACAACCGCGACCAGCCAAGCCAGCAGCGAATACTCGATGACGACGAAGACCCGCGCGATGCTTTGTAGCATCGACCCCGTAAAATTGATCTGCCAGCCAATCAGCGCGTGGACGCCAACAGCCAGCAACAGCGCGAGCACCAATGCCGCCATCGTGCGCCAGCGGGTCTCTCGACCGAGCTTGGCCTTGGCACGGCGCTCGGCGCGACGCGCGAGTCGATAGACCAATAGCGCGATGGCAATCGCACCGATGACAGCAACCGCAGCAGCGAGCCACTGCCAGACCGCCTGCCCAAGCCATTCTCCAGCGAGCCAAGGCGGCAGTGCTTGATTGTCGGCCCAGGTGAAATCGATCCCGGTGCCAGGCGTCAGCGTATAGGCGCGATAGATCCCCGGCGTCGAACCCTGCTGCAGGTAAGGCAGATCCTCAACACTGGCAAAGAAGTCCTCAGCCCGGTCGACGGTATCAACGCTGAACAGCCAGGCCCCCGCGCGTGGCCCTTCTTGGACCTGTTGCAGCAGTATCTCGGTATTGGGTATCCGCCATTGGGTCAAGTCCTCGCGCTCGACCTGCTCGGCATCCGGAATACTGGCATAGGGCGGCAGACCAACGCGGTCGATGACCTCTTTCAGCAAGAGCGCAACCTCGACCCCGACACCCTCCGTAAAGGCCCGCGGTACCTCGCTGAGGTCCAAGGTCCGCACCGCGCGGCGCAATGGCTGAATGGTCTCTCGGCCCGGCTGCTCGGGGTCCTTGCCGATCAGATAGACGCGGTCCAGATTCAGGATCAGGCTGGTAATGGTCGCCCTTGGGCTGGAGGTATCGGGTGGGCGCAGCGGGTTGATCGCGGGCGCGATCGCAGTCGGCAGCCGATCACCGAACTCCTCGGCGAGCAGTGGCTGCCCCGCTAGCGGCAACCACAAAAAGAGCGCAAAGAGCAGCCCCAGGGCGGCGAAGCACAACGGAGGGCGAGGCTGAGCCCAATGATAGAACTGATCAAATCGAGCCAAGCTCACTCAAGACTCCTAACATCCGCGCTGAATCAACCCAGGATTCTAACCCGATTCAGCCGGCGCCGAAGGCGGCGTCGGCAAGCTTGCCGAACCGCCAAACCTACCTTGCAGCCGCCCATGCGCGCTCTCGTGCATCGACAACAGGGACGGAATCACCAGCAGGACCAGTAAGGTTGCGAAGCCGAGGCCAAACGCGAGCGAGGTCGCCATCGGGATCAAGAACTGCGCCTGATAGGAGGTCTCGAACAGCAGGGGTGTGAGACCGGCGATGGTGGTGAGCAAAGTCAGCAGCACGGCGCGCAGGTGCTGGCAGAACCAATCTCATCAACGACTTCTCTAACGACCTCCTTGATGACTAACGCCGCGCCAGCGAACGCAGCGCACGCCCGAAAAAGCCCTCGCGCTTGGCTTTAATGCGCTTGACCAATCGCCGAACCTCCTCGAGTCGGTCCGCCTCATGGTCATCCTCGATGAAGGATTCGATCAGATTGAGCAGTGAATCCGCCACCTCGTCCTCGCCGCGGGCGCTCTCGAGCATCGCCAGCGTGCCATGAAGCTGGATCAGATCCAGGATATGGATACGATGCTGCTTGCGCTGTCCCTCCAGCAGGTCACTGGCGGCTTCGAGATCGCCCCGCATGATCAACGCACGCGCCAGATTGCAGCGGGCTAACAGATAATCCGGATTGGCCTCAATAATCTGCCGCAACAACTGTTCAGCCTCGGCGCGCCGACGCGCGATGTGGCGGATCGAGGCGAGCATCAGCAACGTCTGTGGATGATTGGGAAACGACGCCAGAATCGACTGCAGCTTGGACTCACAGGCCTCAAATTGATACGCGTTATAGTCTTCATGCGCCTCATCGAGTAGGTCGTCGAGCGCGTCCGGCAAGCCGCTGTCGGTCGGCTCGCGATGCACCTCCATCTCGAAGAGCTTGAGCGCCCTCAGCGTATCACCGTCCCAGAACTCGACCAATTCATCCTCGCCGACCTGGCCGGCATCGCGCAGCGCCTTGAGCACGCTGAAGCGCTCGTTTTGCGTCCCGATCGGCAAACGCACCAGCTCACGCAGCACCTCAGCGGCCGCCTTGTCGTGCTGCTGCAGTCGATGCATCAGCAACAGGCTGACGACTTGGCGCAGTGACTCATCCCCATTGATCGCCAGCGCCCGCAGGTAGGCATTGGAGGCGCTGATACCCCACAGGTTTTGTTCAGCCTGCTTGGACTGACCCGCCTGCGCCTGCGCGCGCAGCGCGTTGAGACGGCCAACCGGTAGCGCATTGTGCATCTCGAGCGCAGCAGGCAGCAGGCTCTCGGCATCGGTGGCGGCCAAAAGGTTCGGCGCCGCCAGCCTAAAACTCGGCGATGCCTGTTCGATCTCCCGCCACAGCCGTCGCGCCTGTTTGAGCTCACCGCAACGGGCTGCCGCGCAAGCGCCCAGATGGGTCATGATGGTCGTCGTCAGTTCTTGAATCCCCTCCCACCAGGGGGCTTCGACCGCACGCTGATAGGCCGCCCAGGCGGCCTCGGGCTGATCCAGCAGCAGCAGCGCGATCAACTGCGGCAGCGCCTCGTCGACCCGTCGTGCCGTCATCATCGCCAAGCGGGTACAGAGACCGCTGGCACCGTCGACATCGCCTTGATAAAGCCGCAGGCTTGCGATCCAGCCGAGGGCGTACAGATTCTCGTCATCCCGACGCCAGCTCTCTAAGGCCAGGGCGAGTGCCTCATCGATGCGCTCGAGATGAAACAAGCAGGTGATCTGATTATTGCGAGCGCTGGTCAGATCCAAGCCTTCCAGATACCGCAACGCCTTGCTGAAGGCAAAGCCGTTCATGTACAGCCGTGCACGATCGAATTGGACCATCACCTCGCCATCGACACGCGTGCCATCGATCGCGGTGTAGAGGGTGGTCTTGATCTCATCAGAGAGCGGGAAATGAGTGAGTCCCTGGCCGCCACCCAAGGCGCGGACCTGTTCGGCAACCCGGTCGGCAAGCAGCAAGTACCCACCCTCCATGGCATGGGCGAGCAAGTGCTCCTGCGCGACCAGACTCTGAGGACGCCGCTCGGCCCAGTCAGATGCGGCAACGGCGGCGAACTGTGCGCCCTGCCCATCGCGCAAGGCTTCGACGAGCAGCGCCCAGGCGCCACTATGATCGGGAAAACGCTGCACCAGCTGTTTGGCGCGCTCAATGGCCTTGGTAAAGTCTTTAGCCTCCAGCAGCCGCTCAATGGCGCGCAGTTGCGCGGGCTCGGGCTGCTGACGCGAACTTGTCTTGCGCTGACTAGCGCGCTTCGGTTTGTTTTTAGGTGTCTTTTTCGACATGCTGTGTCTTTACGGACTGATAGTGGCGTCAAGGCTGGACTTGGCTGGCACGCGGCGGCGTTCATCCAACCGATCGCGTTCATCGAGCGTTCATCCAACAGATATGAGGTGATCATGACAGCCGACATCATCGGCCATTGCTGGCACTGTGGTACAGAGCTGACGCGCGCCGACTATGGGCGCGAGAATCACTGCTTGAGCTGCGGCAAGGCGACGCGCGCGTGCCGCAATTGTCGTCTCTATCAGCGCGGGCGTCCCAATGATTGCCTCGAGCCGCTGGCCGAGTCGATCGCCGATAAGGTCCGCGCCAACTTCTGCGAGCATTTCGATCCCGCACCGAGACCCTCAGCGTCCCCTATCTCGAGCAATACGCAGGATGAAGACCACCTACGTCAAGCCGCCGAATCCTTGTTCAAGTAGCCACTGGCGTCCCCGGTTGGTCAGTCGATACTGCTGTAGCCGGCTCTTGGGCTTGTCGGGAATCGTCATCTCGATCAAGCCGGCGGTTAGCGCCGGCTGCAGGTAGCGCTCGCGAAAGGATTTGCGATCTTGTCGTCCGAGCGCAGCCTGCAACCCTTCTCGGCTCATCTCGCCCTGGATGACCTGTAGCAGCTTGCCGACTTGGGGGGTTACTTGGGGGGTGACTTGAGGGGTCGCGCCCGTCATCGCCGCCAAGATCATCCGCAGCATGAAGACGATGAACGGCGCCGAATCGGTTTGCTCGGTGCTCTCTTGCAGTGCCTGGTAATACTCGCCCTGATGCTCGAAGACCAGGCTCTCCACCGGCAGATCAGCAAACAGCGGATTCCAGCGCGTCAGGATCAGGCTCTGCCAAAGACTTCCCATGCGCCCGTTGCCGTCGGCGAAGGGATGGATGAACTCGAATTCGTAGTGAAACACAGCACCGGCAATGAGGGGATGAGCATCGGTCGCGGCCAACCAACGCAACAGCTCGGCTGTCAGCTCAGGTACCCGAGCCGCTGGGGGTGCCAGATGGATCACTTCATTGCCTGCCATGACGCCAACGCCCCCGCGCCGGTAGACGCCCGCCTCATCGATCAGCCCTGCCATCAAGACGCGATGCGCGTCGAGCAAGTCCGCTTCTACCGCAGGTCGCCAGGAAGGGAAGCGCTCATAGGCCGCCAGCGCGTTGCGCACCTCGAGGATCTCGCGCGGCGGGGCGATGACCCGCTGACCATTGAGGATGGCGGTGATCTGCGCTTCACTCAGCGTATTGCCTTCGATGGCCAGCGAACCTTGGATGCTGCGGATACGGTTGATCCGCCGCAGTCGCAGCGCGATGGCCTGATCCATCGGCGCACTGAGCCGCCCAAGGGTCTCACTGATCTCAGCGACCAGGTTTAACATCTCCGAGGTGATGCGATATGGCGGCTCAGCGCTGGTCTTGCCTGTCATTCATGCACCGCCTTCCGGGTAGCGATAGAGGCCGCGAAACACCCACCTGAGCAGTCCCTCCCGCTCGGCACGCATAACAACCGCCCGAAACCGCCCCGAAGCTGTGCTCAGGAAGAGTCGCCCGCAAGTCAGCCAATGAGAACAAGGTCTGGCCTTCGCTGGCGAGACGCGCGAGCACGCGAGCGATGTGCACACTAACCCACTCAGCCTGAGTCGCGCTGATGGATGCGAATCCGCCCGGGCTCAATGATCCAAAGTTCGCGGTTGAGCGGACGTTGCTCAAGCGCGGCAATCAACTCGCGCACGCGGTTCAGTAGAGCTTCCGGCCCGGCGCGTTTCGGCAACTCCAGAACGACAAGTCCAGCAGATTGCTCGGGTGGATAGCGCAGTGTTTGGGCAAAGTCGTGGTCCAGCGTGATCAGCGCCCGCCCCTCGTCCGCGCAAATATGGAAGAGCTCGTCGTCCGGCGCACCGCTCAGGGCCTGCTCCAGCACGGTCGACACATCATGGCCCGCCTCGGTCAGCAAACGCTGACCGCGCGTCCCGATGTTCTCGTCGAGCTTGAGCTTCACGCCGCGGGCTTGTTCTCGATGCGGGTTTGGATCGGGATGATCCGCTCGCGGGCAATTTCGGCGCCGTAGGCGATGGCGGCGAGCAGATCCTCTCGGGTCAGCTGAGGATAGTCCTCAAGGATCTCGCGCTCAGTCATCCCCGCCGCCATCCAGTCCAGGACCAGGGACACCCAGATGCGGGTGCCCGCGATGCAAGGTTTGCCAAAGCAGACCTGCGGATCAATGCTGATGCGCTGCAAGAGTGGGGACATCGAGACCTCGTGTCGGATAGGGCGAAAAGTCTGTACCGAACAATCGATACCGTAGAGTCTATGGCCATTCCCGAAGAATAGACCGGCCAGCCGCTGAGGTTGCGTCAAAAGGCCTTTATTCAGCATCTATTCAGCATCTATTGTCTCTCAGCACGCATCCAGGATGGCAGCAACCAGAGCCCGGTCGAGATCAAGCGCCTCGGCGATCTGCATCGGGTCGAGTCCCAGCGCGTGCAGCTTGGTGATGGCGGCGATGCGGGTGGCGTCGCGCTCCGCTTCGGCCTGCTGTCTGGCCTGTTCTTCTTGCAGCCTGGCCTGTTCTTCCTGCTGCCACTGCGGATAGACGAAGGCCTGGTAGAGGGGGTCGTGCCGCAGCGCCTCCAACGGCGTGCGCCCGAGCATGTCGCGACTGTGGAATTGGAAGCCGGGCAAGGTCCGGGAGCGGACGATGCCGTCAGCGCCGAGTATTGACTCGAAGCCGCCATCGCTGCCCCGCGACAGAAAGGTCAGTCGCTCGGGATTGTGATGAACGATGTAGTACTCGCGCACGCCAGCTTGCGCATAGTCGCGACGCTTCTCCACCTCATCGCGCTCGCGCGCGGCGCGGTTGCTGTCGGACAGGGCCTCGATGCAGAGGTCGAAGACACCGCGATAGGAGCGGTCGAGGTCGCCTAAGGGGACCGGGTTGTCGTTGCGCACAACGGCAAGGTCCGGTTTGCGAATGACGACGCGATCGGACAGCGCCAGGCGAAAGCCATGCTCAAGCGCCGTGCACTTGGCGATCGGATGCCACTTGAGGAACTCGTCGAGCAGCGCGCGGAGCCAGTTGTAGATCCAGTAGGTCAGGTTGTCCGACACTGGCTTCTCCTCTAAGCGGCCGTTGTTCCATTCGTAGTGCACATCCGGAAATTCGTAGTAATAGGCCCAGTACTCGGCTTCGGAGACCCGGCGCCCGTCAGCGTTCATCAGCTCGTCCTCGGTGGGCCGAAGATCGTCAGTGGTGGCTAAGGCCTTGGCGGTAGCAGGCATGTCGGCACCCCTTGGGTGTGGAGCGAGCGGTTGACGACGATTGACTCATCAAGCCGTTGTCGTCGTAGAGAAACGCTAGAGCGAGGATGTGCTCGCGTCAAGCCGCGATACAGGTTCAGCGATCCCAAGTGCCCGCTGGTCCGAGCGCACCGGAGCCAGCGCGACCCTCTATCCCGATTGCACAGATGCGGGCGGTTGCGTCGGCAGGCTGGATGCGCGCCCAAACCACTGCTGCAACCGCCCATGCGCGCTCTCATGCATCGACAACAAGGACGGAATGACCAGCAGGACCAGCAAGGTTGCGAAGCCGAGCCCAAATGCGAGCGAGGTCGCCATCGGGATCAAGAACTGCGCCTGATAGGAGGTCTCGAACAGCAGGGGTGTGAGACCGGCGATGGTGGTCAGCGAGGTCAGCAGCACCGCGCGCAGGCGCTGGCAGGCGGCCTCGATCAACGCCTCCTGGATCGACAGCCCCTCGCCGCGCAACTGCTTGTAGAAGCTGACCAGGATGATCGAGTCGTTGACGACGATGCCGGACAGACCAAACATCCCGAACAACGACAGGATGGTGAGATCGATGCCCATCGCCCAGTGCCCGAGGATGGCCCCGGTGAGACCGAACGGGATCACCGCCATCACCACCAGCGGCCAGCCATAGGACGAGAACACCCAGGCCAGGATCAGATAGATCAGGATCAGACCGAGTATCAGCCCCTTGCGCATATCCGTCAGGGTGTCGCGCTGGTCGGCCGAGCGACCTTCAAAGGAGTAATTGACGCCGAAATCGCTCTGTAGTTGGGTTAGGGTGCCCTCTTCAAGGCCAGAGGTGACCTCACCGGCGGTGGTCACATTGGTATCGACATCGGCGGTCACCTCGACCGCAAGCTTGCCATCCGCATGGCGCAAGACCTCGAAGCCCTGCCGCGAGCGCCATTGCGCCACTGCGGTCAGCGGCACTGAGTCGCCATCGGGCGTGCGCACATTGAGCCGATAGAGGCTGGCCAAGGTGCCGCGCTCGGCCGCCGGCAGCGTGACCCGCACCTCGACCTCATCCGCGCCATCCTGGAAGATCTGCACCAGTTGGCCATCGAAGGCGGTTCGCAGCTGGCGGCCGAGATCAGCGACAGTCAGCCCCAAGGCCTCGCCGACCGGCGTCAGCGCATAGATGAGCTGCTCGCGTCCATAGGCCATGTCGTCATCGACCTCGAGCACACCATCGATTCCAGCAATCGTCTCCGAGAGCGCCAAGGCCGCCGACTTCAGCTCATCCGCCGAGGCCCCGGTCAGGCGGATGGTGAGATCCCGCCCGGGCGGGCCGACCCGCCGTGCCGTGATGTTCAATGACTCCAGACCAGCCGGCATCTTGATGCGCTCGCGCCAGGCACGGATCAGCTGGTTATTGCGCACGTTGCGCAAGTCCGGCTCGACCAGCTCGATCTGCAGCGAGCCGAGCTGATCCGCAGTGGCGCCGCCACCGGGTCCACTGCCGCTCTTGGAGCCGTGATAGGCCAACACGACGTTGATCAACTCTCCTTGCTCAAGCTCCTTCTCGGTTTGGTACAGCGTCTCCTCCAAGTGGAGCAGGAACTGATCGACGCGGGCGCGCGGCGTGCCGGCGGCAAAGGACGCATTGGCGTTGATGATCTGCGACTCCGGCGTCGGGAAGAAGACGAAGCCGAGCCGACCGCCCGCCAACAAACCAATCGCCAGCATCAGCATCGCCATCGCCGCGGCCACGGTCGCGAAGCGGTTGCGCACAGCCAGGATGACGAGCGGCCGGAAGGCACGATCGCGGAACCACTCGAAGCCGCGGTCCAGCCGGGCGCGGATCGAGTTCGGCTTGATCTTGTGCGTATGCACGAAGGCGTTGCGCAGGTGGCCCGGCAGCACCAGGAAGCTCTCGACCAGCGAGGCCAGGATCACGCAGATGATGACGATCGGAATCGCACCAAGGATGTTACCAATGCGGCCACCAACGATGATCAGCGGCAGGAAAGCGGCGATGGTGGTCAGCGATGAGGCGATGACCGGTGCCAGCATCCGCCGCGCCCCACCCTCGGCGGCAAGCAACGGGTCTTCGCCCTTCTGATAGTGGGCCATCGCGTCCTCGCCGACGACGATGGCATCGTCGACGATGATGCCAAGCGCCATGATCAGCGCGAACAGGCTGATCATATTGATGCTGCCGCCGATCAGGTAGAGGATGAACAGCGTCGCGGCAAAGGAGACCGGAATCCCCCAGGCGACCCAGAACGCGACCCGCCCGGTCAGGAACAGATAGAGGATCGCGACCACCAACAGCAGGCCACCGAGACCGTTGCTCACCAGCAGCCAGATGCGGTCGCGCACAAGTTCCCAGGAGGAGTCATAGACGGTGATCTCAACCCCTGGCGGCAGCGTTGGTCGGGTGTCATCGAGCCATTCCCGGAAGGCACGCGCGGCCTCCAGGGTGTCACCGCGATCGCTACGCTGCAGCACGATCTCGACCGCCGGCTCGCCATCGACCGACACCAACACCGAGCGGTCTTGGGCAACGCGCTCGATCTTGGCGACATCGCCCAGCTCGACGCGCAGCTGCTGGTCGGCCCGGATCGGGATCTGCTCAAAGCCGAGCGCCTCGCGCCGCTTATCCAGACTGCGCAGCTCCCGCGAGCCTTCATCGAGCCCGATCGAGCCAGCTGGCAGATCCAGACTGAAGTCGCCCACCCTGCGGCCAATCTCCTGTAGACCGACGCCGAGCTGCTCGAGCTGGTCGCTGTCGACCTGGATGCGGATCTCTTCCTCAGGCAGACCTTTGATCTCGACCTGATCGAGCCCACGCTCGAGCAGCTCGGTCTCGAAGCGACGCGCCAGCTTGCGCATCTCGCCAGGGTCCTGAAGCCCGGTGACCAGCAGCCGCGCGACCTGCTCGTAGCGACTCGCAAGCGCCACCTGGGGCTTCTCGGCGTCCTGCGGGAAGTTGCGGAACTCATCCACCGCGCGCCGCACCTCGTCTAGCGCCAGCAGCGGATCAACCCCTTCCTTGAACTCGAGCGTGATCGATGCGATGCCCTGACTTGAGGTCGAGGTCATCTTGTCGAGGTCATCGACCGTGCGCAGCCGCTGTTCGAGCGGATTGGTGATACCGTCTTCGATATCCTCAGCGCTGGCGCCAGACCAGACCACGCGCACGCTGACGATATCGAGCTCGAAGGTTGGAAAGAACTGCACGTTGAGCCGATCCAGCGCGAAGGCGCCGGTCAGCAGCATGATCACCATCAGCAGGTTCGCCGCGACCTTATGATGGGCAAAGATGCCGATGATATCGGTGCGATGTCGGCTGGCGCTGTCCGAGCTGTTGGTGTCCGGGCTGGTGCCGCTCTCCGGGCGTTTGGTGTCTGGGCTGTTGGTATCCAGGTTTGCGGTATCCATGCGTAGTGGTCGTTAGTTGGGGCTGTCGGGAGCGCCCGACGTGGCTTCAGCGACATCTGGCTCCGGACTCGGTCCCGGCGCCGGTGTCGGTGTCGGTGTCGGCTCACGACTGCTGCCCGCCGGCTCAGCGCCGACGATCGCCACGCGCAGCCCCTCGATCGCATTCGGCATGTGCGTCGTCACCAGTGCATCGCCGGCAGCCAGCTGATCGGACCTAACCAACAGCCGCTCTTCGCCGGCCGCGCTGATGCGGGTACCGAGACTCTCGACGTCGATGCCGCGCATGCGGCCATCCTCGACCAGATAGATGCGACCGCCGCCATAGACGGCCCGAAACGGCACCTCGACCACCGCCTCGCGCATCGGGCGCTCGAGCGAGACGGTCAGCAGCTGCCCTAAACGCAACAGGGTCGGATCGCCATCCAGCTTGAACAGCGCATCAACGCCGCTCGGATCGGCCTCTCCGGCCAAGCGATCGAAGCGCAGTTGCAAGGACTCGCCACCAATCGTGGCGCTCGCCGACAGCGACAGATCCTGCTTCACGGCCTCAATCATCTCGTCCTGATAAGGCGCCGGGATGCGCGCCCGAATCTCGAGACTCTCGGTGGCGTAGAGGCGCACCAAGGCCTCTCCCTTTGTCACCTGGTCGCCCTCGGTCACCTCGACGCCGGTCACGATGCCGTCGTAGGGGGCTTTCAGGGTGGCACGCTCAAACTCAAGCCGCAGCTCCGCCAGCCGCGCCTTAGCGCTAGCCAGGCGCGCCTCGAGACCGCGCAAGCGGCTCGGATGATCGGCGATGCTCATCTCGCGATTGGTCACCGTCAGCTGTTGTTGCGCCTCGGTGCGCTTGGCATCGTCCAGCGCCTGCTCGGCGCCGACCTGTTGCGTCTTCAGGCGCTGCTGACGCTCAACCGCGTCCTGCGCGAGCTTGAGCAGTCGCTGCTCTTGCTCCAGTGCCAACCGATCGGTCTCGAAGCGGTTCTTCTCGCTAGCGATCTGCGCCTCCAGATCAGCGATCTCGGCCTCGACCTGGGCAATGCGCGGCTCGAAGTCACGCTCGTCCAGGCGCAGCAGCACGTCGCCTTCAGCGACAACGTCGCCGTCTTGGACCAGCACCTCGGTCACCCAGGCCGAGGCCGGCGCGGTGGCGCGGAGCAGATCCGGGGTCTCGACCCGACCGTAGAGCTCAAGCTGCGGCGCCGCGGTTAAGAGCTCGACCGGCTCCACGGCGACGCGCCAGACACGCTCTTGGACCGATGGCGAGGCCTTCTCTGGCTTGGTGGCAACCAGCAATCGAAAGGCGCCAAAGCCGATAGCAAGGATAAGAACGGGAAGGATAACTTTTAGAAGACGGCTCACTCAGGATGCTCTGTACAGACGAAAGGCGGCGCAACCATCAGCAATCCGCCGGGCGGCGCTCGCTCCGGGCGGCCGCTTGTCACCGGGAGACGCTGGAGAATCTTTGCTTACCTAGTGTCGTGGCGCATACCCAGGATGACAACGACGAAGCTCAGTGAAACCCCGATCATGGCGTCTTCGCGACGACATCACTGCCTCGTCGAGGCCTCCGCTGGGTTCAACCGCCAGCGCTTTGACAGCGATCCCGCGGCAGAATTCAGGCCTGCGCCAAGCGGGACGCCAAGTCGCCCAGCAGATGAAACGGGGCCGGCAGCCCAGGCGAGCGACTCGGACGCTCAACCAGCACGTTGTGCCAGCAGCAGCGCACGAACTGGGGCCGGATGGCCTTCGATGGTCAGGCTTGGGTCATTGGGATCGAGAAAGTCCGCCAGGGACTGGAAGCGCATCCAAGGCGTTGCGCGCTGCTCTTGAATGGTGGTGCGGGACAGATCCACCAACTGCAGATCCTGATAGCCCGCAGCCCTGATCCAATCGCCGAGGGTCGCGACGCTTGGAATCGCATGCACATTGCGCATGCGCGCATAGCGCCCAGCCGGTATTAGAGGATCGGCGTTTGCAGGTCCGCAGACTGGTGGCCTGCTCTCGCGGACTCGTTGATCGGCGTCCTGATCGAGCAGAGGCTCGCACGCAGAAGGCTCGCAGACGATCGATTCGCCGCTAGGACGATCGACCACGAGCGTCTCAAGGACGAGCTCGCCACGCGGTCGAAGACAATCCCGCAACCGAGCCAGATGTTGGATCGGATCGCGGCGATGATAGAGCACCCCCATCGAGAACAGGGTATCGAACTGACCGCCGGCGGCGCAGAGGCTCGGCAAATCATCATCGGCCAGCGGGAACACGGCCAGGCGTTCGGCGCCGATCAGCTGTTCGAGCGCCAAGAATTGCAGGACGAAACGCAAGGTGGGGTCGATCCCGAGCACTAAGTCGGCGCCAGCGCCGAGCGCACGCATGCCGTAATAGCCATTGCCGCAGCCGACATCGAGCACCCGCCGCCCCGGCAGTGGCGCGATGGCATCGGCCAGACGCGCCCATTTCCAGTCCGAGCGCCACTCGGCGTCGATCTCGATCCCGTGCAGACAGCACGGGCCCTTGCGCCAGGGGTGCAGCTGTTCGAGAACCTGGCGCAGCTGAACGCTCACCGCGGGCGACAGGGGTTGCTCGGCAGCAACCCCGACACAGGGCTGATCGAGCACCCGGCTGGATTCGCAAGGGTCGGGCAGGCACAGGGCCGAGAGGCGCTCTAGGGCCTCGACCCAGTCGCCGAGGTCACCATGTCGGGCAGGCTGCAGCCGCTCCAAGGTCAGCCGACGCAAGGGATTCACCCAGTCCGCCAGCGCTGACGCGCGCAGCACATCGAGGAACGGCTCGAATCGCTGCAGCAAGACGCGCTCGACTGAGCCCAACCCTTCTAGTCGGTGAGGTTTACCTCCGCTCACGGCCATCAACGCGCAATCCAGCCAACGAAGTTGAGACACTGAAAGAACGGCTCGATACGCTCGAAGCCAGCCTCACGCAGCCGGGCATCGTGCTCCGCCACGGTATTCGGAATCAGCACTTGCTCCAGCGCGGAGCGCTTGCGTGCGATCTCGAGCTGGCTGTAGCCCTGCGCGGCCTTGAAGTCGGCATGCAATCGAGCAAGCAGCCCATCGTCGTCGGCGACCGCCACCTTCTCAGCCAGGATCAGCGCCCCGCCAGGGCGCAGACCGGCGTGGATGCGACGCAGCAGCGGCAAGCGTTGTGCGGGCTCGATGAACTGGAGCGTCAGATTCATCACCACCAAGCTCGCATCAACGATCCTGACGTCGAGCAGATCCGCACAGATCGGCTGCAGCCGGCGCTGCTGGATCTCCGTCTCGAGCCGCAGGCGCAACTCGTCGATCATCGCCGGCGCCCGGTCGATGGCATAGACCCGGATGGACTCGGCGTCTGTGCCCTCGGGTAGGCGCGCGAGGAGGCTGGCGCTGGTGGCGCCAAGCGAGCAGCCGAGGTCGTAGATGCAGGCGCCTGGCTGAGCCAGGTGGGCACCGATCAGCCCGATCAGGCGCACCAGCTCGCCCCAGCCGGGAACCGAACGCGCGATCATGTCAGAGAACACGCTAGCCACGCGCTCGTCGAAGACAAAATCGCCGCGCGGCGCATCAGCGCCGGCGTACACTTGATCACAGCGGAGATGAGGCATCATTCGCACGCATCACTTACACGCATCACTTACACGCATCACTTACACGCATCGCTCACAAGCATCATTCACAACTCAATCGTCAAAGGCGCAGAATTCAACCGTCATCAGCGCGGATGTGACCGCCAAAGCAGCGACAAACAGACGGCCACAACAGCGCGCTGTTAGGATATCGAGACGCCAAAAATAGACCAGCACACACCGGGGAGCCAAAGATGACCGATACCAGCGCACAACCGATCGTAGAAGACGACGAGGCCGATATCGAGTCCGTCGACACCGATGCGCCAGTCGTCAACCCGGAGCCCGATCTCGACGACCCCGCACTTTACCTCAACCGCGAGCTGACTTGGCTTGCGTTCAACCGACGCGTGCTGCACGAGGCGGATGATCCGCGCACACCGCTGCTCGAGCGGGTGAAGTTCCTGGCCATCGTCAGCAACAATCTCGATGAGTTCTTCATGAAGCGCATCGGCGGCCTGAAGCAGCAGATTGCCGCTGGCGTGCACAGCCAAACCGTCGACGGCCGCACCCCCACGCAACAGCTCGACGAATGCCGCGCCGAGATCGCCGCGATCCAGGCCGATCAGGAGCGCATCTATGGCGAGGTGATGGCGGCGCTCGGGGAGCAGGATATCCGGCTGGTGGAGATGCATTCGCTCACGAGCGAGGTCCGCGAACGCCTGCGCGGACATTTCCGCACCAACATCTTCCCGATGATCACGCCGCTGGCGATGGACCCCGCGCATCCGTTTCCGTTCATCTCCAATCTGGCGCTCAATCTGCTGGTGCGGCTGCGCTTCCCGGGCGGCAGCGATACCTATATGGCGCGCATCAAGGTTCCGGTGAGCAAGGATGTCTCAAAACGGCTGATCCAGGTCGACGGACTCAATAATACCTTCGTCACCCTCGACGACCTCATCGTCCACAACCTCGACATGCTCTTCCCGGGCATGGAGATCGTCAGCTGCGAGCTGTTCCGGGTCACGCGCAACGCCATCGTCGAGCCGGAGGAGGAAGCCGCCTCAGACCTGCTCGAGATGATCGAGACCGAACTGCGCGAGCGCCACTTCGCGCCCATCGTCCGGCTCGAGGTCCAGGCCGGCATGGACCCCGTGCATCGCGGCATGCTCGCCGCCGAGCTGGGCCTGAATGAGTCCGATGACGTCTATGAGGTCGGCGGGCTCATGGGCCGTCGCGACCTGTTCGAGCTGGCCAGCCTGGATATCCCCGAGCTGCACGACAAGCCGCATCGCTCCGGCGATCATCCGGTGCTCGGCAACGATCGGCGCAACATCTTCCATATCATCCGCGAGAACGGCCCACTGCTGCTGCAGCATCCCTACGAATCCTTTTCGACCACCGTCGAGCGTTTTCTGACCACCGCCGCCAAGGACCCGAAGGTGTTGGCGATCAAGATGACCCTGTACCGGACCTCGGGTGGGGCCATCCTGGATGCGCTGATCAAGGCCGCGCGCAACGGCAAGCAGGTCGCGGTGATGGTCGAGCTCAAGGCACGCTTCGATGAGGCCGCCAACATCGGCTGGGCGCGCCGACTCGAGGGCGAAGGCATCCATGTCACCTATGGCGTGCTCGGCCTGAAGACCCACTGCAAGCTGATCTTCGTGGTGCGGCGCGACTACTCGCAGCTCCGTCGCTACTACCACATCGGCACTGGCAACTATCACGGCGGCACCGCCAAGCTGTATACCGACCTCGGCATGTTTGGCTGCGACGAAGACATCGGCCAAGACCTGACCGAGCTTTTTAATTACCTCACCGGCTATTCCCCACCGCCGAGCTATCGCAAGATCCTGGCCGCGCCCTACACGCTCAAGCGCGGCATCCTGGAGAAGATCGACCGCGAGATTGCGGTCCACGAGCGCGAGCGTGGCGGCGGTCTGATCCAGATGAAAATGAACGCCCTCGAAGACCCGGACATCGCCCGCGCCCTCTACAAGGCGAGCCGGGCCGGGGTCAAGGTCGACCTGATCGTGCGTGACACCTGTCGCTTCCGACCGGGGATACCAGGACTCAGCGAGAACGCACGGGTGGTCAGTATCGTCGGGCGCTTCCTCGAACATGCCCGCATTCTCTACTTCCGCAACGGCGGTGAGGAGGAGTATTTCATCGGCTCCGCGGACATGATGCGACGCAACCTCGAGAGTCGCGTCGAGGTCCATGCACCCGTCGAAGACCCCGAGCTCCGCCAGGAGCTGCGTCTAATCCTTGATGTGCAGTTTGCCGATCAGCGCTCGGCCTGGGACATGCAGCCAGACGGCAGCTATGTGCAGCGCCAGTCTGAAGACGAACATGCCAAGGGGGCTCAGGATACCTTGATGGGCGTGGCCGAAAAGCGCCTCTCAGCAGCGGCCAAGCATAAGGAGAAGAACCTACGCTCGCGGCTCCTGAGCCATTTCGAGCATCGGCTGGCGACGACCTCTTAGTCGATGAGGGGCTAAATCCCCTCGAGCGCGGGAAACCTACATGGCCTGGGATGCGCCGGTAAAAGACGAAGTGGCCGGCAGCAAGGCTAAGGAGGAGGCGATCCTGCGCGGGGCTAATCCGCTTGATGTGTTCAATGCGGGGCGCCCGGCGCGGTATCGCGTGGGGGGAAGTGGCGTTGCCGACATTACGATCCGAAGAACTTGCTGCTATTACCGGGACCGGGGATTTGTCGCTCGTTGATCTCGGCCCGGCTCATAACCGAGCGCGTGATGAGGTTGTGCGCAAGGGGCTCGATACGAACAGGGAGCATGGCATCGCCGTGTTCAATGACGGGTCTACTGTCTCGTTTGGCGGCGAGCACAGGGACCGGCTTGCAGTCCCCAGGTTCGACGCGATAGAAGGATCGGTCACAGTCCACCATAATCATTCGTTTGGAGACAGCCTGAGCCGGGCCGATCTCTTTATGCTGTTTGAGCGTGCTGAGCTTGGGCGCGTTGATGCGCATGGCCACGCAGGTTTGTGGGCAAGCGCGCAACGCACAGGCGGCGCACTCGCTCGCATGAGCGCGTTTGCGGTGATTGAGGACGCGGTATCTCGCGCAAGACGCTTGATTCAGCACGCGCTTGAGCGTGGTCAGATTGACCTAAGCGCGACACGGGCAGGGCTTTATCAGATTGTAGCTGCGCAGCTTCTGGAGCAAGATGACATGATCCGCTACGCTTTAAATAGCAACTCTGTTCTCACGTTAGCGAGAAACATTATCAAATGGGGGCAATGATGGCCTACGATCCCGAGCTTGTTGTTTATGAAGAACCTGGCAGCCTGGATGTCGATGACTGGGAGAGGTTTTGTCAGCAAATGCGCGAAGAAGCGCGACGCTACCCAGAGAGCCAACATGTTCGCCTAACGTTGCAATCAGCCGAACGCGCGCTTAAACAGTGCCGCGCGATGCGGGCACGGCTTGACGCACAGGCCGCGTGATGCCGATACCACCCGCGCCTGACGCTCATGGTGCGGCGTCACCCGGACAATGAATCGCATGAGATTCACGTTAACACATCACCCTGACCCGGCGGGCAAACCAGCTTATAGCCCGGCACGTGGTTTTCATCGAGCACGGTCTCGAGCCACTGATAACGCAAGGTCTCGCTGGCGGCGAGTGTGTCTTTGATGCTCTGCTCCATGTTAAGCAGCCTTTCGTATTGGGCCTCGATGCCGCCTTGCTTGAAATCATAGGCAAACTCGCCGTAGTAGATCAGCAGCTCGATGCCGGTGCGCCGAAGCATGCCCTCGGGCCTAATCCCCGCGAGCGCGGGGGAACCAAGGAAGCCAAGCTGATTCACGATTTTCCAGGGGACCTAACCAGCAATCGTCTCCATCCGCCCGGCGAGCGCGAAATCCAGCTCGGTGATGCCGCCGGCGTCATGGGTGGTGAGATCGACGCGGACCGTCTTGTAGACGTTCAGCCACTCCGGATGATGGTCCATCGACTCGGCTGCGAGCGCAGCCCGGACCATGAACCCGAAGGCTTCGCTGAAGTCGCGGAACTGGAAGCTCTTGTGGAGCTTGCCATCTTTGACCGTCCATGGCGCGCTGGCCGAGGCATTCAGCGATTGCAAGGAGCTTGCAATCGCAGCGTCGTCGAGCTTAGTTCGATGCATGGTCTCAGGCGGCGACCTTGTCCTTTTCTTCGAGCTTACGGATCAGCGGGTAGAGGTGCTCGGTCTCGCGTTGGATGCGATCAAGCACCAACGCGAACATCTGCTCGGTCTCGTTCAAGAACTCGCTGTAATCCCGGATCTGTAGCCGGCGATGCGGCTCCGAGCACCAGTCCTTCAGATACTTGTTGAAGATCCGCTTGATCTCGGTGGAACCTGACAGGAAGCGGTTCGCCGTGTTTTTGACTGATTGATCAGGGTACGAGATCAAGCGACCACAGAGCTCGCGATCAACCAGCTCGATGTGCTCGCGCACCTTGCCGGTGTACTCGAAGAAGACATCGCAAGCCGTCTCGGTATCACACATCTCCCGACTCTGGATCAGGTAGAGAAAAACGTTCGAGAGCTCAGTGATCTTATGATTTTGCGCGTGGAGTTGGGAAAAAGCGGTCATTTTGCAGTTATCCTCCTAAAGCGATAGGTTCCCCAATGGGGGCAATGAGTAGCTTGGCTGTTTTTTACTGATTACAACTAGCACAGCGACCTCAAAGGCACAAGAAAGCGGCCATCATGCAGACATCCATGCCAAGCTGTCTCCGGGCCTCGCCAGCAGCGGCGACGCGTTCGAGCGCGAAGAACCACGATCAAGACTCGATCATGGTGTCCAGCCGACCGCCAGGAAGCACCATCGGCAGCACATCTTCTGTTTTGTCAACCCAGACGTCCACCAGGACCGGCCCGGGTAACGCCAATGCCTGATCAAGCACGGCGCGCAGGTCTTGTGGATCTTTGACCCGTAGGGTCTCGAGCCGCTGATAGACGTACTTGAGCCCGAGCAGATTCGGCAACTGGCGCCGGCAGGTTTGATCGATCTTGGTGCAGTGCGGATCACAGTCCTCGCGACGCGCCAGGCAGGTCTCGTAATGGTGGCCCGCATCCATCATGTCTTCCCACTGGCGCACCATGCCGAGGAAGCTGTTGTTGAGCACAAACATCTTCAGCGGAATGGCATTCGCGACCACAGTCGCCAGCTCCTGGATATTCATCTGGAAACTGCCGTCACCGTCAATCAGCACAACCGGCAAATCCGGAGCCGCGTACCAGGCACCGATCGCCGCTGGCAGCCCGAAGCCCATGGTGCCGAGACCACCGGAGCTGATCCACTGCCGCGGACGCTGGAAGCGATAATACTGGGCCGACCACATCTGATGCTGGCCAACACCGGTCACCAGCGTGGCATTACCCGCGGTCAGCTCGGAGAGCGTATCGACCACCGCTTGTGGCTTGATGTAATCGCCGCTGCCAAAAGGTAACGGCAACTGCTGCCGCCAGTCGACCACCTGTGCCAGCCAATGCGGATGCCGAGCATGGCGGGTGCTGGCGAGTGCATGATCAAGGAAAACGCTCAAGGAGGCGATCAGGTGTAGATCGGTCTTGATGACCTTGTCGATCTCGGACGGATCGATATCGACATGCGCGATGCGCTTGCCAAGCGCGAAATCCTTGACCGCAACCCGATCATCGAAGCGTCCGCCCAGGGTGAGGATCAGGTCGGCGTCGCGCAGCGCATAGTTGGCCGGCACGCTGCCATGCATCCCCGGCATGCCGAGGTAATACGGCGCATCAAAGGGCACCGCGCCCAAGGCGTTGAAGGTGGTGGTGACCGGCACCTCAAAGCGCTCGGCGAAACGACAGAGGGCTGCCGCAGCACCGGCGTGGATGATGCCGCCACCGGCCTTGATCACCGGTCGCTCGGCGCTGCAGAGCGCATCCAAGATGGCGTCGGCGCGCTCAGTCTCGAAGGGCACCTCTGGCCGGTGCCGACGCCGCGCCGGGCGCGCCTTCATGCACTGAGTCAATTGCACGTCTTTACAGATGTCGACCACGACCGGTCCGGGCCGACCTTGCTGGGCCAACGCAAAGGCCTCACGCAGCACCCATTCGAGATCGCCGACGTCACGCACCAGATAGTTGTGCTTGGAGATCGGCCGGGTAAAGCCAACCGTATCGACCTCCTGGAAGGCATCGCTACCAATCGCATGACTCGGCACCTGGCCGGTGATGAACACCGTCGGCACCGAATCCTTGTACGCATCGGCAATCGGCGTCGCCAGGTTGGTTGAGCCGGGCCCAGAGGTGGCGAGTGCAACACCAACGCGACCGCTGGCGCGGGCATAACCTTCAGCGGCATGCCCAGCACCGCCCTCTTGCCGACAGAGCACAAAACGCGGCACGGGCTCGCCCCGGCGCATGCGCTTGTTCAGCTCAACATGCAATGGGATCACTGCGCCGCCGGTATGCCCAAAGATGACATCGACACCGAGATCCCGGAGGACATCGAAGAGCAAGGCGGCGCCAGTTGGATGCAGGCGGACGGGAGTGTTCATCGGGAACGGATCGATCAAAGAGCAGACCGTTAATGATAACCGCGCAAGCGCTTTTGGTGTTGATCCGGGCCAAGCAAAACAATCACTCAGCTCACCGCCTCAACCGCTTCGCGCGCGATTTGCAGCTCCTCATTGGTCGGGATCACCAAGACCTGGATGGGACTCTCCGCGTGCGAAACAGCCCGCTCCTGCTGAGAAGCGGCTGTATTCGCCGCCGCATCGATGCGGATGCCGAGAGTCTCGAGCCCCGCGCAAGCCCGTGCGCGGAGCTCTGCTGAGTTCTCGCCGATACCGCCGGTGAAGACCAAGGCATCGGTGCGACCAAGCTCCGCGAGATAGGCGCCGATGTATTTCTTCAGCCGATGTGCGGTGACGCCGAGCGCAAGCTCGGCGGCCTCGTCGCCGGCCTCAGCCCGGCGCTGTATCTCGCGCAGATCATTGTCACCACAGAGGCCGAGTAGACCGCTTTGGCGGTTCAGTAGTCCTTCCAGCGTATCGTTGTCGAGCCCCAGATGCTTGCTCAGGTAGAAGGGCACGGCCGGATCGATATCACCGCTGCGGGTGCCCATCACCAGCCCCTCGAGCGGGGTCATGCCCATCGAGGTATCGACGCTGCTGCCCTCACGGATGGCGGTGGCGCTAGCGCCGTTGCCAAGATGCAGCGTGATCAGATTGCAGTGCTCGAACGGCTTGCCCAGCAGCTGCGCCGCGCGCCGGCCGACGTAATGATGCGAGGTGCCATGAAAGCCGTAGCGCCGAACCCCGTGCTCGCGATAGAGAAAGTCTGGAATCGCATAGCGATAAGCGGTGCGCGGCATGGTCTGGTGAAAAGCGGTATCGAAGACGGCGACCTGCGGAATCGTTGGGAACAGCTTGCGCGCCACCAAGATGCCGTCGAGGTTGGCTGGATTGTGCAGCGGCGCCAGTGGAATGACTTGGCGGATCACCTCGATGATGTCGTCATCGACCAGCGTCGGGGCATGGAAGGCCTCGCCGCCGTGCACCACCCGATGGCCAACCGCTAGCAACTCAGCGGTATCGGCGAGCGCCCCAGTCTGCGCCAAGGCCTCGGCAATGCGCTGCAGCCCCTGCTGATGATCGGGTATTGCGGCACAGTCCTCGAGGCTCTGCTGAGTCCCTTCCGCATCCGCCCAACGGCAGCGCATCAGGGCCTCGGGCTCACCGATCCGAGTCACCGAGCCCGAGGCAAGCACCGTCCAGTCATCGTTTCGGAACAGCTGAAACTTGATCGACGAGCTGCCCGAGTTCAGCACCAAAACCTTCATGATGTCTCCTCGAGTGTCTGCGCCTGGATCGCGGTGATGGCGACCGTGTTGACGATATCAGTGACGCTACAGCCGCGGCTGAGATCATTGACCGGCTTGTTCAGCCCCTGCAGGACCGGCCCGATCGCGACAGCGCCAGAGCTGCGCTGCACCGCCTTGTAGGTATTGTTGCCGGTATTGAGGTCCGGGAAAATAAACACCGTGGCCTGTCCAGCGACCTCGCTATCGGGCATCTTCGAGCGGGCAACACTGGCATCGACCGCGGCATCGTACTGGATGGGCCCCTCGAGCTTGAGATCAGGGCGCCGTTTGCGCGCAATCGCAACCGCCTCACGCACCTTCTCAACATCAGCGCCCTTGCCAGAGGAGCCGGTCGAATACGACAGCATCGCAATCCGAGGCTCGACCCCAAATGCGGCAGCAGTGCCGGCTGAAGTAATCGCGATATCGGCGAGCTGCTCAGCGTCTGGATTCGGGTTCACGGCGCAGTCGCCGTAGACCAACACGCGGTCCGGCATGCACATGAAAAAGACACTCGAGACCAGCTTGGTGTCCGGCTTGGTGCGGATGGTCTCAAAGGATGGGCGAATGGTGTGCTGGGTGGTATGCAAGGCGCCCGAGACCATACCATCGGCATCGCCGGTGTAGACCATCAAGGTGCCAAAGTAGCTGACGTCCTCGAGCGCATCGAAGGCGATCTGCTCCGAGATGCCCTTGTGCGCCCGCAGCTCATGGTAGACAGCCGCATATTCAGAGCGCTTTGGCGAGTTGATGGGATCAATGATCTGGATACCCTCGAGCTGCAGGCCCATCTCGCCAATCCGACGCCGAATCTTCTCCGGATTCCCCAACAGGACGAGCTCGGCGACGCCGCGCAGCATCAAGATCTCAGCAGCGCGCAAGATGCGCTCGTCTTGCCCTTCGGGCAGCACGATGCGCTTGCGCTGCGACTTGGCGCGCTGGATCAGCTCGTACTCGAACATCAGCGGGGTAATCCGTGCTGACTGATGCAAGGCGATGCTTTCTTGCAGCCCTTTGATATCGACAGAACTCTCGAACACACCAAGGGCGGCGGCGATCTTCCGATCATCACCGGGCAGGATCACTGACTCGACCTTATTCACCGCCAGCGCAGTCTGGAAGGTATCGCGTTGGGTGCAGAGCACCGCCACCTTGCTGCGCCGCAGGCCAAATAGCAGACGCTGGACATTTTCGGCCGGCTTCAAGCCACCGGTGAGCAGCAGCCCCGCGACACGCGGAAAGGAGTCGGCGACATCGGCCGCCAGGCTGGCGAGGATGATGTCGCTACGATCGCCGGCGGTGATGATCAGGCAACCATCCTCGACATAATTGAGAAAGTCCGGCACCTCCATCGCCGCAACCTTGTAATTACTCACCATCTGATTGAGCGCATCGGCCTCACCGCAAAGCAGCTCCGTCTGCAGCATCTTATGGATCTCGCCGATGGTGGGCTTACTTAGGGCCTCGGTCTCGGGCAGCACATGCAGGGTTTCGGTCTGCGGCAGCACCGCGCGTGCGCGCCGTTTGACCACATCCACGAAGTCCGGATGGACGCCATTGACGACCGTCGCCAGCAAATCACCGCCGCGGTCGATCATTGACTCGTGCGCCATGTGCACAGCGTGGATTGCTTCCTCAGAGCTGCGCTGGAAGCCCTTGACCACAACCACAATGCTGCAGCCGAAGTTGTTTGCCAGATCGGCGTTGAAGTCGAATTCCAGTGAAGGCACAAGACCGTCGTAGTCGGTGCCAGCGCAGAGGATGAGGTCACACTGCTCGTCGAGCAGCATGAACTTATTCAGAATGAGCTTCAGCAACTCGTCATAGTGCCCGGCCGCCGCCAGCTCGCTGGCCATCTGCGAGGTGCAGCCATAGAGCATCTCGGGCGGAAACGGCAGATCGTAACGCTCGCGGATCAGGGAGGTCAGATTGTCCTGCTCAACCGGCCCGCTCACGATCGGCCGAAAGAAGCCAACACGCCGATTCACGGCGGAGAGCATCTCCATGAAACCAAGCACGACGACCGATTTTCCGCTGCCCGAACCGGCGCCAGCGATATAGATACTCTGCATAAAAAGGATTTCCTAAGGGCTAAGCACCAACGGTGCTCAGCCAAGTCAAGTTTCGGTAATGATGCCGCAAGGCCCAACAGAAGAGGTTACGGTGCCTTGACGGTGACCACGGAACGCACCCTGACCGCGTTTGAGACCGCGTTTGAGACCGCGTCTCAGGCAGGCTCACCGGAAGGCATCTATCAACTGTGGACAAATTCACATGCAAGATGCATGCAAACGCTTGAGGCTTAGAATGCGCGCTGCACCCGCCAGCGTTGGTAGCTAGGCTCCTGGAGGTAGGCCTTGCTGGTGATGAAGTTCAGCACGTTGCGCAGCCGATAGAAGCCAACCACCGAGTCGACGCGCAGAATCTCGCGGCCCTGCTCATCAAAAAAGATCACGGCTGGTGCGTAGAAAAGTCCCAACTCCGAGGCCCAACGGCTCGCGGTGGTGCGCTCCCCAGAGGGCGTGATCACTGGTGTCTGCGACCACATGTCGAGCTGGATGCTATCAAAGTTGGCAAAGCCCTCTGCAATGGCCTGCTCTTGTAACGACTGACCATGAAGGACGTCGCAGGGATGACAATCGCCCTGCTCAAAGAACACCGCCAGTGGGCGCTCCGCCGGCAAGCGACTCCGGTCGAGATTGTAAGGCGGCGGCTGGAAGAAGGGCGCATCGTTGAGGTCTGCCGCATCGAAGACCATCCGGTTGTCGCCGCGCGCCAGATAGTCGCGCAGCGATTCGCGCCGGTAGTGCTCGTCGGCCACGTATTCGAGCGCGGCTCGGAACTGATACGGGGGATAGTAGCCGCGTAGGCGCAAGACCTCATCGCCGCGCTCATCGTAGAAGATCAGCGTCGGCGTAAAATCGGCCTGCTCTCGCAGTGAAAAGCCGCGTTCGGTCATGCTCCGGCCACGCAAATCCGTCACCTCGGCCACGCCCCAGATATCAATGGGCGTGATATCAAAGTGACGACGCGTGTACTCAACGATGTCTGCCTCAGTGCCAAAATTCACGTCCATGAGCTGGTGGCAGTAGGGGCAGCGCTTCTGGCCAAAGTACAGGATCAGCCGCTTACCTGCCTCACGCGCCGCCTCGAGATCAGCGCGCAGGTCCAAGAACGGATCATTGAACCACTCCGGATAGCTCAGCAGCTCATCACGCGGGAGATCACTGAAATTGACGGGATCAGCATCATCGCCCGCAGCACTCACGGGCAGCGCCACACTCAGCAACAGCGCCATCAGGAGATGGACGATCGTTGGCGGGTAGATCAACCGGTAGTAGAGACTGGAACGAGGCATCAACTCTATCGGCTCCAAAGACGTGCGATGCACGACGGCAAGAAGACTTGGCATAAGTCGTTTAAGTAGCGGCACCATGCGCGTTAACGTGAATCTCACGCGATTCATTGTCCGGGGTGGCGCCGCGCCATGAGCGCGCGCCACGAGCGTTAGGTCTGCTTATCGGGCTCTGGCGCACTAGCATTGGCCGAGCGACGCCGCGGACCGCGACGCCGACGCTTCTTTGGCGCCTCTGCTGCCGAGCCAGCGGCTGCCGTTGCGACTTTTGCTGCAGGCGCTGCAGCAGCCGAGCGCTCAGGCGCTGCGCCTGAGGCGACCACCTGCTCGACCGCGCGGGCCTGCTTGGTCTCTGTACCAGGCTCGCGTCGAGGTCCAGAGCGTCCGCGAGCACCACTCGGGCCTCCCGGCCGCGCTGAGCGATCGCGCGACGCATCGCGCCGACCGTGGCGTCCCTCATCACGCGGACGACGCTCAACCCGAACGCGGCTCCTAGGATCGATTTTAGCAAGCAATTCCGGCTCGACGGTGCTGATTGGAATACGCGCCCCGATAAAGGCCTCGATGTCCGGCCAGCCCATCGCGTAGCTCTCGCAGACAAAGCTGATCGCATCGCCGGCCGCGCCCGCGCGCGCGGTGCGGCCGATCCGATGCACATAGTCCTCAGCATCATCCGGCAAATCATAGTTGATCACATGGGTGACGCCTGGAATATGCAGACCACGGGCCGCGACATCAGTTGCAACCATAGTCGCAAGCTCGCCCTCCTGGAACTGCTTGAGCAGACTGAGCCGCTTCTTCTGCGGCACATCACCGGAGAGCATTGCCGCCTTGAGCCCGTTGCCTTCCAAATAGCCCCAGACGCGCTCACCTTCGCGCTTGGTATTGACGAAGACCATACTGCGCGCCCCCTCAAATCGGCGCAGCAGGCCGATCAGTAGCGGCACCTTCTCCTCATTGGCCACCATGTAGCCGCATTGGGTAACGCGGTCTGCGGTCACCCGCTCCGGGGTGATCTCGACCATCTTCGGGTCGTTCATGTGCTCATAGGCAAGCTCCATGACCCGATAGGAGAGCGTCGCCGAGAACAACAGGCCAAGCCGCTCGCTGGGCGGCGGCAGGCGTCGCAGCACGAATCGGATATCCTTGATGAAACCGAGGTCGAACATCCGATCGGCCTCATCGAGCACCACGACCTCGACCTGACGCAGATCGAAAACCCGCTGTTTCAAATAGTCGATCAAACGACCCGGGGTACCGATCAAGATATCGACACCGGCCGCGATCTCATCGCGTTGCGCCTGGTAGCCAGTGCCCCCATACACCAGACCTAACTTGAAGTTGGTGTGCGCAGCCAGCAGCTTCGCGTCCTTGTGGATCTGGACCGCGAGCTCACGGGTCGGCGCGAGGATTAACACCCTGGGCTGTCGCGGCCTGTTCGACGCCGGCTCAGTACCCGACTCGCTAGCGACCTCGGCAGGGGGCACGGCGCCAGCGTCAGCAGCCGGTTCGGGCTGCGGCGCGGCCTCGGCAGCTGACGCGACTGACACACCGGCCATGTCCTGCCGGAGCAGGCGCTGCAGCGCGACGACCAGAAAGGCAGCGGTCTTGCCGGTCCCGGTCTGCGCCTGGCCGGCGACGTCCTGTCCAGCCAACGCAATCGGTAGCGTCTCCGCCTGAATCGGTGTGCAAGAGTGGAAGCCAGCCGCCTCGAGGCCAGCAAGAATGTTCGGGTGAAGATCGAACTGATCGAAACGGGTATCGGTGAGGTGAGTCTGGGGCATAGAAAGGGCGAACAGGTGAGGACGAGGCCCACGTCGTCATGACGGTCGTCATAACGAGGTGCGCAGGACTTGCAAAACTTGATATCTTTAGCTCAAATAGCATCCTAACGCTGGCGGCGGCATTTACGCCAGCCACCAGCCCGCCCCATCCCGTCTCACCGCACGGCCAAAGAACCATTGGCGCAGCAGGTGAGCGCTCGGACAGCGCAGCCCCAGCCCGCACATCGAACGACAACAGCCAGCGGGACAGTCTGTTGCGAGCCAACCCCGGCTGTTGAGCACTCAACTTGCAGCGCCGTGCTGAAAAACGGCCCCATGAAGCCGATTCGCCATCGGCGCAATCACCAAGACCGTCATAGAAACATCGCACCATCACAACCCATTGGCGAACAACCAAAGGCCGGTGCCGGTGCTGACTATGACCCCAACCTGGAGAGATAACGAAGTGAGCGACCGAATCGTCCATGTGACTGACGATACCTTTGAACAAGACGTGTTGCAGTCCGACCAGCCCGTACTCGTTGACTATTGGGCCAACTGGTGCGCCCCCTGCAAGATGATCGCCCCAGTTCTCGAGGAGATCGCAGCGGAGTACGAAGGGCGCATTAAGGTCGCTAAGCTCGACATCGACGAGAACCGAGCGGTCACCGAGCGCTTCAACGTTCGCGGTATTCCAACGCTGATCCTGTTCAAAAACGGTGAGGCCGAGGCGATCAAGGTCGGCGCGGTCTCGAAGTCCCAACTCACCGTCTTCATCGATAGCAACCTTTGAACCAGCCACGCACCCGCCCGCGGCGCCGGCCCGGGAATAACCCCAGGAATCGATCCGGCAACATCGAGACGGAGCCAGGCAACCAAGCCGACTCCGAAGATCCCACCACTGACGAGCCCAGCTCGTCCCCGCCGAGTCCTCCGCGATCCTCGCGCGGGGAGCGCAGCCGAGCCCCGTCGAATCAACCATCCATGAATCTCACCGAGCTAAAATTGATGCCCGTCCCTGCGCTAGTGGAGCTAGCGCAGTCGATGGAGCTCGAAGGCGTTGGGCGTTCCCGCAAGCAGGACCTCATCTTCGCCATCCTCAAGGCCAAGGCGAAACGTGGCGAGGATATCTACGGCGACGGGGTGCTCGAGATCCTCTCTGACGGCTTCGGCTTCTTGCGCTCCGCGACCGCCTCGTTTCTCGCTGGACCGGATGACATCTACGTCTCCCCCAGCCAGATCCGGCGCTTTTCGCTACGCACCGGAGACAACATCACCGGCAAGATCCGTCCGCCCAAAGACGGCGAACGCTACTTCGCGCTGCTCAAGGTTGGTGATATCAACTTTGACCGGCCCGAGAACGCCAAGACCAAGATCCTGTTCGAGAATTTTACGCCGCTGTTCGCGCAGCAGCGCCTTGGTCTCGAGGTCGGCAACGGCAGCACCGAGGATCTGACCGCACGCACCGTCGATCTGATCGCACCCATCGGCAAGGGCCAGCGCGGGCTGATCGTCTCGCCGCCAAAGGCCGGTAAGACGATGATCCTGCAGAACATCGCCCAATCGATCGCGCACAATCATCCCGAGGTCTTCCTAATCGTGCTGCTCATCGACGAGCGCCCGGAAGAGGTCACCGAGATGGCCCGTTCGGTGCGCGGCGAGGTGATCTCATCGACCTTCGACGAGCCCGCGACGCGCCACGTACAGGTCGCCGAGATGGTCATCGAGCGGGCCAAGCGGTTGGTCGAGCACAAGCGCGATGTCGTCATCCTGCTCGACAGCATCACCCGGCTGGCCCGCGCCTACAACACGGTCGTACCCTCCTCGGGCAAGGTGCTCACCGGTGGCGTCGACGCCAACGCACTGCAGCGGCCGAAGCGCTTCTTCGGTGCCGCGCGTAACGTCGAAGAAGGCGGCTCGCTGACCATCCTCGCCACCGCGCTGGTCGAGACCGGCTCGCGCATGGACGATGTGATCTACGAAGAGTTCAAGGGCACTGGCAACATGGAGCTGCATCTGGATCGACGCATCGCCGAGAAGCGCATCTTCCCTGCCATCAACATCAACCGCTCTGGCACCCGCCGCGAAGAGCTGCTGATGCCGGCCGCCGAGCTGCAGAAGATGTGGATTCTGCGCAAGATCCTGCATCCGATGGACGAGCTCGCCGCAGTTGAGTTTCTGCTCGATAAGCTCAAGACCACCAAGACCAACAACGAGTTCTTCGACTCGATGCGGGGCTGATGCGGGGCTTAAGGTATCGCGCCCATCGCCGCCCGGACGATGCAGCCTCTGTTGCGCGGTAACAGCCGATCGTGATGCCTGCGCGGCTGCAACGGATCAGCGTCGCCCTAGTCTCGGCGGTGCTCCTGATCGGTGCGGTGATGTCGACCGCTCAGCTGATCCGCGAGCTGCGCACGCTGCAGCGGACACAAGTGCAGCGTGCCGAGCTTCAGGACGTGAAATACGGTCTGCTCGACGCCGAGGTCTGGGTCCGGCAGATCTCCGCGATCCTGGCCGAGCAGATCGAGCAATTCGAGCTGACCGAGCAGAATCGGCCACAGATCAAGCGCAATCTCGAGGTCGTGCTCGACCGGATGCTGTCCGAGGTCGAACAGGTGCTACGCCGTCGCAATGCCGCAGGCGACAGCTGGGTCGACCGCCTCCAGGGCAGCCTGCGCCAAGGTGTGCAAGACTGGCTGGTCGACTTCGACCAGCTGCGCGCCCGCGTCCCGCTCTATGCCGATGCCGTGCTCGAGGAGCTGGACCGCCCGGAGAACCGTCGCGAGATCCAGCGCCAGCTGCTGCAGGCCATCGAGCAGGCCTCCAATGCAACCTTCACCCAGGTCGACCGCTCGCTCCAGCGACAGATCGAGCAAACCCATGGCTGCGAGACCACGGCTGACTGTATTGAACAGCTCGGTCAGACCGCCAGCAGGCTCCAGGCGCGAGCTCAGATCGGCGCACTCTGGACACTTGGCTGCGTCAGCCTGCTGTTTCTCCTCGCCTGGCGCGATCCGGGTCTGCCATTGAGCAGTGGCTGGCGCCCGCCGCAGGGCACCAGCCAACGCGAGGACGCTGCCGACACCGCAAGACCGATCCCTTCGCCTCCGCCTTCCCACGCAACTTGCTCTGAGGCTGAAGCTCGGGCTGAGGCTGAAGCTGGGATGCCGTTGGCATCCCGACGCCGCACCCTCGCCCCCGAGCTTATGCTGATGCTCGCCGCGGCAACGCTGGTCTTGCTCAGCGCCGGCGTCATGACGCCGATGATCGAGGTCGAGGCGCGCATCGATGAGCTCAGCCTCAGCTTACTCGGCAAGCCCGTGGTCTTCACCGACCAGGTCCTCTACTTCCAGAGCAAGAGCATCCTTGACCTGGTTCAGGTGCTCACCGCAACCGGCGCCGCCGATATGATCCTGGTCGCGGGACTGGTGGTCTTGTTCAGTCTGATCTTCCCAACCGCCAAGATCATGGCCAGCCTCATCTATTACACCGATCTGAAGGGCTGGCGCAGCCGGGCGCTGGTGCGTTTTTTCGCGCTGCGCTCGGGCAAGTGGTCGATGGCCGATGTGCTGGTCGTCGCGATCTTGATGGCCTATATCGGCTTCGATGGGCTGATCAGCAGCCAGCTCGCCGAGCTGAGCGGCCTCGGCCGGCAGGTCGACCTGCTCACCACCAACGGCACCAACCTGCAGCTCGGCTTCTTCCTCTTCCTCGCCTTCGTGATCGCCAGCCTGTTCCTATCGGCGATGCTCGAGGCGCGAGCCCCGCGATCGAGACCCACGCAATGAAGGCGATGATCCTGGCCGCCGGGCGCGGCAACCGCATGCGGCCGCTGACCGATCAGACCCCGAAGCCCTTGCTCGAGGCGGGCGGTGCGGCGTTGATCGTCCATCAGATTCGGCGGCTGCGCGAAGCCGGCTTTACCGAGTTGGTGATCAATCATGCCCACCTAGGTGAGCGGATCGAGCGGGCCTTAGGCGACGGCAGCACCTATGGCGTCCGGATTCAGTACTCGCCCGAGGGTGAAGGACGAGCGCTCGAGACCGGTGGCGGCATCCATCGCGCGCTGCCCCTGCTGGGTGATGCCCCGTTTCTGGTCACCAACGGCGATATCTGGTGCGACTTCGATTACCGCCAACTGCGTCTCGCTGATAAGGATCTAGCGCAGATCGTGCTGGTCGATAATCCACCGCATCATCCAGCAGGCGATTTCGCACTGCGCGGAGATCGGGTTCGTCGGGAACAGAGGCAGGCGGAGGCGGAGGCGGAGGAACAGGATCAAGGGCACGATCTCGAGCAGAATCTGGATCAGGAACGGGAACGGGATCAAGAGCAGGAGGAGAAGCAAGAGCAAGAGCAGGGTTTAGAGCGGGCTCAGTGGAACGCAGAGCAGCGCCTCACCTTCTCCGGCATCGGCCTCTATCGGCCACAACTGTTCGCCAACTGCACGCCGGGCGCCTTTCCGCTTGCCCCATTATTGCGCACAGCCATCGCCAGCGGACGCTGCGGCGGCCTGCATCATCGCGGGCAATGGCTGGATATCGGCACGCCCGAGCGTTTACAAGCACTCGACAGGATGTTAAGGAAACACTGAGCCAGGCAGAACGTCGCCTCGCGCCCCACTGGAGGCACTGTATCGCGATGGGCCAGGACATCCAGCATCACGCATTCACCCAGGCCGACTTCCGCGAGTTCGAAGCGCGCCTGCAGGCCGAGACCGCGCTGCTCGAACGCTGGTTTGCTGAGGATGCCTTCGCCGACGGCCCGCGCGCAACCGGCTTTGAGCTCGAGGCCTGGCTCATCGATCGCCGCCATCAGGCCCCGGCGCCCATCATCGAAGCCTTCCTCGAGCAGCTGCAAGATCCGCTCATCGTCCCCGAGCTCGCACGCTTCAACCTCGAGCTGAATAGCACGCCCGAGCCCCTCGGCGGCAAGCCGTTTAGCCGGCTGCATGCTGAACTCGAGCGTACCCTGACCCGCTGCCATGCGGCAGCCGCGACACTCAACGCCCAGGTCGGCACCATCGGCATCCTGCCCACGGTACGCCCGGATCATCTGGTCCCGGCGCAGATGACACCGCGGCCGCGCTATCGCGCCCTCAACGAGCAGATCCTGCGCCTGCGCGATGGCGAGCCGATCCGACTCGAGATCGAGGGCGAGCGACCGGTGTTCATCGAACAGCCCGACGTGATGCTCGAATCAGCGGCAACCTCGTTCCAGATTCACTTCAAGATCGGTGCCGCGGAGTCGGCCCGCGTGTTCAACGCCTCCAAGCTGCTGGCCGCGATCACGGTCGCAATCGGCGCCAACTCGCCCTATCTGTTCGGCCGTGAGCTCTGGTGCGAGACGCGTATCCCGCTGTTCGAGCAGGCGGTCTCGGTGGGCGACAGCCCATTACGCGAGCGGGTCGGCTTCGGCATCCGCTATGCAGAGCACTCGGTGATGGAGTGCTTCCGCTCCAATATCACACGCTATCCGGTACTCCTGCCGCATCTGATGGACGAGCCCGTGGAACGGCTGGCGCATCTCAGGCTGCACAATGGCACCATCTGGCGTTGGAATCGGCCGCTGATCGGCTTCGACAGCGGCCCGAGCGGCGAGCAATGCCCGCATCTGCGCATGGAGCATCGCGTGGTCGCGGCCGGGCCCTCGACGATCGACAACATCGCCGATGCCGCCTTCTATTGCGGCGCGGTGCAGGCCCTCGCCAGCGAGCTAAGACCGCCAGAACACTCGCTGCCGTTTAATCAGGCGCGGATCAACTTCTATCTCGCCGCTCAGAAGGGGCTGAATGCCGAGATCCCCTGGTACGACCATCCAGCGCGGATGCCAATCCACCAGCTGATTCGCCAACACATCCTGCCCAAGGCACGCCGTGGCCTGAACGCGCTTGGCATCGATCGAGACGAGATCGACCGCTGGCTCGGCGTGATCGAAGCCCGCGCAGCCACGCGCCGCACCGGCGCCGCTTGGCAGCGCGCCTGGGTCGCCAGGCACGGGCCAGACATGGCCGCGCTCACCGAGGCCTATCTCGCGCATCAGGCCACCGGCAAGCCGGTGCATGAATGGACGCTGGACTGATCGAGGCTGTGCGAAACACTACGGACTAAGCCACGCCGCATGAAACGCAACAGACAACACGCAACGCATGAGACGCAACAGACGAGACGCAAACAGGCCCCGATCAAAGATGCGCTAGGTGGATGGACCCTGCTCGAGGGCTGAATCGGTGGTTTCGCCCTTGGCACGCTCAGCATCAAGATGCCGCGGTAGCGCACTCAGGATCGCCTGCACCAAGGTCGCCAGCGGGATGGCAAAGAACACCCCCCAAAAACCCCAAATACCCCCGAAGACCAGGATTGCGACGATGATCGCCACCGGATGCAGATCCACCACCTCTGAGAACAATAAGGGCACCAGCACATTGCCATCCAGCGCCTGGATGATGATGTAGGAGACGGTCAGCCAGATGAAGGCTGGCCCCCAGCCCCACTGAAACCAAGCGATCAACACCACCGGGATGGTCACGATGGAGGCACCGATATAAGGAATGATCACCGACAGCCCAACCAGCACCGAGAGCAACAGGGCGTAGTTCAGACCAAACAAAGAGAAGGTCACGAAGCTCACCACCCAGACGATCAGGATCTCCCAGACCTTGCCACGAACATAGTTTGAGATCTGCCGATCGACCTTTTTCCAAACATCGCCAGCAATGGCCCGGTGACGAGGCAGCCAGCGCCGAAACCAGGCAAAGATCAACTCCTTGTCCTTGAGGAAGAAAAACACCAACAGGGGCATCAGGATCAGATAGACGAGCAGCGTGATCACGCCGACCACCGACGACAGTGACAATGACAACAACTGCTGCCCAAGCCCGGCGATATCGCGGCGGATACTGTTGATCAGCTCAGCAATCTGCGCGCTGGTGATCAGATCCGGATAACGCTCGGGCAACTGCATCAACACCTGCTGGCCATAGGCGAGCATGTTAGGGAGTTGCTGAACGAGGTCGCGGATCTGGCGAGAGACCGATGGCAATACGCCTAGCAGCATCGACACCACAAACAGCATGAACAAGGCGAACACCACCGACACCGCCGCCCAACGCGGCCAGCGTTGGCGCTCCAAGAGACCGACGAGGCCTTCTAGGAGGTAGGCAATCACGATACTGGCAAGCACTGGCGTGAGCATCCTGCCGAAAAACAACAGGATCGCAAACAGCACGAACAGTGCTGAGACGAGAAAGAGGATCTGGGGGTCGGAGAAGTAACGACTCAGCCAGCGGTTCAGCGCTCGCATGGGCATCGGTGGTGAAGTTAAGGTCAGTCAGAATACCGCATCGGAAGCACAACGATCACGCAGGTGCAGAGGCTAGGCATCATCGTCGGCGAGCGGCGCCTCCGGGGTCCTGGGAAGTCGGGCCTGATAGCGACTCACGAACAAGACCTCGAGATCGTCGATGACCTCAGCAGCATCACGCCCTTGAAGGAGATGGGTCGCCATCAGCGCGGAGGTTTCATGCAACATCTCACCGGCATCAAGCATCGGATAGACCCGGCGCAGCCGTTTGATGGCCGCCACCACGCTCTCTTGCGTCGGACGTGGCTCATGCTGCGGCTCAGGCGGGGCCGGGGTGCGCTCGAGGCCTCCCGCAACCGAGTCCGCACCGGCCGCCCCGCCGGCCATCAGGAATTCAGCGAAGGCGATCAGTGTGGCTCGATCTTGGACATCGAGGGCACGCAGAATCTTCAGCAGTCGCCGCTCATGCGGCGATGCGCGCTCCATTGGGATCATTTCAGCCTCTCGCCCATGCCATCAGTGCGTCATGCTGTGCCGTCAGTCGGTCATGCTGAGCCATCACTGCGTCGTATTGCTTTTACAGTAGGCGCGTGCGAATTCGAGCAACTCCTCCATCACGCGAATCCTGAACTTGTGCTTCTGATGGACAAACGAAAGCGGACGGAACAGAGGTGGCTCGAGACGCAAGGCGACCAGTGTGCCAAGCTTGAGTTCCTTCTGAACCGTCACCTTGGAAACAATCGAAACCCCCATCCCGGCCTCAACCGCACCTTTCACAGCCTCTGGGCTGCCCAGCTCCATGGCCACCTTGAGCCCCCCCGTGCCACCGACCATTTCGTCGAGATAATCGTTGATGACCTCGCGCGTCCCTGAGCCTTCCTCGCGGCAGATGAAGGGATACTCGAGCACACGACGACAGGCGACGCACGCCCCGGTCGCGAGGTCGTGCCCTGTGGGGACGATTGCAACCAGCTCGTCTTGTTTGCAAGTCTCGACTACCAGGTGACGATTCGCGACAGGCGACTCGACCACCCCCAGATCGATGGCATTACGCTCGACCAGCGACACGATGCCCTCACTGTTCGAGACCTTGAGATGGATGCCAATCTCCGGATAGCGCTTTTTGAAGTCGCCGAGCAGGGTCGGCAGCATGTACTCAGCGATGGTGGTGCTCGCACCAATGGTGAGTGCGCCACTGATGTCGCCTGTGAGCTCACGCACGCCCTGCTCCATCTCGGCATAGAGCCCAAAGATGCGATCTGCGTACTCGAACACCCGGGCGCCAGCAGCCGTGAGGCTGATCCGATTGCGCCCCCGGTCGAACAGCCGAGTATTGAACTGCTCCTCAAGCTGTCTGACCTGGAAGGTCACCGCCGGCTGCGTCATGTGTAACGCATCGGCCGCCTTGGTGAAGCTCATCAGACGCGCCACCGTATGAAACACCTGCAGTCTGCGGTCTGCCATGGTCTCCTCGAAGCCGTCTTCAGCGTCTGCTCTTATAGCACAGGCGTCCCGTGCTAGCCCGTCGCACGCGCGTCTTTAGCGCCAGCAACAGCGGATATACAACAAACCTGGCTTTTTGCAACAGCCGGGTGTATATTCACAACACCAACAATAAAGGCTAGCAAAACACCATACTAGCCATGCAGTGGTCTGAGGAGTCACGCCAGATGTATGTATTTCACAACGGCCATTTGTCGGCGCTTGCCATCTCCGGTGCCATCCTCGGCGGATGCCTTTCTTCGAGCGCAACGGCATCCGGATTTGCCGTCCCCGAACTCTCGACCGCAGGCATCGCCACGGCCAACGCGCTTGTCGCCAACCCGGTCGAGCGTGGCGCTGTTCCTTACAACCCCGCCGCCATCGCCTTTCACGACCAGTCCTGGCTATCGGCCGGAAGCCTGCTGATCGGGCCGACGTTCTCGGTCGATAACGCGAGCGGCAGCCACGACAGCGCGGGCGCCGATTGGCTTGTCGCGCCGATGATCCAGGCCGCGATTCGAATCAATGAGCGCTGGTCGGCCGGGCTCAGCGTCAACGCACCCTTTGGCCTTGAGACCCGCTGGAAAACCGAAACCTTCCCGCCGCTGACAGGCAGCATCCAACTGCCGCCACCGCCATTGGGACCGGGCGGCAGCGTACCGGCGAGCCCGCAGCCGACTCAGAGCAACCTTGAGATCATCGACTTCACGCCGACCGTCACCTATGCCATCTCGGATGAGTTGGCCGTCGCGCTTGGCGCCGACATCTATTGGGCAAAATCGGCCACACTGAATTCATCAATCACCCAGCTCGAGGGTGACGGCATCGGCCTCGGTTTCAATCTCAGCGCACTCTACGCAAAAGGCCCCTTCAGCGCCGGAATCAACTTCCACTCGAGCAGCACCATTAAGGTCGACGGCAGCTACAGCGCCCTCAACCCGACGATGGTGTTGATTGGCGCCCTGCAGCCGAGCCAAACCGCAGAACTCGACCTCGACCTGCCCTGGCGCTTACAGCTCGGCGCCCGCTACGAGCTGACACCAGCGCTCGCAGTCGAGTTCGACTGGACGCGGACCGGCTGGAGCAGCTTCGAAGAGATCCAGGTCAAGGGCGATCTTAACGGCGCCACACTCTTCGCGGATGTGAACGACTGGGATGACGCCAATGCCTATCGGCTTGGCATGACCTATCAACTGCAAGAGCAGACACAACTGCGCTTCGGCTACTCCTTCGACGAGACACCTCAGGGCGATGCCCATTTCAGCGCCCGCGTGCCAGATAACGATCGACACCTATTCGGCATCGGCGTTGGCCATAGCCTGGGCGATGGATGGCAGCTCGAGGCCGGCTACATGTACGTGATGTTCCTAGACCGCAACTATCGCAGCGCCAAGCCTTACCTTGGTGGCAGCGACATCAACGGCACTGACGCCATCAATGGCGACTACGAAGCCAATGCACATCTGATCGGGCTCGAGGTGAGTAAGTCATTCGACGCCTTCTGATCAACACGGGCCAACAGCACGACAAACCAGTCCCCCTAAGCGCGCAAACCTCGCCGCGCATTTTTAAGGCCGCCCATCCATGAGCGGCCCTTTTTTTGACCTATCGGCAGGGGGGATATGCAAGAGAAGGCGTTGTGACAGACGCCCGTGGCATCAGGACCGCCTGGCGAATCGGCCGGGGAGCAACCGAGACCGCCCCCTTACGCGATAACCAGCGCCTCGCTCGAGTACCGAGCGCCGCTGTCGTCAGATATACAGGCAGATATCGCTCTCGCCCGCGAACTCGAAGAAGGCCGCGGCGCCAGCGTACTCAACGCCGTCGATAAACTGCGAGGAATCCATATCGAACAGATCGACGGTCATCTGGCAGGCGATCAACTTCACCTCCGCCTCCTGACAAAGCTCGCGCAGCTCCTCGACGCTGGCGACGCCCTTGTCCTTCATCTTCTGCTTCATCATCTTGGTCATCATGCCCTGCATACCTGGCAGGGTCATACCAAGGATCGGAAACCACTTGTCCATCCCCATCGGCATGGGCATCCCCGGATTGCCGAGCGGCGTGACTTGCAGCTCGAGCTTCTTCTTCAACAGCTGCAGACCGTAGAAGGTGAAGAAGATCTGCGTCTCATAGCCGAGGGCCGACGCGGTCGACGCCAGAATGAAAGGCGGATAGGCCCAATCGAGCGAGCCCTTGGTGGCGATGATGGCCAGTTTCTTTTCGTCCATCGTTTCCTCCCAGTGGAGCCCGTTCGCCGAGCCCCTGTTGTGTTGTAAGGGGTGTGGCGGAGGTCAGTTCTTCTTGATCATGAAGTGGAACTTGCCGCCGTCTTCCTTCGACTCCATCAGCTCATTGCCGGTCTGCTTGGAGAAGGCATCAAAGTCTTTGACGGAGCCTGGATCGGTCGCGATCACATGCAGAATCTCGCCAGCCTCCATGCCGTTGAGCGTTTTCTTCGCGCGCAGGATCGGCAGCGGGCAGTTGAGACCACTGGCGTCGAGCTCTTGATTGAAGTCTGCCATCGGATACACCTCACACTCTGTGTTTAGAAAATTGGACGAGCCGTCTCAGCTCAAGACCCACGCTTACGCTTTAGTATTTCAGCACAAACGAAGCTTCTGATTTTTAGCCGAAACCGGACAAAAAGGCAACATGAGCGGCGCCCACTTGATCCCCAAGCGGGGCCACTCGCGGTCATTCAACCAGCGTTGATCTGGCCAATCTCGTAGCCGTGACGGGCCCAAGCGATGATGCCGCCGCGCAGGTTGAAGGCGTTATCAAAACCCTGCTGGGCAAGGAATTGACAAGTGTGATATGAGCGCGCGCCACTGCGACAGTAGATCACCAGATCACGATCTCGGGGCAGCTCCGCGGCACGCACGGGGATCACCGCCATCGGGATGTGGATCGCATTTGGCAACGCACCTTGCGCCACCTCTGCCGGCGTGCGCACATCGACCAGCACGACGTCATCGCCGTTGCTCAGACGCGACTTCAGGGTTTCGGAATCGATCTCTGTGACCAAGGTTAGACTACCCAATGACCAAGTATTTCAGTATATTAACATGCTCAATCAAGACGCGTCGCCGCTCTTGTGCGGGCAATCTTGCCCCAGCGCCTCAGGCGAGGCGTATGATCTTGGGTCTGCTTGGCCGCTGATTCCAGTGCTCGGCCCAGCAGACCCGGCCCGCTAGGCCCGCTTAGGTTGTACAAACCGGCCGGCTAGAGAACTACAGATTCGCCTTCAGAGGCAGCGTCAGCGATGGAACATCTCCCCATCTTCCTCGATATCAAAAGCAAGCCCTGCCTGGTCGTGGGTGGCGGGCCGATCGCATTGCGCAAGCTCGACAACCTCAGGCGCGCCGGCGCTCAGGTCATCGTCGTGGCGCCAACGCTCAGCGAAGAATTTCGCGCGCGCATCGAACAAGCCGAGATCCGCTTTCATGCCCGGACCTTCACCGACAGCGACATCGACGGCATGCGTCTGGTGATCGCCGCGACCGACGACCGCGACGTCAACCGACGTATTGCCGAGCTTGCAAACGCCCGCAACATCCCGGTCAACGTCGCCGATCAGCCCGAAGACTGCACCTTCATCATGCCGTCGGTCATCGACCGCTCGCCAGTCGTGGTCGCGGTCTCGACTGGCAGCGCATCACCGGTACTCGCCCGCATGATCCGTGCGCGGCTCGAGTCCTTGGTCCCGGCCGGTTACGGCCGCTTGGCTGAGCTCTGCGCCGACTATCGGGACAAGGTCAAGGCACGTTTCGAACAGCAGCGCGACCGCCGGCGCTTCTGGGACCGAGTGCTGCAGGGTGGTGTCGCCGAGCGCATCTTCTCCGGCCACTTGGAGGAAGCCAAGGTCGCGATGGAACGGGAGCTCGAGTCCGGCACCCGACCAAGCACCGGCGAGGTCTATTTGGTCGGCGCAGGGCCAGGTGATCCCGACCTGCTCACGTTTCGCGCGCTGCGCTTGATGCAGCAAGCAGATGTGGTCGTCTACGATCGCCTAGTCGCCAAGCCGATCATCGACATGGTGCGCCGCGACGCCGAGCACATCTACGTCGGCAAGCAGCGCAACCAGCACACGATGCGCCAAGAGGAGATCAATCGGCTGCTCGCACGACTCGCCAAAGAGGGCCACCGGGTGCTGCGACTCAAGGGCGGCGATCCCTTCATCTTTGGCCGCGGCGGCGAGGAGATCGACACCTTGGCGGCCGAAGGCGTGCCGTTCCAAGTCGTACCCGGCATCACTGCGGCGAATGGCTGCGCCTGCTACGGCGGCATTCCCTTGACCCATCGCGACTACGCCCAGTCAGTCACCTTCGTCACCGGTCACCTCAAGGACCACAGCATCGACCTCAACTGGCCGCAGCTCGCACAGCCGAATCAGACCGTCGTCTTCTACATGGGCCTCGTCGGCCTGCCGCAGATCATCGACAAACTGATCGAGCACGGCGTCGCGCCCGAGATGCCCGTCGCGCTGGTCCAGCAAGGCACCACGCACATGCAGAAGGTCTATGTCGGCACCCTGGCCACGATCCTGGCCGAGGTCGAGCATGACCCACCGCAGCCACCGACCCTGGTCATCGTCGGTGAGGTTGTGCGCCTGCGCGAAAAGCTGGCCTGGTTTAACACCGAACCTGATCCAGAACAGGGTGCGACGACCCCAATACTGCCCGGCGACTGAGCGCACTGACGAGCGATGGGTGCCGCCAGCACAGCGCAGCGCGCCTGCAACCGGGAGCCCAGCCAGCCAACCACTACTGCAGACCTGTGGCGCCGCCGGAGCGCGCCACGGGTAGCACCGGCACTCTGCGTCTTACTCCTGCTCCTGAGCCAGGATCTGGCTGCGGCAACGTCCCTGACAACGATCGCCTTCGCGGTCACCATCGAGCGCCCACCACTCGCGTTCAAGCAAGGTGGTGTCGTCAAGGGACTCGAGATCGACCTCGCCCGCGCCTTGGCCGCAGCGCTCGAGCTCGAGCTCAATCTCCACGCCTTACCGGAGCCTCGGTTGATAGACGCCCTCCGCGGTGGCCGCGTCGACGTCGCGCTCTCTGCGCTGCCGCGTGACGAACTCGCCGCGCTTGGGCTCGCGACCAGTGAGTCAGTGCTCGACAGCGGCCAGATGGCGATCATTCGCACCGACGACCTAGCCCGTTTCCCCCGCCTCATCGACCTCAAGCTCACCAACGAGCGAGTTGGCTATCAGCGCGGGAGCCTCGGCGCCAGGCTCGTACAAGCACAACTACCGCGCGCGGAACGGGTTCCGTTTGCAGAGGCCAACGCGGGTCTTGCCGCACTCCGTCATGGCGAGATCGCCGTCTTTATCCATGAGGCGACAACCGCCTGGTCACTTGCCGCCGACCCTGAAGAAACCGCGCTCACCGCCGTCTTTCAACCGATCTCCACTGAAAAATGGAGATTCATCACGCGTACCGAGGATGCCCAGTTGCGTCGCGATCTCAACCGGGCCATCGACGCCTGGCGCCGCTCTGGCGAGCTCGAGCGCATCATTCGGCGTTGGATACCGATCCAGATTCGGATCAAGGATCGGTTCAGTCAGCATCAGGGGCCCGACTCACCGTGGTCAGGCCGAGCTGTTCCCAGGCCTGCATGCCACCGCGATACCACTTGAGCTTGTGTGCCGGAAAGCCGAAACCGAGCAGCGCCTTGATGTTGGTCGGCGATTGACCACACCAGGCGCCATTGCAGAAGAACACCAGGGTCTTGACGTGATCGAAATCCCAAAGCCCATCAGCCGTAACAGCGCCGAATTCAAGCTGCAAGAGCTCAGCAATCTGCGCTGGCTTGGCATGCGCCGGGTCGAGCTGCGTGTAGGGAATATTCAGAGCACCCGGAATCGTCCCACGCGCAAACCAGTCCGGCGTTCGCGAGTCGATCACCAGCACATCACTGAGCTCGCCCGCAGCGCGCTGCAGATAGTCGATGAGCTCGAGCTCGCCGATGGTCTCAACGCCAGGCGCCAACTGCATCGGCTGCACACAATAGGGCGGGCAAGGTCGGGATGTCTTCTCAAACGGCGGCCGGATGGTATGACCAGGGTCTTGATGGCGCATCAGTAGCACCGTCTCGTCACCCTCAAGAAGCTCGATATAGGGCAGATCTGGCGCAATCTTGACCTCGAGTGCATCGAGGTCGAAGAGCCCCTCACTGGGTTCCGCGGCCTGCGCGGACCAGGGACTGAGCAAGACGAGCATCATGAGCAATACAACTGACAATGGCATAAAGACACCTCTCTGCAGGTCGAAACGGCAGACGCAAACGCTTGATCACAGCCGAACCGCTCTCAGCGCAGCCCAGTCAGCTCAAGAGGCACACTGCGAATGCGCCTCGCATCGTGACTCTCGATTCGTGACTGTCGACAAGACGATCACCAGGCGATCACCAGGCGATCACCAAGCGATCACCAAGCGATCACCAAGCGATCACCAAGCGATCACCAAGCGATCACCAAGCGATGACAAAACGATGACCAAACGATCAAGCGGATAACCATGCGTGCGTCACCTACGAACAGCAAGTCGCCAAACGGCGAGCGCAAGCGCCGCTGGGGCCAACGCTTACGCCGATGGGGGCTCGAAGGCGCGATCGTCCTCCTCGTGCTCGCCGCTGTGCACTGGTACAAAGCAAGACCGCTCGCCGAAGGAATGGCTCCGGCGCTCAGCGGTCGCGCAATCGATACGATTGAGCAGATCAACCTGAGTCCACCGCTGGAGAGGCCAACCTTGATCCACTTCTGGGCCAGCTGGTGCCCAATCTGCAAGCTTGAGGAGGGCAGCATCGAGGCGCTCGCGAAGCGTTACCAGGTGATGACGGTCGCGATGCAATCCGGCACTGAAGAAGAGATCAGCCGCTACCTCAGCGAGCGAGCGCTGGATCTGCGCGTGATTGCTGACCCCAGCGGCGAGATCGCCCAGCAGTGGGGCGTTCAGGCGGTGCCCGCAAGCTTCATCATCGACCGCAATGGCCGAATCCGCTTTCGACGCGTCGGCTACACCACTGGCCTCGGACTGCGCGTCAGGCTCTGGCTCGCCGAGATCGGCGTCTAGCTGGCATCTAGCTAGGGTCTAGCTAGCTTTCTAGACAGCCTCTAGGAGACGCCAACCTGCGCTGATGAGACAGGTCGCTGTTCGCCCTCGGATTGGTATAATCTTGGGTATATCAGCAAACATCGATATATGGAGAACCCCACCATGCCAACCTACGACTATCGTTGTGACACCAATGACCGCGTCGTTGAGGTGAGCCATCGAATGAGCGAGACCATCAGTACCTGGGGAGAGCTCTGTGAGCGCGCAGCGATCCCCTGCGGCGATACGCCCGCGTCGACCCCGGTCAGTCGCATGGCCACCGGCGGCAACCTGATCTCGAGCAGCGCACTCGGTAGCGGTAGCGCACCCGCACCGGCCTGTGGTGCCGGCGGCTGTTGCCCGACCGGCGTCTGCGGCTTCGACTGACGCTCGAGCGCCTGACTCCTCAGCCGAAGCGCGGCGCCTGAAGAGAAAGAGCGCCTCGCTACCCGGGACAGTGGTGAGGCGCTTGTTTCACGGTAACGTAAAGAGCGCCTCGCCACCCCGGACGATGAAGCGCGGAGTGGCGTCAACGCGATCGGCCGAACGCCCGTTGGAGAGGGCAGCTTAATCCCAGCGGACTGATTCACCCCCAAGATGGATCGCCACCTCCAGGGGGCGGCCATCTCGGATGATGGAGAGCGTCACTCGATCACCCACCTGGTAACCCTCGAGGATATCGATCAGATCCGCCATCTCAGCGACCGGCTGCCCATCCACCCGTTGGATGATATCACCAGGCATGATCTCGCCTGTTGGGCTGACTCGGGTCTCAACCAGTCCGACGATATCGGCCGGCGAGCCTGGCCCGACACCCAGTACCAAAACACCCTCGAGTCCAAGCTGCCTCAGAATCGGTCGGCTTACGGCATCGTCGGCCGTGATGCCGATGCGCGGACGGATATAACGCCCTCGAGCGATCAACTGTGGCACAACCCGGTTGATGGTATCCACAGGCACAGCAAAACCGATGCCGCTAAAGGTGCCCGAGGTGCTGAAGATTGCCGAGTTGATGCCGATCAGGCGCCCAGCGCTATCGATCAAGGGGCCACCCGAGTTTCCTGGGTTGATCGCCGCATCGGTCTGGATCAGGCCGCGGATCTCACCGGATCGTTCGTTGTAGATGGCGCGGTCAAGGGCCGAGACCACGCCGCTGGTCAAGCTGTAATCTAATCCGAACGGGTTGCCAATCGCGAACACCTTCTGGCCAACCCGCAGATCGGCACTGCGGCCAATCGGTATTGGTTCGGGCGCCTGCCATGCACCACTGATCCTGAGCACGGCCAGATCATGAGCCGGACTCTTTCCGATCAACTCAGCGCGGAAGTGGCGCTGATCGGCCAAACGCACCCAGGCTGCGCTCGCCTCAGCGATGACATGCCAGTTGGTCACGATATGCCGCTGGCCGTCCCAGACGAAGCCGGAACCGGTTCCGCGGCGCACGACATTCGGATCGCGCGCCCAAGGGTTGACCAGCTCCTCGGTGGTGGTGATGAAGACCACCGACGGGCTGACCGCATCGAAGATCGCAATCGTCGATTCCTCATCGGCCGCCAGATCACCACGCGCTGTGACAGGCCTAGGCACCGCCGCGCGCTCGATCAGCCAACCATCGATCCAGGGCCGGAACGCGAGCAGCGCAAGAAAAGCGATCACCGACCAAAACAGGGCGCGGGACAACTGGAATCCGTGCATGACGACGCTCGAAGGGACTATCACGGCGGGGAAAACGACCAGGATAGCCAGTCTAGCGGGCACAGGTCGTGGATTCCCCGCATCCATTGTCCAATCGCAACGCCCACCCGCTCAGCCTACCCGTATACTTTAGATTCACGCGGTCGCTGGACAGCAGTCGACTGCGCTATCACAGGCATGGTCCTCGGCATCGGTCCCGATGCGGGAGAAACCAAACGCCATCGTCCCCATCTTACTTGTAGCCACGCTAAGACAGCCGCGACCCAGCGATCGACCAGGGCGCAGCCGCTAGCGTTATCATCCAAACCCATCCAGCCTTTGGAGCTTCCTATGAACCTCGTCAAAAACGTCGGCCAGACCGATCGCAACATTCGATACGCCGCCGCCGGCATCCTCGTCCTGATCAGCATCCTCGGCGGTCCTTGGTGGCTGGGCCTAGTCGGACTCATCCTGCTCGGCACCGCCTACTTCGGCACTTGCGCGGCCTATATGCCGCTCGGCATCGACACCACCAAGAACGACAAGGAATAAGGCTGTCGACGGTGCGACGGCCCGAGGCCACTGAGGCGCTTGCGCCCACTTCGTGGCCGCTGACCGTGAAGGAATTGCCCCATCTTCCGGGATGGGGCGCGGGCGATAAACGTTACCCTGACACAAGTGCTTCATCGTCTGTCGTCGCGACTCGACTATGCACGTCACCTCACTGGCTATTCCAACCTTCAAGCTAAAAGCTCTACCGTTGACCTGATGACCTGATGACCTGATGACCTGATGACCTGATGACAGACGATCTTCTCATCGCCGCAGACGGGCTAGGTAAGCAGTTCCCAGGCGTTCGCGCTGTTGACGACATCAGCTTCGGGGTCCGACCTGGCCAGTGCTTCGGTCTTCTAGGGCCAAACGGCGCTGGCAAGACGACCACCCTCGAGATGCTTGAAGGCATCCAGCCACCGACAAGCGGCCGCGTACTGTTCCGAGGCCGCCCACTCGATCGCGATTTCCGCGAGCAGATCGGCATCCAGTTCCAGGCGACCTCGCTCCAAGATTTCCAAACCGTCCGCGAGTCTCTGGCGATGTTCGCGGCCCTCTACCAACGCCACGCCGATCTCGACGAGCTCATCCAGCTCTGCCATCTACAAGAGATTCTCACACGCGACACGCGCAAGCTCTCGGGCGGCCAACGCCAGCGCCTGCTGCTCGCCATCGCCTTGGTGAATGACCCAACCCTAGTGTTTCTGGATGAGCCGACCACAGGCCTCGACCCCCAGGCCCGGCGCAATTTCTGGGCGCTGATCGATCGCGTCCGCGAGCGCGGTACAACTATCCTCATCACCACCCACTACATGGAAGAGGCGGAGCGACTCTGTGACGAGATCGCCATCGTCGACCACGGCCGCATCCTCATTCAAGGTCGGCCGAGCACGCTGATTCGCGAGCATTTCCCGACGGCAATCCTCCGACTACCCAGCAGCGCCTGGCCCAGTGATGAGCCGCTGCCGGCAAACGCTGAGCGCCGGGACACCAGCATCGAGATCTATGTCGACGAGGTGCCAACCGCGCTCGAACAGCTGGAGCAACACGGTGCCTCGCTGATCGATTTGCGCGTCGACCGCCCGAGCCTCGAGGATCTCTTCCTCAAACTGACCGGCCACAGCCTTAGGGCCTGAGCTCTCTCGATGAAATCTGCGATGAAACCTGCGACGAAACCAGTTGCCACTGTTCGGCTGGACCGGGCTAGCGAGCGCACCGCCTTCAACCCACCGAGCTGGAAACGCATCCAGGCGATCTTCGTCGCTCGCAACCGCGAGTTCTACCGCGACAGCGCAGGCCTGATTTGGAATATCCTGATGCCGGTCATGATGATTGTCGCGTTTGCGTTCATCTTCGGCTCAGGCAGCCAAACCCTGCTCAAGGTCGGCCTACTCGGCGACGACGCAGCGCCGATTTCATCAGCCGCCGGCCGCGGGATCGACGACTTCCTCTCAATCGAGACCATTCAATTTGTTCCAATCACCGAGCAGGACCCTGGCGTTGCCAAAGTCGCTCGACATCAGCTCGACCTTCTTCTCGATACTCGGACATCTTCAACCGCGCCGGTGCGCTACTGGGTCAACCCTGAGTCGGCGAACGGCTCGATCGCCGAACGCCTCCTGCTTGGCGCATTTGCCAGCGCACCGGTGGCGACTAGCGCCTCCGGCCTACCGGCAAGGCCACAGGCAACGGAGATGCCGCTGCGCGAGACCGCAAGCGGCGAGGCACTCAGCTACGCCGATTGGGCCGTGCCCGGCGTGCTCGCGATGAACCTGATGTTCTCCAGCCTTTGGGGGGTGGGCTGGGTCGTGGTGCGCTACCGCAAGAACGGCGTCCTGCGGCGTCTCAAGGCAACCCCGCTGACCCCGCTCGAATTCCTGATCGCGCAGATCTTGTCGCGGCTGATTGTGGTGTTGGCCTCAAGCCTCGTTGTCTACACCGGCGCGATGCTGCTGCTCGATTTCCCGATGCGAGGCTCTTATCTCGCCCTCATCCTGATCTATGTGGCAGGCGCACTCAACATGATCAGCTTGGGACTGATCATTGCCGCCAGATTACGCACAGAAGAATTAGCCGATGGACTGCTCAATCTGATGTCCTGGCCCATGCTCTTGCTCTCGGGCGTGTGGTTCTCGATGGAAGGCACGAGCGCCGCAGCACAAACCCTCTCGCACCTCATGCCCTTAACCTATCTCGTCGAAAGCGCGAGGGCGGTCATGATTGACGGCGCCGACCTCATAGCCATCGCGCCGCAGTTAGCCCTGTTGCTAGCGATGGCAGCGATTCTAATCACCATCGCAGCAAGGCTCTTCCGCTGGGAGTAGGCGCTGGATCTGCGCCAGCGCACGCTAGGCTAATAGGCTCAGATCCAGCATAGGCGACGAGATTCAGCCCCAGTGGAAGCTAGATCTGCGCCAGTGCAAGAAGGTGCGGCTCGTCCAAAGCACTAAACCTGAAGCAATCACGTCATCTTCAGGCGCGGCGCGCCATGAACGTTTCCGCACCCTCCTCCGAGCCGGACTCAGTTCGATGAAGAGCCGCCTGGCGCAGCCGGGCGCTGATAGTAGCCAGGCGCCGCGGGTGCTGGCCAACGACCGTAAGCCCCATAAGGCATCGCGGCCGGCGGCGAAGCTTGCCAAGGCACAGGCGGCATGCGCTGCTGCATCGCCTCCCAGCGCTGGCGCGCGGCCGCCTCAGCCTGCCGCCTCTGCTCAGCATAGTAGGCCTCAGCCTCTGCTCGACGCCTCGCTGCCCAGTCGCCAGCGCTCGCGGGCGCCTCTGCAGCATTAGAACTCGGAGCAGCTACTACCTCTGCTTTGGCGTCAACAGAAGCCGGGGCCGTCGTCGCTGGCGCCTTCGGCGTCGCTGACTGCTCGGACGGCTGAGCGACCGGCGACTGCGCGGCCTGCCTAGCGACTGGAGCCGGTGCAGCAGGCGCCTGCGCGGTTTGCCTAGCGACCGGAGCCGGTGCAGCAGGCGCTGCTGCCGGCGCTGAAACAGAGGTCGCGGTCGATTCAGGCTTCTTCGTCATCACTGCCCGGGCAAAGGCCTCTGCCTCCTGCTTGCTCACATCAGGCACGGCCGCGGCCGGAGCGCTGGCAGCAGCGGGAGACTTTGGCTCAGAGGCGGGAGCCGTTTGCTCCGGCTGAGTTGGGGGCGCAGACGGAGCGGCGCTGGCTATCTCGCTGGCCGCACCGCTTGCGGCTGCTGGCACAGCAGCGGCTGGTGCCTCACGGTCACCGCCGCCCATAGAGAACGGCATCAATGACTCACCAGTCTTGCGCTCGAGAGAGCCGAGGTAGAGGAATCCGAAGAGGAGCACAAGACTCCAAAGGACCATTTTTGGCAAGAAGCCCATCCGAGGCTTTGCCTGCTCCTGGCCTTCCACAGGGTTCTTTTCAGCATTTTCCACCGGGTTTTGCTCCTGGTCGTCGGCCATCATCGTTTCTCCGCAAGTTGTTTGGGGTTGGGTGTGGGGACAATGATCTAGTGAGCGCCGCTTCAGCCAACCGGCGCGGCACGCTGCTCGGCAAGCATCGCCAAGAGGCGTCCGATATCGTCGGCGCAGCGCTCGATTTGTGCGTTGATCGCATCCATAGTAATCGCTTCGTCACTGAGGCCAGCGCCCCAATTGACGACAAACGCCAGTGTGGCGTAGCCGAGATCGCGCTCGCGCGCGAGCGCTGCCTCCGGCATCGCTGTCATACCAACGAGATCGCAGCCATCGCGGGCCATGCGGCGCACTTCAGCTGCAGTCTCAAGCCGAGGCCCTTGGCTCACTGCATAGGTTCCACCATCACGCAGCGGGTAGTGTTCTTGATCTGTACCGGTGATATTTTTTGATCAAAGAAAATTATATACTATTCTACTGTTAACGGTAAACTTTCGGGATCTTTAGTTATGGTACTTGAACCTGTTTGCTGCCCCCATTGC